>JASLBL010000441.1 GCA_030146615.1 Actinomycetes bacterium
GACAGAACCAGCGCCCCGACCCCGCCCGCGGCCAGGAACGAGCGGCGGCTCAGGGCCCGCTCGACCACCGCGGTGAAGGTCTCGTTGTCCGACCGGTTGGGGACCTCGTGGAAGCACTGGTTGCCGCAGGCCCAGCGGCAGCTCTTGTGGTTTCGCCGGCCCACCTGAAGCAGCGGCAGCTCGACCCGGCGGGAGGGAGGATCGGGGTAGCTCGCCATTGCGCACCTCCGATTTGCGACGGAATGCCAGAGAAACAGGCCCGGGCCAGGTTGTCCAGACCGAGATCGGATACGGTGCCCCTCGGCGAGGGGAGGAGCGGGCAAGTGGACATCACGGGCAGCGCGGTGCTGGTCACCGGGGGCGGGTCGGGGCTGGGGGCGGCCACCGCCCGGATGGTGGTGGAGGAGGGCGGGTCGGTGGTGGTGGCCGACGTCGACCGTGACCGCGGCGAGCGGGTCGCGGACGAGCTGGGGGAGCTGGCCCGGTTCGTGGCCACCGACGTCACCGACGAGGCCAGCGTGCGGGCCGCCGTCGTCGCGGCCGCCGAGGACGGCCGGCTGCGGGCGGCCGTCAGCTGCGCCGGAATCGCCCCGGCCGAGCGGGTCCTGGGCCGCCAGGGGCCGCACTCGCTGGAGCGGTTCGTGACCACGATCCAGGTCAACCTGGTCGGCACCTTCAACCTGACCCGGCTGGCCGCCGAGGCCATGGCCGGCAACGAGCCCCTGGACGACGGCGAGCGGGGCGTGATCGTCAACACCGCCTCGGTGGCCGCCTTCGACGGCCAGATCGGCCAGGCCGCCTACTCCGCCTCCAAGGCCGGCGTGGCCGGCATGACCCTGCCCGTCGCCCGCGAGCTGGCCCGCGTCGGCATCCGCGTTCTAGCCGTCGCCCCCGGGATCTTCGACACCCCCATGCTGGCCGCCATGCCCGACCAGGTCCGCGCCTCCCTCGGCGCCCAGGTCCCGTTCCCCTCCCGCCTCGGCCGGCCCGAGGAGTACGCCGCCCTGGTCCGCCACATCCTCGAGAACCGGATGCTGAACGGCGAGACCATCCGCCTCGACGGCGCCATCCGCATGGCCCCCAAGTAGGGGGCCCCTTGGCGAGCACGGCGATCTCGTCGGCGACGCCTTGCCGGCGCCGTTGCGGCCCAGCAGGGCGACGGTCGGGTCGACGCCGTGCAGGACGGTACTGCCGCCGTAGCCGGCCCGGAGACCGGCCACCTCCAGCAGGACGGTCACGGGGATCCCTCCAGGAACAGGTCCTCGAGGGCGGCGTCGCCCAGGTAGGCCGGCTGGCCCCGCCCGAGCGCGAGAGCTAAGCCCTCCCGGCCCTTGGTTGCGCCGCACCGCGCCCGGACGCCGCGGTCGCCGGCCCGGTGACGAACCCGGCGACCTCGGCGACCACCGCCGGGTCGCGGAGGATCCGGTAGTGGCCGAGGCCGGTGGTGGAGACCAGCCGGGCCTCCGGCCACGACCCGGCGATGGCCGCGCTGTCCGACCAGGCGGTCTCGGCGTCGTGGCGGTCGTGGACCAGCAGCAGGGGCGGGGTCGCGACTCGGCGGCCCATGGCCGGCACGTCAAAGGCCGACAGCGACATCCCGACCCGCCGCTCGAGCCGTGGCACCAGGCGCTCCCGGGTCCGCTCCCCGAAGCCGAGGCGGGCGGCGAAGACGCGGGTGTAGGGGAGCGGGTCGGCCATGGGGGCGATGAAGGCCAGGCGCCCGGCCTCGAGGCCGTGGTCGAGGGCGTAGGCGGCCGCGGTGGCCCCCAGCGAGTGGGCGACCACCGCGGAGGCCGGGCCGTGGGCCGCCACCGCCGCGGCCAGGGCGCCGGCCAGGTCCATGATGGTGCTGCGACCCGGCCCCTCGGGGCCGGGGTCGGAGGCGCCGTGGCTGGGCGCGTCGAAGGCCACGACCCGGAAGCCGGCGCCGGTCAGCGGCTCCACGAACCCGTCCAGCTGCTCCTTCCACCCGCCCCAGCCGTGCAGCAGGTAGACGGTCTCGGCCGACGGGTCGCCCCAGACCTCGCCGGCGACCGTTCCGCCGTCGACCTGGACCTGGAACGGGCGGCCGGGCTCGACCAGCCGGTCGCGGCGGCCGCGGGGGCTGGGGACGCGGAACCAGAGGGCCTCGGCCCAGCGGGCCCCGGCGGCGGGGGCGACCTGCTCCAGCAGGCTGAACGACCGAACGATCGTGCTTTTCTGGATGGCGGCGAGGCGGCTGGCGGGCATGGGGTCTCCTCAGGAAGCGGGGCTGCGGGCGGCGAGCAGCAACCCTTCGAAGGCGCGGGTCGCCCGATCGGCGGCGTCCGGGTCGCCGAGCAGCCGGCTGGCGTGGTGGTAGGCGAGCATCGTCCCGTGCAGGTCGTAGGCGAACTGCTGGGGGTCGGCGTCGGGGCGGAAGTGGCCTTCGGCGATGCCGGTCCGGAACACCTGGGCGATGGTGTCCATCCAGTCGCGCTGGTCCTGGGCCAGGCGGTCCCGCACCGGGCCCGGCTGGGCGTCGAACTCGGCGCTGGCCACCACGAACAGGCAGCCGCCGGGCAGGGCGTCGGCGTCCCAGGCGAGCCAGCGCCGGAACAGCTCGCGCACCCTCGGCTCGCCGCGGGGGGCGGTCAGGGCCGGCCGGACCACCAGGTCGACGAAGCGCGCCCGGGTGTGGTCGAGCAGCTGGAGCTGGAGCGACTCCTTGGACTGGAAATGGGCGAACAGCCCGCTCTTGGAGAGCTGGGTCGAGGCGGCCAGCGACCCGATGGTCAGCCCGCCCAGCCCGACCCGGCTGGCCACCCGGGCGGCCTCGTCGAGCACCGCCTGCCTGGTCTCGGTTCCCTTGCCCATGGCCTCATAAAAGCACGAACGTTCGTCTACATCAAGAGGAGCCGGGCTGGGGGGACGCTGGCGGCTCCGAGGGGGCGGCACCGTCGGGGGCGGCCTCGGCGGCGGAGCGGGAACGGGACCAGGTGGTGGGGTCGTCCTTCAGTCCTTCGAGGACCCAGCAGGCGACGGGGTCGCGCTTGCCCTTGACCTCGATGGGGTCGAGGGGGCGGGCGATGGCCACGTCCTTGACGGCCTCGTGGGTGGCGTCGCCGAGGACGACCTGGCCGGCCTCGGCGACCTCCTGCTCGAGGCGGGCGGCCAGGTTGACGGTGTCGCCGATGGCGGTGAAGTTGCGGAACTCGTCGCTGCCGATGTTGCCGACCAGGGCGGGACCGGTGTTGACCCCGACCCGGAACCGGGGCCAGTCGGTCTCGCGCTCGGCCACCGCCTCGATCGCCGCCTGCATCCCGAGGGCCGCCCGGGCCGCCCGCAGGGCGTGGTCAGGCTGGCGGGCCGGGGCGTTGAACAGCGCCATGACGGCGTCGCCGACGAACTGGACGACCGTGCCCCCGTTGGCCAGCAGCACCGGCACGGCCCGGCCGAAGTACTGGTTGAGCATGGCCACCACCCGGTCCGGGGTCGTCCGTTCCGAGAACGGGGTGAACCCCCGCAGGTCGGCGAAGAGCACCGTCACCTCGGCCACCTCCCCGCCAAGGGCGGCCTGGGTCGGGTCGGCCAGCAGGGCGGTGGCCACGTCGGGCGACATGTACTGGCGGAACAGCCCGTCGAGCTGGCGGTACAGCCGGGCGTTCTCCAGCTCGATGGACAGCTGGCTGGCCAGGGCCCGCAGCAGCCAGCGGTCACGGTCGGCGAAGCCGCCCTCGGACCGGCGCACGTCCAGCACCCCGGCCGGGCGGTCCTTGACGGTCAGCGGCAGGACCAGCCGGCCCCCCGCCCCCTCGGCCTCCTCGACCGGCTCCAGCGACTTCAGCGATGCCCCCGCCGGGTCGCCGTCGTCGCCGGCCGGCTGGTCGCCGTCGCCGTCCTGCTCGGGCCAGTCGCTGGCCCGCATCGACGCCGGGAAGACCAGCCGCTCGCCCTCGACCAGCCCGACCCGCAGCACATCCGGGCGCAGCGCCTGGCCGGTCAGCTCGACCCCACGCTCCAGCAGCTGGCGCTCGTCCACGATCACCCGGGCCTCGGCCCCCACCGCCACCAGGGCCCGCAGGCGCTCGATCTGCTCGCGCTCGGCCACCAGGGCCTCGGCCGCCTGCTCCAGGACCTGGGCCTGGCCCTCGGTCAGGTCGAAGCGGTCGGCCAGGTCGGCCACCACCCGCCCGACCGGCCGGGCACCGTTCCCCTGGGGCGCCTGCATGGCCTCGACCAGCGCCTCCAGGGCCTCGGCGTGCTCACGGCGGATCTGCTCGATCGTCTCCTGGAGGTAGATGCCGTGGAACAGGCTCGACCAGGAGCCCTCGCGCGCGTACTGCACGTGGGCGCTGTAGTAGACGAAGGCGAAGGCGAACGCCATCAGCAGGTGCCACTCCCACCAGGAGACGTGCCAGCTGCGGGCCAGGGCGACCGCGATCATGGCCTCGGCGAGCAGGGCGAAGGCGGTGAGGACGGCGATCAGGATCACCGACGGCCGGCGCCGGTGGAGCCGGAAGTAGCGGGCCGAGGCCAGCACGTACAGGGCGACCCCGGCCACGGCCATGGCGGTCAGCGGGCCCCGGCTGGCCTCCTCGGCCAGCGGGCGGTCCAGCGGCGGCAGCCCGAGCAGCGAGACGACCGCCCAGGCGCCCAGCAGCGCGAACAGCCCGCCCCGGAGCAGCACCTGGCGGCGCAGGACGGCCTGGGCCCGCTCGGGGGTCAGGTCGAGCGAGGAGATGGCGGCGAACACGGCCGCCAGCAGCAGCCCGACCGGGGTGGCGATCGCGAACCCGGCGTTGCGCCCGGTGAGCAGCACCTGCGGCGTGGCCAGGGCGTGCAGCAGCAGGAACCCGGCGCTGGACAGGAAGACCAGCGAGACCAGGAACAGGCGGGCGTCGGCCCGGCGGCGGGCCACCTCGCTCATCCGCACCCCGAGGGCCACGTTGACCGCGGCCACGCCCACCACCAGCCCGAAGTGGATGCCGTGGTGCTCGAGGGTGACGTCGAAGTGGGGCTGGGCCAGCAGCAGCCACAGCCCGAGCAGGGGAAGGATCAGGTGGAAGGCCCAGACGACGACGCGCAGGGTCGCCCGCCTGGGTACCGCCGCCGTCATGTCAGCTGTCCGGTTCCCGGCGGACCCGTGCCACCTCCGCGAGGGCGTCCCGGTCGAGCTGCTCGCCGGCGACCACGGCGATCCGGCAGGGGGTGACCGCCCGCAGGGTGGCCGTGCGCCGGCCCCCCTCGAGCAGCGCCATCTCGCCGACCACGGCCCCAGGGCCGAGCTCGGTCACCGGCTTGCCGTCGATCTCGACCATGAGCACGCCGTCGAACAGCAGATAGACGTCGCTGCCGACGTCGCCCTGCTCGACCAGGGTCTCGCCGGTCTTGAGGCGGCGGAACGCCGGGTTGCCGTCGATGATGGCCACCGACAGCCGCCGCTCCAGCGCCGTCTCGGCCGCCACGATCAGGGCCGGCGAGTCCTCGTCGCCCCAGGGGGTGCGCTGCATCTGGGTCTCGCGGAACCAGCGGGCGAAGTCGATCCGGCCCGTCTTGGCGACCAGCGTGCCCTCGTGGTCGTAGATCCAGTGGCGCGGGAAGGGGCTGGCCCCGACGACCTCGTAGTCGGCGCGGCCGTCGGTGTGGATCGTCAGCGCCAGGGTCGACCAGGCGGCCGGGGCGACCATCTGCACGAACGGCGGGCGGCGGATGCGGCGGGGGGCCGGGGCGCCGGTGCGGCCCCCGGCCGACTGCACGAACCGTACCCAGCCGTCGCCCTGCTCGGGCTTGGGCCGCACGTCGGGGAAGGGCATGGCCGCGAAGGTGAGGTCGCGCGAGCCGAGCCGCAGGGTGGTGCTGCCGATGTGGCCGCCGCCGCCGTGGCCGTGGTCGACGATGCGGCCGTCCTCGACCTCGATCCAGGCCCGGAGCTCGTTGGCGAACCGGAAGCGGTCGGCGGCCTTGAGGGCGGCCAGGTTCTCCAGCTTCTCCGGGGGCGGTGGGTCGTAGTGGGCGATGCCGAGGCGGAAGGCCAGCTCGGTGCCGGCGCCTTCCATCGCCCCGAGCGGGATCCATGACAGCGAGGTGACCGACGACTCGATTCGCAACGCGAGCTCCTTTGGTGTCCGGCCGCATTCTCCCTGGCCGGCGGCGCCGACGCTAGGGGGTTCGGGGGCGGCGGGGCAGCGGCGGGGCCGGCGGCGCGGTCACCACCGGCGGCGCCTCCTCCAGCGCCCAGGCGGCCGGTTCGGCGGGGCGGCCGAGGAGGCACCGGACCCGGCCGGCCGTGTCGGGCACGAACGGCCAGGCGGCCACTCCGAGGGCGTCCAGCAGCGGGAGCAGGCGGGTCAGCTCGCGGTGGGCCTCGGGGCAGGGCAGGCGCCAGGGCTCGGTGACGGCCAGGCGGCGGTTGACCGCGCGCCCGATGGCGTGGACCGCCTGAAGGGCACGGCGCAGCTCGGCCCGGTCGATCGC
>JASLBL010000484.1 GCA_030146615.1 Actinomycetes bacterium
CCGACGGGGAGTTCGTGGCCCTGCACGGGTTCGAGTGGTCGCACGCCGCCTACGGCCACATGAACGTCTGGAACAGCGAGCGCTTCACCGACCCGCTGCGCACCGTCCCGACCATGGGCCGGTTCTGGCGCTGGCTGGAGCACCGCGGCCAGGACGGCCTGGTCGGGTTCAACCATCCCGGGACCGGCCGGCTCCGCTTCGGCGGCTTCGGCTACCGGCCGGCCATGGCCCAGCGCCTGATCAGCCTGGAGCTGTTCAACAAGCTCGAGGACTACCTGCTGAAGGACACCGACCGCGGCAAGGAGTCGCCCCTCAACCAGTGCCTCAACGCCGGCTGGCGGGTCGGGCTGCTGGGGGTGACCGACGAGCACGGCGCCGACTGGGGTCGCCCCGAGGGCAAGGGCCGGGCCGGGCTGTGGCTGCGCGAGCTCACCCGGGCCGGGGTGCTGGACGCCCTGGCCGCGCGCCGGTTCTTCGCCAGCCGGGTCAAGGGCCTGCGGCTGGACGCCGCCATGACCTCCCTGGCCGCCCCGGGCGGAAGGCCGGGGGAGCGGGCCCGCATGGGCACGGCCGTGGCCCACCCCGGTGGCCCGGTCCGGATCGAGGTCGACCTTGGCCGGGGCGAGGCCTGGGAGGGCCGGCGGCTCGGCCTCCAGGTGCTGCGGCCCGGGGAGCGGCTCCCGGCCCAGGCCGCCGCCGTCGAGGTCGCCCTGCCCGGCCCGGCCGAGCCGGTGGTCTCCCTCGAGCTCGACCTGGACCCGGCCGACGGCGACTGGGTGGTCCTGCGGGTCACCGACCCGGCCGAGCCGCCCGACCCGCGGGCGACCGGCGAGTGGGCAGCGCAGGGCCGGGCCATCGCCTACGCCAGCCCCTTCTGGCTCGGCCACCCGGCTGACCCTCCCTGGCGGGAGGGCGGCTACAACCCCACACCAAGGCGGTGATCGCCGCCTACGACTCGGGGTTCGTCACCCCCGGCTGGGCCCGGTCGCCGGGGCGCCGGTCGGCCACGTCGTCGACCAGGTCGGCCACCGAGTCCACGATCCGCGAGGGCAGGAACGGGAACCGCTGGGCCTCGTCGCGGCCGGTGATGCCGGTCAGGACCAGGATGGTCTGGAGGCCGGCCTCGATCCCGGCGACGATGTCGGTGTCCATCCGGTCGCCGATCATCACTGTCGATTCCGAGTGGGCGTCGATGGCCCGAAGGGCCTCGCGCATCATCAGCGGGTTCGGCTTGCCCACGAAGTAGGGGCGGACCCCGGTGGCCTCGGAGATGAGAGCGGCCACGGCCCCGGTGGCCGGCTGCGGGCCGGCCGGGGAGGGGCCGGTCGGGTCGGGGTTGGTGGCGATGAAGCGGGCCCCGGAGGCGATCAGCCGGATCGCCCTGGTGATCGCCTGCTGGCTGTAGGCCCGGGTCTCGCCCACGACCACGTAGTCGGGCTCGCGCTCGGTGAGCACGTAGCCGACCTGGTGCAGGGCGGTGGTCAGGCCGGCCTCGCCGAGCACGTAGGCGCTGCCCTGGGGCCGCTGGGTGTCGAGGAACCGGGCCGTGGCCAGGGCTGAGGTCCAGATCGACGACTCCGGCACCTCCAGGCCGGTCAGGGCCAGGCGGGCGGCCAGGTCGCGCGCGGTGTAGATGCTGTTGTTGGTCAGCAGCAGGAACCGGTGCCCGGCCTGCTGGAGGCGCTTCACGAACAGGTCGGCCCCGGGGATCAGCCGCTCCTCGTGGACCAGGACTCCGTCCATGTCCATCAGGTAGTTCTCGATCGGGGGTCGGTTGGTGGTCATCAGGTGCACTCGCTCCAATGTCATGTCGACGCATGTGCGTACGTTCACAAGGCTGCCCGGCGGCGGTTGCGATCGGGTTACACCGGAGCAAGGATCCGATGAAGGCTCGGCGCGTGCCGGACGTCACATCCGCCCGGTGACCGGCGGCACCGACGCCCGCCCGCCTTGCGGCCATCCTGAGCAGGCAAGGCATCGAAGCCACGGCCAGCGAGGAGACCACCGTGCGCCACGCCCTCGTCCCCGTCCACCTGCTCCACGACGCCCGCGCCGCCGGCGCCCCGCTGGCCGAGCGCGCCCCGTTCGACGCCCCACCCGACCCCGCGCCCACCACCGAGCGCCGTCCCCGCCGCCTGGCCACCCTGGTCCACCGGGCCCGGGCCCTGGTCGCCCGCACCACCTGACCCCCGCGCCCCCGCCCCGGGCTAGGCTGGGGGCATGCTCGCCGCCCGGAACCTCACCGTGGTCCGCGGGGCCCAGGTCGTGCTCGACGGGGTCGACCTGGTCGTCGACGGGACCAGCCGCATCGGCGTGCTTGGCCGCAACGGCGCCGGCAAGTCGACCCTGCTGCGCTGCCTGGCCGGCCTGGAGGCGCCGACCTCGGGGACGGTCGAGCGCTCGCCGCCGGCCCTCAGTGTCGGCTACCTGGCCCAGGAGCCGGACCCTCTCGGCGACGAGACCACCGCCGCCTACCTGCGCCGCCGCACCGGCCTGGCCACCGCCGAGGAGGCAATGCAGGCCGCGCTGCGGGCCGTCGGCGACCACCCGGGCCGCGCCGAGCTGGAGGCCTACGACGACGCCCTTGCCCGCTTCCTGGCCCTGGGGGGCGACGACCACGACACCCGCGCCCCCCGGGTGCTGGCCGACGTCGGCCTGGATCCGGCCGTGCTCGAGGCCCCGCTGGCCTGGCTGTCAGGCGGCCAGCGGGTCAAGGCCGGCCTGGCCGCCATCCTGCTCGCCCGCTTCGACGTGCTGCTGCTGGACGAGCCGACCAACAACCTCGACTTCGACGGCCTGGCCCGCCTGGAGCGGTTCCTGACCGCCGAGGAACGCCCCACGGGGGGGTCCGGGGGACCCGCGGCGGGTCCCCCGGTCGGCGTCCTCCTGGTCAGCCACGACCGGGCGTTCCTGTCCGCCACCACCACCCGGATCGCCGAGCTCGACCTGCACTCGCGCCGGCTCAGCGAGTACGGCGGCGGCTACGACGCCTATGTCGAGGAGCGCCGCCGCCGGCGCGAGCAGGCCTACGCCGACTACGACGAGGCCAGGGCCGAGCGGACTCGGCTGGAGGAGGCGGCCCGTCAGAAGCGCGAGTGGGCGGCCAGCCGCCGGGGCGAGCGGCGCACCGACAACGACAAGTCCCTGGCCGGCCGGCGCAAGGAGCGGGCCACCGCCGGCGCGACCAGGGCCAAGGCACTCGAGCGGCGCCTGGAGCGCCTTGGCGACCCCGAGAAGCCCTGGGAGGGCTGGGACCTGCGCCTGTCGCTCCAGACCGGCCGGCGCAGCGGGGAGGTCGTGGCCAGCCTGGCCGGCGCGACCGTGCGCCGGGGCGGGTTCCGGCTCGGCCCGGTCGACCTGGAGCTGCGCTGGCGCGACCGCCTGGCCCTGACCGGGCCCAACGGGGCCGGCAAGTCGACCCTGCTCGGCCTGCTCACCGGCGAGCTCCGCCCGGAGGAGGGCACGGTCCGGCTCGGGTCGGGGGTAGTCGTCGGCCACCTCGGCCAGGACCGCACCCCCGGCCCGGGCACGCTGCTGGACGCGGTCCGGGAGCGGACCGAGCTGTCGGTCGAGGCCGCCCGCTCCCTGCTGGCCAAGTTCGACCTGGGGGCCGAGCACCTGACCAGGCCCGAGGCGGCCCTGTCGCCGGGTGAGCGCTCCCGGGCCGGCCTGGCCCTGCTGGTCGCCCAGGGCACCAACCTCCTGCTGCTCGACGAGCCGACCAACCACCTGGACCTGGACGCCATCGAGGAGCTGGAGCGGGCCCTCCAGGGCTACGACGGCACCCTGGTCGTGGTCAGCCACGACCGGCGGCTGCTGGCCGGCCTGCGCCTGGACCGGCGGCTCGAGGTGGCCGGCGGCCGGGTCAGGGAGGCGCCCCTGCCGGTCGCCGCTCCCGGATAGACTGAGCGGAATGAACCTTTACCGTGAGCAGGGCGTCGTGCTGCGGACCTGGAAGCTCGGCGAGGCCGACCGCATCGTCGTCCTGCTCACCCAGGGCGAGGGCAAGGTCCGGGCGGTCGCCAAGGGGGTCCGCAAGACCAAGTCGCGCTTCGGCGGCCGTCTGGAGCCGTTCAGCCACGTCGACCTGTCGCTGTACCGGGGCCGCGAGCTCGACATCGTCACCCAGGCCGAGGTCATCGCCCCCTTCCGGGCCCTGCGTGAGGACTACGACCGGGTGGTCGCGGGCACGGCCATGCTGGAGGCGGTCGACCAGGTCGCCCAGGAGCGCGAGGCCGCCATCCGGCTCTATCTGCTGCTGGTCCGGGCGCTGCGGGCCCTGGACAGCGGGCCCCGGGACCCGTCGGTGGTGCTGGACGCGTTCCTGCTCAAGCTGATGGCGCTGGAGGGCTACCGGCCCGCCCTGGCCGAGTGCGCCAGCTGCGGGACCACCGACCGGCCGACGCGGGCCTTCTCGATCGCCCGCGGCGGCGGCCTGTGCGAGCGCTGCCGCACCGGCGAGGAGTCGACCCTGGACGCCGCGACCATGCCCCTGCTGGCCGCCCTGCTCGGCGACGACCTGGACACCACAGCCTCCGCCGAACCCGCCCCGGCCTCCCGCCGCGAGGCCGGCGCCCTGGTCAAGGGCTACGTCGAGTACCACCTGGACCGCCGCCTGCGCGCCTACCCCCTGGTGGCCCGCTGATGCCGAGCCGCCATCCCCGGGCGCTGCCGCCCGACCTGGACCCCAAGGGCGTGCCCGACCACGTGGCCATCGTCATGGACGGCAACGGCCGCTGGGCCGGGGCCAAGGGCCTGCCCCGCAACAAGGGCCACGAGGCGGGGGAGGCGGCCCTGTTCGACACCGTCGAGGGGGCCCTCGACGTCGGGCTGTCCTGGCTGACCGTGTACGCCTTCTCGACCGAGAACTGGCGCCGGCCGGCCGCCGAGGTCCGGTTTCTGATGAACTTCAACGAGTCGCTGCTGGTGCGGCGCTCCCACGAGCTCCACGAGCGCGGGGTCCGGATCCGCTTCATCGGCCGCCGCGACCGCATCCCCCCGCACGTCCGCCGCCGGATCAAGGAGGCCGAGGACCTCACCGCCGGCGACACCCGCATGACCCTGGCCGTCGCCCTCGACTACGGCGGCCGCGACGAGCTCGCCCGGGCCGTCCAGGCCCTGGCCACCGAGGTCCGCGAGGGCCGCGGCCCCCGCCGCATCGACGAGCGAGCCATCGCCCGGCGCCTGTGGGCGGCCGACATGCCCGACGTCGACCTGCTCATCCGGACCTCGAACGAGTACCGGATCTCGAACTTCCTGCTCTGGCAGATCGCCTACGCCGAGCTCCACTTCACCCCGGTCCTCTGGCCCGACTTCAACCGCCAGGAGCTCTTCAAGGCCCTCCGTGTCTACCAGGGCCGCCACCGCCGCTTCGGCGCCGTCCCTGATCCGGTTCCCGACCCGGATCCCGTCCCCGACCCGGATCCCGTCCCCGACCCGGATCCCGTCCCCGACCCCGCCCGTGCGGCGCCCCAACCCGACCCCGCCCGTGCGGCAGCCCGACCCGCCGGTGCCGGGTCCCCCGGTGGGGGAGCGTAGCCGATTGCCGGGAACGGGTGGGTTGGCCGTCCACAGCCCCTTGCCGTGGTGACCCGGCCCCAACTTCCAGCGATCCGGTCGGCCCGGCCTGACGACCTGGGCCGGCTCGGGCCGGTGTACGAGCAGGCCGGGTTCGGGGGCCGGCTGGCCAACGTCGTCGGGTTCGCCAGGGCGCGGCTGGACGGCGAGGTGGTGGTGGCCGAGGCCGAGGGGGCGCTCGTCGGGGTGGCCGCGGGGGCGATGTTCGGCGGCACCGGTTGGGTCGGGGGCGTGGCCGTCGTCCCGGGGCACCGGCGCATCGGGCTGGGCGGGGCGCTCACCGAGGCGATCGTCGAGTTCCTGGAGGCTGGCGGCGCGGCCACCGTGCTGCTGCACGCCACAGCCCTCGGCCGCCCGGTCTATGAGCGTCTCGGCTTCGTCCCCGAGACCGCCTACCAGACCCTGGCCGGCCCCACCCTCCCCCGAGGCCCCCGGGAGGCGCCGGTCCGGGCCGGCCAGGCGGGCGACCTTGCGGCGGTGCTGGCCCTGGATCTGGCCGCCACCGGCGAGGACCGGCGGCGCCTGCTGACCGCCCTCTGGCCGACCGGCAGCCTGGTCGCCGCCACCAACGGCGAGCCCCTCGGCTACCACCTGGCGTCACCCTGGCGGACCGGCGGGGCCACCATCGCCGCCGACCCCGGCACCGGCCTGGCCCTGCTGGACGCGGTCCGGGCGGCCGGCGGCGAGGAGGTCGCCATCTCCGTGCCCACCGCCAACACCCCGGCCGTCGAGTTCCTCGAGGAGGCCGGCTTCGCCGAGGTCTACCGGACGATCAGGATGCACCGCGGCCCCCGCGTCCGCTGGGACCCGGCCGCCCTGTTCGGCGCCCACAACCTGTTCTGGGGCTGAGGGCCGTCCCGCCGGGAGCGGCCTAGAAGTCCAGCTTCATCGGGACCCGGTTGACGACCGACCGCTCGGCCAGGCGCCGCAGCACGGCCAGGCCGTTGCCGGCCGCGGCCGACAGCGAGCGCCCATCGGCGGCCAGCCCTGGGGGCTGGCTGTCCAGGCGATAGCGGGCCGACAGCAGCTCGAGCTGGCCGAGCAGGGCCTCGCTGGACCCGAGCTCGACCTCCTCGCCGGTGAGGTCCTGAGTCCGGACGGTGAAGTCGAACCGGCAGGGGAGCCACAGCTCCGGGGTGAGCAGCTGGTGGTAGCGGGACCCGGCCCCAGGGGCCGAGGCGGCCTGGTAGGCGGGGTCGTCGGGCCAGTCGGCGGACACCCGGGCGGGCGCCGGCAGCTCGGGGTGCTCGTCGTGGGCGGCCAACAGCAGCACCCCGCCGTAGCCGTCCCAGCCCGGCTTGTCGGTGAAGCAGGGCGCCGGGCCGGACTCGTCCCAGTCCAGCGGCGCGGCCAGGCGGTCGCCGAGCCAGTCGCTCAGCCGGTCCCGCCAGCGCACCACCGCCGTCCTGATGACCTCCTCGGCATCCCGGCCGTCGCCGACCGGCAGCCCCTGGTGGCGGGCGACCCGGTCGACGACGTCGGCCGAGCCCTCGACGTAGTAGCGGGTCAGGGATCCAACATAGACGTCAAGGCCCACGCCGCCTCCCTCGCTCACCCCGTCGCCGCGCGCCGCTCGCGTCCCGCCGGGTCCTCCGCTCTATGGTGTCTCAAACAACTCGATCCGGCCACCCCTGAGATGGCCCGTGTTCAGCGGACGTCGACCGCGACCCGGGTCGGGTTGCGGAGCTCGGAGACGCGGAAGCCGCCGCGCCCAGCCACCCCGAGCCCGAAGCGGACCTGGCCCTCGAAGTCGCCGGCGAAGCGCACCTGGCGGAGGGCCGGCGACCCGGGCGTCAGGGCGCCGGTCGAGAAGGTCGGCGTGCCGTCCGGGTCGCGGGCCCGGGCCGGCTCGAACGCGACCTCCACGAACGCCTCCCCGCGCAGCGGCAGCCGCCGCCCGGCCGAGTCGGTGACCCGGGACACGTAGCGGACCCGGTAGCCCGGCGTCGAGCCCTCGAAGGTGAACAGCACCCGGTCGTGGCCGTCGCGCTCGGCGGTCTCGACCGAGACCAGCTCGGGCGCCGTCCGGGTCCGTCGCTCCCGCTCGGCCGTGCCGGTCTGGAACGGCGCCGACCGGCTGGGCGAGCCGTCCTGCCCGTAGCGGGCATCCCAGACCCCGGCCAAGAAGGCCACGACCAGCAGCAGGAGCAGCGCCCTGCCCATGGTCCGCATCCGGGTCCCTCCTGGCGCCGGTGTCCGGGCACGCCCCCAGATGGTGACAGCCCCGCCGCTACAATGAGGCGACCATGGCCACCACGCCCGTCCGGCTCGGCGACACCGACAGCGGCTTCCTCCAGCAGGTCGCGCTGGGCCCGCTGCTCAGCCGGTTCGCGGTCGACGAGGTGGGCGCCACCGAGCGGGCCGCCGCCCTGGCCAAGCGGAGCATCAAGAAGGAATCCAAGGTCGCCGCCCTGCGCCTGGCCGTGGCCGTGATGGACCTGACCACCCTGGAGGGGGCGGACACCGTCGGCAAGGTCGAGGCCCTCTGCTCCAAGGCCCGCCGTCCCGACCCCGCCGACCCCGAGGTCCCGGCGGTGGCCGCCATCTGCGTCTACCCGTCGCTGGTGGCCACCGCCCGCACTGCCCTGGCCGGGTCGGGCGTCAAGGTGGCCTCGGTGGCCACCGCCTTCCCCAGCGGCCAGGCGTCGCTGGCCGTGCGCCTGGCCGACGTCACCGAGGCCGTCGAGGCCGGCGCCGACGAGATCGACATGGTGATCAACCGCGGCGCCTTCCTGGCCGGCCGCCACCGCGAGGTCTTCGAGGAGATCGTGGTCGTCAAGGAGGCCTGCGGCCGGGCCCGCCTCAAGGTCATCCTGGAAACCGGCGAGCTCGGCACCCTCGACAACGTCCGCCGGGCCAGCGTCCTCGCCATGGCCGCCGGCGCCGACTTCATCAAGACCTCCACCGGCAAGATCCAGCCCGCCGCCACCCTCCCGGTGGCCCTGGTCATGCTGGAGGCGATCCGCGACTTCCACGACCGCACCGGCCGCATGGTCGGCATGAAGCCCGCCGGCGGCGTCCGCACCGCCAAGCAGGCCATCCAGCACCTGGTCCTGGTCAACGAGACCCTCGGCCCGGACTGGCTCACCCCCCAGTGGTTCCGCCTCGGCGCCTCCAGCCTCCTCAACGACTGCCTCATGCAGCTGGCCAAGGAACGCACCGGCCGCTACCAGTCCGGCGACTACTTCACCAAGGACTAGCCTCCGGTCAGCCGATGGGGGCGACCTGGGGCGCCTGCACCGGGGAGGGGACGGTGTCGATCGTCTCCATGGCCTTGTCGAAGGGGACGAACTCGTTGTCCATCAGGGCACGCGGGTTGAAGCGGGGGTCGGCGAGCACGCCGTGGACCCGGCGGCGTTGCATGCCGAAGTTGCCGGCGTCATAGAGGGGGAGCACGGCCGCCTCGCGGAGGTACTTCTCGAACGGGTGCTGCTTGTCGAGGCTGTTGACCCCGACCACCTGCATGCACTTGTAGACGCTGTCGAACAGCAGCTCGGTGCAGAAGATCTTGCACATCGCGCCGATCAGCTCGCCGTGGTAGTCGTGCTGGTCGAGGTAGTGGGCGGTCTTCCAGCAGAAGTAGCGGCAGGCCTCGATGCGGGCGGCCACGTCGCCGAGGACGTAGCCGACGTTCTGGTACTGGATGATCGGGTGGGGCCCTCCGGCCGTGTAGGTCCTGGCCCAGTCGAGGGCGGTCTCGTAGGCGGCCCGGGCCACCCCGACCGCGGCGATCCCGGCCACCGGGCCCGACCAGGCGAAGTTGCGGTTGATGAGCAGGTCGCCGTTGCCCCTGGTCCCCTCGACCAGGTTGTCGGCCGGGACCCGGGCGTCCTCGAAGCGGATGGCGGCATTGGGGGTGAGCCGGTGGCCCAGCTTGCCGATCAGCTCGAACGACACCCCGGGGGTCCCCCGCTCGATCATGATCGCCGACAGCCCCTCGGTGCCGCCCTTGTCGGGGTCGGTGCGGACCACGACGATGCTGGCGTTGGCGCCCTGCCCGTCCCAGCCGGCCACGTTGCAGGGCCAGTACTTGCGGCCGTTGAGCACGTACTCGTCGCCCTCGAGCCGGGCCGTCACGCCGATCCCGGCCGGGCTGGGCAGCGGAGTGTCGAAGTTGGCCGTCCCGCCGGGCGTGCCGGCCGGCTCGCTGACGGCGTAGCCGACCAGGTGCTCGCCGCTCGGGTCGGAGGTGGCGCCCCGCAGGAAGCGGTCCTTCTGCTCCTCGGTCCCCCAGTACCAGACCGGCAGCAGCCCTAGCCCGTTGACCAGCACGGTGCAGGCGAACCCGGGGTCGACTGCGCACAGCTCCTCGGCCGCGATGATCAGGTCGACGTTGGACAGCCCGCCGCCCCCGTACTCCCGCGGCAGCATGCAGAACGCGATCCCGGCCTTGTACCCGGCCACATAGGCGTCCTTGGTGCGCTGGAAGGCCCGCAGGGGATCGGGCTCGGCGTCGGCCTCCCGCACGATCGGCGCCAGCACGTCCTGCGCGAACGCCCGGGTCGACGCCTGGAGCTCCTGCTGCTCGGGGGTGAGGGTGAAGTCGATGGCCATCGGGCACCTTCCTTCCCACGAAGAGACGTACAAGATGAACCAGGGTTGCGCCCTGGTCAATAGATTTGTGTGGAATGCCCAGATCGTCCGAGGCCGGGGCGGGCCGTCGTGTCCGAGGGCCAAGTGCGCCGGGCACCCCGGCGCGCTAGCCTGAGGACCCGAGCGACGGGGCGCCGGAGGATGGAGGGCTGACCGGATGGCAGAGCAGCTCGAACGGCGGACCGACCGGGCCCCGGCCCGATTCGGGCTGGAGTACGCGCCCGCACCGGAGGCCACCGACCACGTCACCCTCCGGGCCGACCACGGGCTGCTGATCGGGGGGCGGTGGGTCGAGCCGGTCTCGGCCAGGCGGTTCAAGACCATCAACCCGGCCACCGAGGAGGTCCTGGCTGAGGTCGCCGAGGCCGGCGAGGAGGACGTCGAGGCGGCCGTCAAGGCCGCCCGGGGCGCCTACACCAAGGTCTGGTCCAAGCTGTCGGGGGCCGAGCGGGCCAAGTACCTCTACCGGATCGCCCGGATCCTCCAGGAGCGGGCGCGGGAGTTCGCCGTCCTGGAGACGATGAACGGCGGCAAGCCGATCAAGGAGTCCCGCGACGTCGACGTGCCCCTGGCCGCGGCCCATTTCTTCTACCACGCCGGCTGGGCCGACAAGCTGGACTTCGCCTTCCCCGGTAGGCGCCCGGCCCCCCTCGGGGTCGCCGCCCAGGTCATCCCCTGGAACTTCCCGCTGCTGATGGCCGCCTGGAAGCTTGCCCCGGCCCTGGCCGCCGGCAACACCGTGGTCCTCAAACCGGCCGAGACGACCCCGCTCACCGCCCTGCGCCTGGGCGAGGTCCTCCAGGAGGCCGAGCTGCCCGAGGGCGTGGTCAACATCCTCACCGGCGCCGGAGCCACCGGGGCCACCCTCGTCGGCCACGACGGCGTCGACAAGGTCGCCTTCACCGGCTCGACCGAGGTCGGCAAGGCGATCCAGCGCACCCTGGCCGGGTCGGGCAAGAAGCTCACCCTGGAGCTGGGCGGCAAGGCGGCCAACATCGTGTTCGAGGACGCCCCGCTCGACCAGGCGGTCGAGGGGATCGTCAACGGCATCTACTTCAACCAGGGCCACGTCTGCTGCGCCGGGTCGCGGCTGCTGGTCCAGGAGTCGATCGCCGAGCCGCTGGTCGACAAGCTCAAGCGGCGCATGGCCACCCTGCGGGTCGGCGACCCGCTGGACAAGAACACCGACGTCGGGGCCATCAACTCCCGGGCCCAGCTGGACAAGATCACCGAGCTGGTCGCCTCCGGGGAGGCCGACGGCGCCCAGGCCTGGCAGGCGCCGTGCGAGCTGCCCTCCCGGGGCTTCTGGTTCCGCCCGACGGTGTTCACCCACGTCGCCCAGTCGTACCGGATCGCCCAGGAGGAGATCTTCGGGCCGGTGCTGTCGGTGCTGACCTTCCGCACCCCCGACGAGGCGGTCGAGAAGGCCAACAACACCCCGTACGGGCTGTCGGCCGGGGTCTGGACCGACAAGGGCAGCCGCATCCTGGAGCTCGCCAACCGCCTGCGGGCCGGGGTCGTGTGGGCCAACACCTTCAACCGCTTCGACCCCGCCTCGCCGTTCGGCGGCTACCGCGAGTCCGGCTTCGGCCGCGAGGGCGGCCGCCACGGCCTGGCCGCCTACCTCGACCTGTCGTAGGCGCCCCGCGGGTCGCCCGGTGCAGGGGCACCGGGTCGTCACGCCCTTGAGCGGCACCGCGTCGCCACCCCCTTCGGCCAGCCCCTGGCCCAAGGGGAAGTCTATGCTGGCTGCCCTGGTCGACGATCCGGAGGCAACGGTGGGCGAGGGCGAACGGCTGGACGTGCGCAAGACCTACAAGCTCTACATCGGGGGCAAGTTCCCCCGGACCGAGTCGGGGCGGTCGTACCTGGTCGTCGACGCCGGGGGCAAGCCCTGGGCGAACGCCTGCCGGGGGTCGCGCAAGGACGTCCGCGACGCCGTCCAGGCGGCCCGCAAGGCGGTGCCGGCCTGGAGCGGCGCCACCGCCTACAACCGCGGCCAGGTGCTGTACCGGGTGGCGGAGATGCTCGAGGGGCGGCGCGAGCAGTTCGTGGAGGAGGTCGCCCGGGCCGAGGGGGCGACCCGGCGGGTCGCCGCCGAGACGGTCGACAAGGCGGTCGACCGCTGGGTGTGGTACGCCGGCTGGGCCGACAAGCTGGCCCAGGTGTTCGGGTCGTCGAACCCGGTCGCCGGGCCCTACTTCAACTTCTCGGTGCCCGAGCCGACCGGGGTGGTCGGGGTGGTCGCCCCGGACTCCTCGTCGTTGCTGGGGCTGGTGTCGCGGCTGGCCCCGGTGATCGTGTCCGGCAACACGTGCGTGGTCGTCGCCTCCGAGACCCGGCCGCTGCCCGCCGTCACCCTGGCCGAGGTGCTGGCCACCAGCGACCTCCCCGGCGGGGTGGTGAACCTGCTCACCGGGTTCGCGGCCGAGCTGGTCGGCCCCCTGGCCGCCCACATGGACGTGAACGCCCTCGACCTGGCCGGCGTCGACCTGGCCCTGTACCGCGACGCCGAGCTGGCCGCGGCCGAGAACGTCAAGCGGGTCGTCCCCCCGGTCAAGCTGTCGGCCCGCGACTGGCTGTCGGACGACATGGGCCAGGACCCCTACTGGATCGCCGCCTTCCTGGAGATCAAGACGGTCTGGCACCCGATCGGGGTCTGACCGGCGCCGGGAGGGCCGCCCCGCTGGCGAATTGTCTGGATCGCGTCGGGTAGCATGGCGGGACACCCGCACCTACCGACGCCGGCGAAGCCATCGCCGGCGGCAGACAGGGAGGCTCTCTCAGTGCCCAGCGACCCGATGGACGCGATCGTCAACCTGGCCAAGCGCCGTGGCTTCGCCTTTCAGTCGAGCGAGATCTACGGCGGGATCCGCTCGAGCTACGACTACGGTCCGCTCGGGGTCGAGCTGAAGAACAACATCAAGAAGGCCTGGTGGCGCTCGATCGTGCAGCTGCGCGACGACGTGGTCGGCCAGGACGCGGCCATCATCATGGCCCCCCGGGTCTGGGAGGCGTCCGGGCACCTGGAGTCGTTCTCCGACCCGCTGGTCGAGTGCACCAACTGCCACCAGCGCTTCCGCGAGGACCACCTGATCGAGGCGTTCGAGGCCAAGCACGGCCGCCCGCCCGTCGAGGGCGAGCTCAAGTGCCCCAACTGCGGCGGCGGGCCGTTCACCGACCCCCGCAACTTCAACCTGATGTTCAAGACCTTCATGGGCCCGGTCGAGGACGCCTCGGCGGTGGTCTGGCTGCGGCCCGAGACGGCCCAGGGGATCTTCGTCGACTTCCCGATCATCCAGCAGGTCAGCCGCAAGAAGATCCCGTTCGGGATCGCCCAGATCGGCAAGGCGTTCCGCAACGAGATCACCCCGGGCAACTTCATCTTCCGGACCCGTGAGTTCGAGCAGATGGAGCTCGAGTTCTTCGTCGAGCCGGGCTCCGACCAGGACTGGCACCAGCGGTGGATCGACATGCGCCGCGACTGGTACCTGGACCTGGGAATGCGCGAGGAGAACGTGCGCCTGCGCGAGCACGGCCCCGAGGAGCTGGCCCACTACGCCAAGCGGGCGGTCGACATCGAGTACAAGTTCCCGTTCGGCTGGTCGGAGCTGGAGGGGATCGCCAACCGGGCCGACTTCGACCTGTCCCAGCACCAGAAGTTCTCGGGCCAGGACCTCTCCTACCACGACCAGGAGACCGACACCCGCTACATCCCGTACGTGGTCGAGCCCTCGGCCGGGGCCGACCGCTCGGCCCTGGCCTTCCTGGTCGACGCCTACCGGGAGGAGGAGGCCCGGACCGCCTCGGGCGGGACCGAGAAGCGCACCGTGCTGCGCTTCGACCCCCGCCTGGCCCCGATCAAGGTCGCCGTGCTGCCCCTGTCCCGCAACGAGCAGCTCAACCCGATGGCCCGCGAGGTCGCGGCCCCGCTGCGCGAGCGCTGGATGATCGACTACGACGACGCCCGCTCGATCGGCCGCCGCTACCGCCGCCAGGACGAGATCGGGACACCGTTCTGCGTCACCGTCGACTTCGAGTCGCTCCAGGACCGGGCGGTCACCGTCCGCGACCGCGACACCATGACCCAGGACCGGGTGAGCCTGGACCGCCTGGTCGGCTACCTGGAGGAGCGGCTGCCCCGGTAGCGGCCATGCGTGTGCGCGCCGTCGTCGCCGCCGGACCGGGCGTGGCCGGCGGCGGGGTGGGTGGCCAGCCGGCGCTCGACCCGCTGGACCTGGCCCTGGTCCGGGGGGACGCGGTGTTCGAGGCCCTGCGGGTGTACGCCGGCCGGCCGTTCCGGCTCCGGGAGCACCTGGACCGCCTCGCCACCTCGGCCGCCGCCGTCGAGCTGCCCCTGCCCGGCGGCCTCGAGGAGCTGGCCGCCCGGGCGGTCGCCGAGGCCGGCGACGCCGGCGACGCCGTACTGCGCATCATCTGCACCCGGGGTCGCGAGGAGCCGCCGTCCGCGCCGGACCGGGACGGCCCTGGCGATGGCGGGCCGGCGGCGTTCGCCATCTGTACCGACATCCCGGCGTCGTTCGAGGCCGACCGGGCCCGCGGGCTCCGGCTGGTCCTGCTCACCACCGCCGCCGACCCGCTGGTCAGGGCGGCCTCCCCGTGGCTGCTGCCCGGGGTCAAGAGCATCAGCTACGCCACCAACATGGCCGCCCAGCGGGCGGCCAGGGCCCGTGGGGCCGACGACGCCGTCCTGGTCGGGCTGGGCGGCGAGCTGCTCGAGGCCCCGACCGCGAACCTCTGGTGGCGGTCCGGCCAGACCCTGTGCACCCCCTCACTCGACCTGGGCATCCTGGCCGGCATCACCCGGGCTGTCCTGGTCGAGCTGGCCCCCACCCTCGGCCTCAAGGTCCTGGAGGGTGTGTTCGGGGCCGAGGACCTGGCCGCCGCCGACGAGGCCTTCCTCTCCAGCTCGACCCGCGAGGTCATGCCGGTGGTCGAGGTCGACGGCACCCCGATCGCCGACGGCCGCCCCGGCCCGGTCGCCGCCGACCTCCAGGCCGCCCTGCCCCAGCTGGCCGCCGCGTGACCCCCGCCTGAGGCCCGGCGCCCCGGCGCAATCGCGGGCCGAGCCGTACCGTTGGAGCATGGGGTCGGGCCAGGGACGGGGGCGGCCGGGATGGCGCTGGCTGGTGGCCGGCGGGGTGGTGGCCGTGCTGGTCGCGCTGCCCGGGCTGGTCGGGGCGATGCCGGCCCGGGACCGGCCGGTCGGGGCCCGGGCACTGCTGGACAGGGTGCTGGCGTCCGAGCAGGTGGCCTACCAGGGCTATGCCGAGGCCCGGGCCGGGCTCGGGTTGCCCGACGTGCCCCGGGCCGGGCGGGTCGTGGCCCTGCTGGGGGAGACGACCCGGATGCGGGCCTTCGTGGCCGGCCCGGAGGCGTGGCGGGTGGACGAGCTGACCCCGATCGGGGAGCGCGACCTGTACCGCACCGGGTGGGGGACCTGGCAGTGGGACTCGGGGGAGCGGCGGGCCGTGGCCACCAGGGGCGAGGCGGCGGTCCGGTTCGCCCGGCCGGCCGACCTGCTCCCGCCCGAGCTGGGGCGGCGGGTCGCGGCCGCCGCCGGGCCAGGAGAGGTGACCAGGCTGGGGGCGCGCCGGGTGGCCGGCGTCCACGCCCTCGGGCTGCGGATCGTGCCCCGGTCGGCCGGGACCACCGTAGCCAGGGCCGAGCTGTGGGCCGACCCGGCCAGCGGGCTGCCGGTGCGGGTCGAACTCACCGCCAGAGGCCGGCGCGAGCCGATCGTGACCACGGCCTTCCTCGACCTGCGGCTGGGAGCGCCCGACCCGGCCCACGTCCGCTTCGCCGTGCCCGCCGACGCCGACGTCCAGCGCGACGAGGCCCCCGACCTGGCCAGGTCGATCGACCGCTTCTCGCCGTTCGTGCTCCCCGACCCCCTGGCCGGCCGGGCCCGCCGGACCGAGGTGGCCAGCGCCGCCTCGACCTACGGCCGAGGGTTCGAGCTGGTGGCGGTGGTCGCCTTCCCGGCCCGGTTCTCGCCCCGGACACGCGGCTTCCTGGAGCGGGCGCCGGCCAGGGCCGGGGCCTGGGGCCGGGCCAGCGTGATCGCGACCCCGCTGCTCAACGGCATGATCTTCGAGCGCGACGGGGTCGCCTACGCCCTCGCCGGGACGGTCACCCAGCCGGTCCTCGACCAGGTGGCGGCCGACCTGGCCCGCAGCGGGGTGGCGGTGCGGTGATTCGGACCGAGGGGCTGACCAAGCGGTTCGGCGGGCTGGTGGCCGTTGACGGCCTCGACCTGGACGTGCGCGAGGGCGACCTGTTCGGGTTCCTGGGGCCCAACGGGTCCGGCAAGACCACCACCGTGCGGATGCTGCTCGGCCTGGTGTTCGCCACCTCGGGGCGGATCGAGGTCCTGGGCCGGCCGATGCCCAAGGCCGCCCGCGAGGTCCTGCCCCAGGTCGGGTCGCTGGTCGAGGGCCCGGGGTTCTACCCGCACCTGTCGGGCCGGGCCAACCTGGCCCTGTTCGACGCCGCCGGCCCCCGATCCAGCCGGATCCGGCCCAGCCGGCAGCCGCTCAGCTCGACGCCGAGTCCCCCGGTGGGGGAGCGTAGCCGACCCGAAAGCGGGGTGCCCAGGGCTGTCAACAGCCCCCGGGACCGGCGGCGGCGGGTCGACGACGCGCTGGCCCGGGTCGGGCTGGAGGGGGTCGGGCGGCGGCCGGTCAAGGCCTGGTCGACCGGGATGCGTCAGCGCCTCGGGCTGGCCGGGGCCCTACTGCGGACGCCGCGGCTGCTGGTCCTGGACGAGCCGACCAACGGGCTCGACCCGCACGGCATGCGCGAGGTCCGGGACCTGCTGGCCGAGCTGGTCGCGGCCGGGACCACGGTGTTCCTGTCCAGCCACCTGCTGGCCGAGGTCGAGCTGGTCTGCACCCGGGCGGCCATCGTCGACCGGGGCCGGCTGGTGGCCCAGGACCGGGTCGAGGCGCTGCTCGGGCCGACCGGGCGGGTGCTGGTCACCACCCCGGACGTCGGCATGGCGGCCGGGCTGGCGGCGGCGCTGCCCGGGGTCCGGCCGGGCGAGCGCGGGCCCGACCGGCTGGCCGTCCACCTGGACGGCACCGCCCCCGAGGCCCTCAACCGGCGCCTGGTCGACGGCGGCGTCCGGGTCCGCGAGCTGGTCGTCGAGCGCCCCACCCTCGAGGACGTCTTCCTCCGCCTCACCGGCAGGGACTCCCATGTTCCGGGTTGAGCTGCGCAAGCTGGTCGGGCGCCCCCGGACCTGGGTGACCATCGGCCTCCTGGCCGGGCTGCCGACCCTGGTCGCGGTGCTGCTGCGGGTCACCGGGGTCGGGCCCCGGCCCGGGGAGGGGCCGGCCTTCCTGGCCCAGGTGCTGGGCAACGGGGCCCTGTTCCCGGCGGCCGCCCTCGCCCTGATCCTGCCGGTGTTCCTGCCGGTGGCGGTGGCGGTGCTGGCCGGCGACGCGGTGGCCGGCGAGGCGTCGGCCGGGACCCTGCGCTACCTCCTCGTGCGGCCGGTCGGGCGGACCCGGCTGCTGGTGGCCAAGCTGGGCGTGATCATGGTCTTCGTGTTCCTAGCGGTGGTGGTGGTGGCGGCGGTGGCGTTCGCGGTCGGGGCCTGGCTGTTCGGGGTCGAGCCGCTGCCGTCGGTGTCCGGCCAGACGATCGCCGCTCAGGACGCCACCTGGCGGACCGCCGTCACCGTCGGCTACGTCGCCTGGTCGATGCTCGGGGTGGCCGCGGTGGCCCTGTTCGCCTCCACCGTGACCGACTCGCCCCTGGCCGCCGCCCTCGGCGCCCTGGCCGCGCTGGTCACCTCCCAGGTGCTCGACCTGCTGGACGCGGCCGCGGCGGTCAAGCCGTATCTGCCCACCCACTACTGGCTGGCCTTCGTCGACCTGTTCCGGACCCCCGTGCTGTGGCGCGACGTCGGGCGCGGCTTCGCCGTCCAGGCGGTCTGGATCGCCGTATTCCTCGGGTTCGCCTGGGCCAACCTCGCCACCAAGGACATCAAGAGCTAGCCTTCGCTGCCGAGGAGAAGGATGACCATGCGAACCCCGACCCGTCCGCCGCTGCGGACCAGCAACCCGGCCCTGCGGGAGGACGTGTTCACCGCCGTCCGCCCGGACGGGGGCGGCACCATGACCGTCCAGGGGACGGTCAACAAGACCGCCCTGTTGCTGGTCCTGGCCCTGGTCACGGCGAGCGCGAGCTGGGTCCTGGGCACGGCCGGCGGGCCCGGGGTGGCCGGCTGGGCCATCGGGGCCAGCCTGATCGGGCTGGTGGTGGCCATCGCCACCATCGTCCGGCCTCGCTGGTCGCCGGTCACCGGGCCGATCTACGCCCTGGTCGAGGGGGTGGTCCTCGGGCTGGTGTCGATGTGGTTCGAGGCCCGCTACGAAGGCATCGCCATCCAGGCGGTGGCCCTCACCTTCGGTGTCCTCGGGGCCATGCTGGTCCTCTACAAGACCCGGGTGATCAAGGTGACCCAGCGGTTCCGGGCCGGCGTGCTCGCCGCCACCCTGGCGATCGCCGTGGTCTACCTGGTGTCGCTGGTGCTCGGCCTCTTCGGGGCCCGGGTGCCGTTCCTGAACGACGCCAGCCCTCTGGGGGTCCTGATCAGCCTGGCCATCGTGACCGTGGCCGCCCTCAACCTGGTGCTCGACTTCGACCTGATCGAGCGCGGGGCCCGGTCGGGGGCGCCGGCCTACATGGAGTGGTACGCCGCCTTCGGCCTGCTGGTCACCCTGGTCTGGCTGTACCTGGAGCTGCTGCGGCTGCTGGCCAAGCTGCGGGAGCGCTAACCGGGCCGCTCACACGTGGCCGGCGACCAGCCGGCCGTCCTTGACCACGGCCGCGATCCGGTCGCCGACGGTGGCCAGCTCGAACGGGTCGCCGTCGACCACGACCAGGTCGGCCCGCTTGCCCGGCTCCAGGGTGCCCAGCTCGTCGGCCACCCCGAGCAGCTCGGCCGCCGAGGAGGTGGTGGCGGCGAGCACCTGGGCCGGCGACATGCCGCCCTTGGCCATCAGCTCCAGCTCGGCCAGGTTGCGGCCGTGCGGGGTGACGCCGCTGTCAGTGCCCATGGCCACCTTGACCCCGGCGGCCACGGCCCGGCGGAAGGAGTCGGCGTGGGCCTCGGAGACCTCCACGGCCTTGCGCCGGGACGCCTCGGGGATCGGCACCCCGGCCTCGGCCGCGGCCAGCACCCCCCGGGGCGCGACCAGGGTCGGGACCAGCCAGGCGCCCCGGTCCAGCATCAGCCCGACTGCCTCGTCGTCCAGGTAGATGCCGTGCTCGATCGACCGGACCCCGGCCCGGAGAGCCGCCTTGATGCCGTCGCTGGCCTGGGCATGGGCCATCACCCAGCGGCCGGCGGCGGCCGCCTCGCCGACCAGGGCGGCCAGCTCGTCGTCGCGGAAGTGGGCGTG
This sequence comes from Actinomycetes bacterium, assembly GCA_030146615.1. GTDB lineage: Bacteria > Actinomycetota > CALGFH01 > CALGFH01 > CALGFH01 > CALGFH01. The sequence goes on from JASLBL010000484.1 coordinate 19,605, forward strand.
GCGGGGGTCGTCGGTCGGGGACAGGACCCCGCCTGAGGTCGCGACCTTGATCACGTCGGCGCCGGCCCTGACCAGCTCGCGGACCTTGCGGCGCATGGCCTCGGGCCCGTCGACCAGGCCGTCGGGCATGCCCGGGTAGACCGGCCAGAAGTGGAGCTCCTGCCCCGACGGGTACCAGCCGTCGCCGTGGCCGCCGGTCTGGGTGAGCAGGGTCAGCGAGATCTGGAGCCGCGGCCCCTGGACCAGCCCGTCCTCGACCGCCCGCTTGATCCCGGCGTCGGCCCCGGCCGCGTCCCGCACGCTGGTGATCCCGGCGGCCAGGGTGGCGGCCAGGTTCTGAGCGGTCTCGTAGAAGCGGTAGGAGAACGGCTTCTGGAGCATCCCCATCAGGTCGATGCTGGACAGGGTCACATGGGTGTGGCAGTCGAACAGCCCCGGCAGCAGGTGGCGGCCGTCGACGTCGACGGCCTCGTCGCCGTCCAGCCCGGGTCCGACCTCGAGGATGCGGCCGCCCTCGACGAGCACGTCGGCGGTGGCCGGCGGGGCTCCGGTGCCGTCGAAGACCCGCCCGCCGGTCAACAGGGTCCTGGGCACGGGCCCGGCCTGGCCGGTCAACGCGGTGGCTGCCCGTCCTCGCGCTGGCGGGCCCGCTCGGGGGCGAGCAGGTAGTCGGTCAGGCCGACCACGTTGCCCCAGGGGTCGGCGACCTCGACCAGCCAGCCGGTGCGGAGCTCGCGGGGCTCACCCAGCAGCACCACCCCGGCCTCGGCCAGGGCCTTGCCGGCCGCCCGGGCGTCCGCCACCTCCAGCCACAGCCGCGGTGAGGACCGCGGCGGGCCGGGGGCCACGTCGCCGGCCCGCACGACCAGGCCGGCCTCCTCGTCGCCCAGCCGGAACCCGACGACCCCGGCGTCGGGGAAGTCGAACTTGACCCCGAGGCCGAGGCGGCCGGCGTAGAAGCCCTTGGCGACCTCCAGGTCGCCCACGTCGAGCAGCACGTTGTCCAGGCCGAGCACGGTGATCTCGCTCATGACGAGCATCAAAGCGGCGCCGCCGTGGTCGCGTCAAGACGACCCGGCTTGACAATCCGCACCGGGAGCAGGCATCAAGGAGGGGATCGGGCGGCCTTCCCCCATGCCGCCCAGGGAGGTCGGTACCGGTGCCACCTGACCCCTACGAGCGCCTCCAGGCGGCCAGGACGGCCGTCAAGGCGCTGAAGGACGAACGGTCCATGCTCGCCGTCCGCCTGGTCGATCTGGCCAAGAGCAGCGACGAGGAGGCCCTGGTCGAGGCCTCGATGCGGCTGGACGCGCTGCCTGTCGAGCTGCGCCGGGCCGAGCTCAAGCTGGCCCGGGCCGACCGCCAGGCCGCCCGGGCGACCCTCCAGGCGGCCGAGGCCAGCCTGGCCAGGGCCCTGGCCAACATCCGCGACGTGGAGCCGCTGCCCGACGCCACCGTCAAGGAGAAGCTGGAGCGGGCGGCCGAGGCCGACACCGGCGAGGGCGACGGCGAGCAGGCCGACGGCGACGAACCGGCCCCGGCCGGGGCGCCCGACCTGGCCGAGGCGGCCAAGCAGCGCCGCGGCGCCGACGAGCAGTGGGTCCGCGAGTGCCGGCTGGCCGTCGAGCGGGCCGAGCAGCGGGTCCGGGTGCTGGAGGCGGCCGTGGCCGAGGCCGGCAAGGTCGAGCCCGACGAGGCGGCCCACCGGGCCTTCGCCAAGCGCACCACCGAGGCCAGGGGGGCTATCGAGCAGGCCAGGACGGCCAACGGCCAGGCCGAGCTCGACCTGATGCACGCCACCGAGCTGGCCAAGGTGGCCCTGGACGGGCTGCTGGCGGCCCGGGCCGGGGCCGACTGGCGGGCCCTGGAGCACGCCCGCCAGGCCCGCGCCGACGCGGCCGCCGGAGTCGGCCCAGCCTGGGAGGCCCTACGCTGCGCCGGCCTGCGAATCGCCCGGGCCGAGTACGAGCTCGACCGCCTGGTCGAGGAGTGGGTCTCGAGCCGCCCCTAGCCCCCGGTGCGAGCCTGTGGACAACGGGTCGCACCCCGCCCAGTGTCGGGCTACCCTCCCGGAAGGGGCCCCAACGCCGAACGGCGGGGGTGACGCCTGCCCAGTCAACTGCTCTGGTCCTCCTCCGGGGGGCCGAACGGCTCGACCCTGGGGTTGCTGTAGACGCCCTCGACCAGCTCGTGGCCGGCGATCCGGCCGGCCGCGGCCTCGTCAACCAGGATGGTGTAGAGGTGCTCGGCCGGGCTGATGTTGACCACCCCGAAGGCCGGGTCGACCTCGTCGGCGGTCAGGCCGAGGAGCCGGCGCACCTCCTCCAGCGTGGCCTGCTCCGGCTCCAGCCGGAGCGTCGCCATCACCCGGGCCATGTCACCGTCGCGACCCGACTGACCGGGGCACCCCTTCGGGGTTCCCCGGACCCCTCCCGGCCCGCGAGGACCGACGGGACCGCCTGACTCCGGCCAGGGTGGCCGCAAGGGCGGTGCCGTCGATCACGCCCCAGCCGAAGTCGTGGTCGAAGCCGGTCCCGCCCAGGTCCTCGGCCGTCTTGAAGAGGAGGGCCCGCAGCTCGGCCGGGGACAGCACCGAGGACGGGTACTTCTCGCGGACCGCCGCCACCACCCCGGCCGCGACCGGGCAGGCGGCCGAGGTGCCGCCGTCGGCCGGGTACACCCCCGAGCCCTTGAAGTGGGTGTAGGCCGACAGGTCGGGCTTGGCCGGGTCGAGGCGGCCCGGCCCCTGGGAGGAGTAGCCGACCCGGCGCCTGCGGGTGTCGACCCCGGCCACCGACAGGACGCTCGGGTGGGAGTTGGCCCCGCAGATGGGCCGGGCCGAGCCGAACCGGCAGCGGCCGTCGGGGCAGTCGCGGCCGCAGTTGCCGGCCGCGAACAGGATGTCGGCCCCGGCCGCCTCCAGGCTGGCCACGATCACGTTGAACGGGTGGGCCGGGTTGTCGGAGTAGTTCCCGGGGTGGCCGACCGGGAAGTCCCAGGCGGGGGAGAACATCCCCCAGCTGTTGTTGACGACCAGGGCCCGGCGGCCGGCCGGCATGGCCTGGACCGTCCCGAGCAGCCTGGAGAACGACAGCACGGCGTCCGACAGCAGCCCCGACATGGACGTCTCGCCCGGGGTCTCCGACAGTAGCAGGGCGTGGTCGAGCAGGGTCGCCTTGGGGGCGGCGATGCCGACGTCATACGCGCACATGGTGCCGTGGCCGACCGGGTGCTGGCCCGGCCTGGTCGCCACCCCGGCCGGGGTCCAGCTGCGCTGCCTGGAGAACCTGGGGTCGCGCCCCTTCGACTCGAGGTGGGCCAGGTTGACCCCGGTGTCGACGATCGCCACCGGCACCCGGTAGCCGTCCATGCCGGCGTCGGCCAGCGCCTTGACCCCGAGCTGGGTGGCCACGTCCTGGTCGGTGCCGACCGCCGGGCCGCCCGGGCAGACCAGGCAGCTCTCGATCACCGGGTCGGAGAACACCCCGACGACCTCGGGCCGGGCGGTGGCCTCGGCCAGGGCGGCCCGCTGGCCGTCCGGGTCGTCGGGCAGGCTGCCCCTGACCAGGTAGGTGGCCTGCTCGGGGGCCATCGAGAAGCTGACCGCGGGCGAGTACAGGTAGGGGTTGGCCCCCGGCTCGTCGGCCTGGGGGGTCGGGACCTGCACCGGGGTGAAGGCGGGGTCGATGATCAGCCCGGGGATCGGGGCCGCGGTGGCGGCGGCGAAGGGCGGCATCGCCTCCCCGCGGAGGGTGGCGGCGTGCACCGCCGGCGAGGACCGGAACTGGACGAGAACGCGCATGGGCTTCCCCTTCCCCGCGGCGGGCGGTCGCCCCGCACGCTAGGACGGCAGAGCAAGCTCGTCAATTGGTCAGGGCCCCGGCGGCCCGCAGGGCGGCGCAGTCGCCGGCGCCCGGCTCCTGGGACAGGGTCCCGGCCAGCGCCTCGACCACCAGGCCAAGGGCGAGGGGGTCGGTGACCAGGCCGCCGTGACCCAGGCGGGCCGAGGCGCAGACGTCCTGGACCGGGATGTTGGCCGCACCCTCGAGGGCGGCCGTCGCCGGCGGGAGGACCGTCTGGTCGAGCTCGGTCCAGATGCTGAAGAACTCCGGCCCCGGCGGGGTCTCGTCGCCCCGGTTCAGCTCGGCCAGCAGCGACGAGCCGGGGACGAGCTGGGCGCAGGCCTCCGAGCACAGGCCCGGGTCGAAGGCGGCCGCCGCCCCGGCCAGTTCGGTCCCGTGGTTGGGCGTGCCCAGCAGCACCACCCGGCGAGCCCGCAGGGCCCGCGCCGGGTCCTCCAGCAGGACCCGGACCACCACCCCGCCGGCCGAGAAGCCGACCAGGTCGACCCGGGCCGCCCCGGTCCGGTCGACCGCGTCCCCCAGCACCCGGGCCGAGGCCCGCAGGTCGCCGGTGCCCCGGTCGGGCAGGCCGACCACCTCGACCTGGCGGCCGGCCGACCGCAGCCGGGCGGCCAGGACGCGAAGCGACCCCGGGGTGCCGTTGTAGCCGGGCACCAGCAGCACCGGGACCTCGGCGGCCCGGGCCAGCGGGGGCTCGGCCCGGCGCCACAGCCCGGCCGCCGCGGCCACGGCCGCGGCCAGCGCCACGGCCACGGCCACGGCCGTCACCGCGAGCAGGGTCCGCCGCCGCGGGCTCAACCTCCGCACCTCATGGATTCATTGTGCGGCCCGATGCGGCTACCCTGTGGCCAACCCACGCGAGGAGGCTGCGCCGCCATGGCCGACAAGTACGTGTACGACTTCGAAGAGGGCAACAGGGACATGAAGTACCTGCTCGGCGGGAAGGGGGCCAACCTCGCCGAGATGACCAACATGGGGCTGCCGGTCCCGCACGGGTTCACCGTGACCTGTGAGGCCTGCAACGCCTACCGGTCGGCGGGCCGCCAGTTCCCCGAGGGCATGGTGGAGGAGGTCGCCGCCCACCTGGAGAGGCTCGAGGAGCAGATGGGCCGCCGCCTCGGCGACCCGGGCGACCCGCTGCTGGTCTCGGTCCGCTCCGGCGCCGCGTTCTCGATGCCGGGGATGATGGACACGGTGCTGAACCTGGGCCTCAACGACCAGAGCGTCGAGGGCCTGACCAAGCAGACCGGCTCGGAGCGGTTCGCGTGGGACTCCTACCGGCGGCTGGTCCAGATGTACGGCAAGACGGTCATGGGCGTGGACGGCGACCGCTTCGAGGAGGCCCTCGACCACGCCAAGGAGGCCAAGGGCGTCCGCAACGACGTCGAGCTGGACGAGGGCGACCTGCGGCGGCTGGTCGACGAGTTCAAGCGCATCGTCGCCGACGACACCGGCCGCGAGTTCCCCCAGGACCCGAGGGAGCAGCTCAAGGGCGGCATCGAGGCCGTCTTCGGCTCCTGGGACAACAAGCGGGCGATCGACTACCGGCGCAAGAACAAGATCGACGACTCGCTCGGCACGGCCGTCAACATCCAGGCCATGGTGTTCGGCAACAAGGGCGACGACTCCGGCACCGGGGTCGCCTTCACCCGCAACCCGGCCAACGGCGACCCCACCCCATACGGCGACTACCTGGTCAACGCCCAGGGCGAGGACGTGGTCTCCGGCATCCGCAACACCATGAAGCTGGAGGAGATGGGCGACGTCCAGCCGCGGGCCTGGGAGGAGCTCCAGGAGCACATGCACGCCCTGGAGAACCACTACCGGGACATGTGCGACATCGAGTTCACCGTCGAGCAGGGCAAGCTGTGGCTGCTCCAGACCCGGATCGGCAAGCGCACCGCCTTCGCCGAGTGGATCATGGCCGCCGACATGCTGTCGGAGGGCCTGGTCGACGTCGACACGGCCATCCTGCGCCTGGACGCCAACCGGCTCGAGGAGCTGTTCAAGAAGGTCATCGCCGAGGGCGGCGACGCCGAGGCGATCGCCTCCGGCCTCAACGCCTCCCCCGGGGCGGCCGTCGGCAAGGCCGTGTTCAGCGCCGACGACGCCCAGGAGTGGGCCGAGCGGGGCGAGCCGGTGATCCTGGTCCGCCGCGAGACCACCCCCGACGACTACCACGGCATGATCCGCGCCCAGGGCATCCTCACCTCGGCCGGCGGGACCAACAGCCACGCCGCCGTGGTCGCCCGGGGCGAGGGCATCCCGGCCGTCTGCGGCGCCGACTCGATCCGGGTCGACCGCCAGGGCCGCAAGTTCACCGCCGGCGGCACGACCGTCAACGAGGGCGACTTCATCACCATCGACGGCTTCACGGGCAAGGTCTTCTCCGGCCAGCTGGAGCTGGCCGACTCGCCGATCGAGCGGGCCCGCTCGGGCGACGCCGAGGCCCGCAAGGAGAAGATCTGGCAGGCCTACGAGCGCTTCATGACCAGGGCCGACGAGGTCCGGCGGCTCAAGGTGCGGGCCAACGCCGACACCCCCGGCCAGTCGGCCAACGCCATCGAGCGGGGTGCCGAGGGGATCGGGCTGTGCCGTACCGAGCACATGTTCCTCGGCGAGGAGCGGGTGGCCGCGGTGCGGCGGATGATCTTCGCCGACGCCGAAGAGGACGAGCAGGCCGCCTACGACACCCTGCTGCCGCTCCAGCGCGACGACTTCGTCGGCATCTTCCAGGCCATGGACGGCAAGCCGGTGACCGTGCGGCTGCTCGACCCGCCGCTACACGAGTTCCTGCCCAACCAGGTCGACCTGGCCGTGGCCGTGGCCCTGGCCAGGCAGCAGGGCCAGTCCGAGGTCGAGGTCGGCGGCGACGAGGCCCTGCCGCTCGACCAGGCCACCGAGATGCTGGCCAAGGTCAACGACCTACACGAGGACAACCCGATGCTGGGGCTGCGGGGGGTGCGCCTCGGCATCCTCAAGCCCGGCCTGTACGCCATGCAGGTCCGGGCCATCATCGAGGCCGCGGCCCAGATCAAGGCCGACGGCGGCAACCCGATCGTCGAGATCATGATTCCGCTGGCCGCGACCCGCGAGGAGCTCTCCCAGGTGCGCGAGGAGCTGGAGCCGGTGGCCCGCCAGACTCTCCACGACCAGGGCCAGGAGCTCGAGGTGCTGTGGGGGACGATGATCGAGCTGCCCCGGGCCGCCCTGGTCGCCGGCGAGATCGCCGAGGTCGCCGAGTTCTTCTCCTTCGGCACCAACGACCTCACCCAGACCGCCTTCGGGTTCTCCCGCGACGACATCGGCAAGTTCCTCGGGCTGTACGAGGAGCGCAAGCTGGTCCCGGCCAACCCGTTCGTGACCATCGACCAGCCCGGCGTCGGCCGGCTGATGCAGATCGCCTGTGAGGAGGGCCGCGAGACCCGCTCGGGCCTCAAGCTGGGGATCTGCGGCGAGCACGGCGGCGACCCCGACTCGGTCCGCTTCTGCCACGAGCTGGGGCTGGACTACGTGTCCTGCTCGCCGTTCCGGGTGCCGACGGCCCGCCTGGCCGCCGGTCAGGCCGCCCTGGGCGAGGCCACCGCCTCGTCCAAGTAGCCGACCATGGCCCTGCGCCTCCGGCCGGTCCGCCGCGCCGACCTGGACACCCTGGAGCGCTGGTGGAGCGACCCGGAGTCGCAGGGCTCCCACAACTGGTTCGGGTTCTCGCCCGACGGGCAGCTGCGGCGCCGGTTCGAGCAGGACGGCCTGCTCGGCGAGGACCGCGGCAACCTGCTGGTCGAGCTGGACGACGGCGTCCTGGCCGGCGACGTCAGCTACTTCGCCGTCCACCACGGGCCCAACCCGGGCTCGCGGGCCTTCAACGTCGGCATCGCCCTGCTGCCCGAGCACCGCGGCCAGGGCCACGGCGCCGAGGCCCAGCGCCAGCTGGCCGCCTACCTGTTCGCCCACACCCGGGTCGAGCGCCTTGAGGCCAGCACCGACGTCGACAACCTGGCCGAGCAGCGGGCCCTGGAACGGGCCGGCTTCACCCGCGAGGGGATCCTGCGCCAGGCCCAGTTCCGCGACGGCGAGTTCCACGACATGGTTCTCTACAGCCGGCTGCGGGGGGACTGACCGTCACAGGCGTGGGTGAGAATTGCCAGGGAAGGATCGAACGGCACCAGAGGAGCGAACGGTGACGGCGGCCCACGACTGGGGGTCCGGGGGCCTCAAGGCTAGGCCCCCGGCGGACTGGGTGCAGCGAGGGACGGTGCGGGCCGAGCTGGAGGCGGCCGAGGCCCGCACGCTGGCCCCATGGGCCGCGAAGGCGGCCGAGTCGGCCGGCCGGGCCCAGCCCGAGCCCGAGGACCCGGTGCGGACCTGCTGGATGCGCGACCTGGACCGGATCATCTTCTCCCGGGCAATGATGCGGGCCCACGGCAAGACCCAGTCGTTCATCCCCGCCTTCTCCGGGGAGGGCCCGGCGGCCGGCCGCCAGGGCGGCCCCTACATCGGCGACCACTACGTCACCCGGGCCACCCACATGCAACAGACGGCCCGGATCGCGGCCACCATCGCCCAGGCCCTCTCCCTGAACGTCCCCCTGGCCACCGCCATCGCCACCGGCCACGACCTGGGCCACGCCTGCTTCGGCCACGGCGGCGAGGCCGCCCTCCAGCAGGTCGCCCCCGGCGGCTTCGACCACGCCCGCCAGGGGGAGCGGCTGCTCACCCTGCTCGAGCCCCGCAACCTCACCGCCGAGGTCCTGGAGGGGATCGCCCGCCACTCCTGGAAGCACGAGCCGCCGTCGACCCTGGAGGGGCTCTGCGCCCGCCTGGCCGACCGCATCGCCTATCTGACCGCCGACCTCACCGACGCCCTGCGGGCCGGCGTCCTGCACGGCGTCGACCAGGTCCCGGCCGAGGTCCGGCGGGTCCTGGGCGAGCAGCCCGCCGACATGATCGGGGTGCTGGTCGAGGACGTGATCCGCCACTCCCGGGGCGAGCCCCGGGTCGTCCAGGGCGACGCCTGCGCCGAGGCCATGTCGGTCATGCGCTCGTTCATGTTCGAGCACGTGTACCTGCGTCCCGAGGCCGAGCGGCAGACCGAGCGGGCGACCCGCCTGCTCACCGACCTCTACGGCCACTACCTGGAGCACCCCGACACCATGCCCATGGGGGCGAGCCTGTCCACCGACCCGGTCCCCCAGCAGGCCGTCGACGCCATCGCCGGCATGACCGACCGCTATGCTCTGGCCGCCTGGAAGGCCGCGTTTAGCCCCGACACCGTCTGAGAG
>JASLBL010000498.1 GCA_030146615.1 Actinomycetes bacterium
GGTCGTCACGCGGTCGTGCTCCGCGACTATCTGCTGGTCACCCGCAACATCGACCCGGTCGCCCTGGAACGGGGGCGGATGGCCACCATGCAGCAAGGCTGGACGCCGGACAAGACGGCGTTGGGACTGATGGCCTATGCGGCGTTCCAGGAGTTGGCCACCCGGATCTCCCACCGCAACACCGGCCGCTATTCCGATGACCCGGTGGCCGACAAGATCATGGTGCGGGTGGCCGCCGATGAGAACCTGCACATGATGTTCTACCGCGACATCGTGGCCGCCGCCCTCCAGATCGATCCCTCGGCCGCCGTCGAGGCGATCACCGAGGAGGTCGTCGGCTTCGACATGCCCGGGGTGGGCATCCAGGGCTTCACCGGCAAGGCCCTGCAGATGGCCCAGGCCGGCATCTATGACCTGCGCATCCACCACGACGAGATCCTGTGGCCGCTGCTGCGCTACTGGAACGTGTTCAGCATCGAGGGCTTGCCGCCGGAGGCCGAGCAGGCCCGGGAGCGGCTGGCGGCCCACCTGGCCAAGACTGACCGGCTGGCCAGCCGATTCGAGGCCAAACGGATGCGAGCCGCCGAAGCCCAAGAGCGCGCGTCGTAATCCGGGCTGCCAACGATGTCTCGGCTGATGCGGGGGACCAGCCTCGGTCTGCGTCTGCTGCCGACCACCGACCGGTCCCCCGGGCAGCGTCACCTTCGCGGGCGGGAGAGCCGCTGGCCGCCGAGCACCTCGTCAACCACGTCGATCAGCGGCCGCCGTGAGGACCGAGCCGCACTCCGCAGCCGCTCGAACGCGGCCGCGTCATCGATCCCCTCCTGCACCATCACCATCCCCTTGGCCCGCTCGATCCGGGTCCGATGGGCAAACGCCACCTGCAACTGGTCGGCCAGGCGTCCCTTGACCTGGGCACCGACCGCCTGACTGAGCAGCGTGGCGGCCAGGGCCGCATACACCTGGGCGGCGCTGATCTCGGCCTGGTCCCAGTCCCTGGGCGCAGCCGAATACAGGTCCAGGGTGCCGATCGGGCCGCCCTCCAGCTGCACCGGCACACTGAGGCCGGCCCGCATCTCCTGGCCGGTGACCACGTCAGCGATTTTGCCCCAATGCGGCTCCTTGGCCGCATCCCGCATGGCCATCGGGGCGTGCTCGGCGAAGGCGTTGACACATGGACCCTGCCCGAGCCGTTCCTCGCCCTCCTCGATGACCTGGGTCTGCTGGTCCGAGGCGGTCGCCCAGCGCAGCTGCCCGCGCTCGTCAGCCAGCATCAGCCCGGCCCCATCCACCCTCAGCAGCTCCTTGGCGGCGCTGGTGATCTGTTGCATCGCCCGCCCGAGGTCGTGTTCGGCGTCCAGGCCGGCCAGGGCGCTGACGTTCCGAGCCAGGGCAGCAGAATCGATGGGCATGCCCGATCTCCTTCACCGGAGCCAAGGCGCGGCCCGCGCCTCGGGCCCAAGAACGGCGCTTCGTACGGCCGGCAGTCTACGGCATGGACGCATCCCTCAACCCGCGCTGCCTGCGTTGTTGCGATGTACGGGTTGCAGCCAGGTGCGGATGGATACACCCAGGGTGGCTGCCCCGGGCAGCTGATCTCGACCGCGGGGCCGGTACCAGCCCCGTCGAGGAGTGGCAGGCCTAGACCTCGCTTGCCTGTGTCGGCGCCCGGGGCAGCCTCATCCCCCGAGCCGCTTGTAGGGATGACAAGGAGCCAGCGCGGAGCACCGAAGCTGGTCCATGACACCTCAGGAAGTTAGGCCAGTTATGAGGTGTCATCCGGTCTACAGCCCGCCGCACCGGCTCCGAACAACGTGTGACGAGCGTTACCACTGGTTGTCGCTGGTAGTGGGCCTGGGAGGACTTGAACCTCCGACTTCATCCTTATCATATCGAGGGCTCAGCGCTGTGCGGAGCGGCGTTTTCCCAGGTCACTCGCGAGCGTCAGGGGCGAAGGGATGCGTTCTTAGCGAGACGTTCCAAGCGGTACAGGCAAACCAGGTTACGCTGCCCCTTGTCCGCAACTCCAGGAGGGCCAATCCGGTGCTCCGTCCTGGCGTCACCCTGACCGTCCTGCCGCCTGACCCGATCGCGGACCCGCTCCTTGAGCTCGACCGGAACCTGTTGCAGCCGGCCGTCTCAAGGCCGGCTGACCGCCGCAACCGTCCTCGCCCGTCGCTGCTGGAGCCGTTCGGTGAGGTTGGTGTAGCGACGGCCGGCGCCCTGGGTCCGGACCGCCTTGGCTAGCGCGCGCCGGCTGCCAACAGCACCACGAGTCGTTTGGCCCGGGTCACGGCGGTGTAGAGCAGGTTGCGCTGCAGCATCAGCCAGGCGCTGGTCGTCAGGGGGATGACCACACAGGGATATTCGCTGCCTTGGGAACGGTGGATGCTGACCGCATAGGCGTGGGTCAGCTCGTCCAGCTCGTCGAACCCGTAGGCGACCTCCTCATCCTCATCCAGCAGCACCCGCAACTCGCTGTCCTCCAACGACAGCGCGGTGACCACCCCGACCGAGCCGTTGAATACCCCGGCGGTGCCCTTGTCGTAGTTGTTTCTGATCTGCATGACCTTGTCGCCGACCCGGTAGACGCGGCCGCCGAAGCGGCGCTCAGGATGCCCCTCGCGCCCTGGGGTCAGCGCGGCCTGGAGCCGCTCGTTCAGCGCGCCCGCGCCGGCCGGGCCCCGATGCATTGGGCACAGTACCTGGACGTCACGGGGGTCGAGGCCGAAGCGGTGGGGCAGCCGGTTGGCCACGATATCCACGACCAGGTCGGCGACCTGCTCGGGTTCCTCCTCGGGGAACAGGAAGAAGTCGGCAAGGCCATGAGTGACCGGGTGCTGGCCGGCGTTGATGCGGTGGGCGTTGGTGACCACCCCGCTCTGCTGGGCTTGGCGGAACACCTTGGTGAGCCGCACCCGGGGCAGCCGCTCGGCGGCCAGCAGGTCGCGCAGGACCTCCCCGGCCCCGACGCTGGGCAGCTGGTCGACGTCGCCAACCAACAGGAGGTGGGCGCCGGGCGGGATGGCCTTGACCAGCTTGTTGGCCAACAGCACATCCAGCATCGAGGTCTCGTCGACCACCACCAGGTCCGTGTCCAGGGGGTGGTCGCGGTCAAAGGCGGCGTCGCCACCTGGGCGCAGCTGCAGCAGCCGATGCAGGGTCGCCGCCTCCATGCCGGCCAGCTCCCCAAGGCGTTTGGCGGCCCGCCCGGTCGGGGCGGCCAGCAGGACCTTGGCGCGTTTGGCGCGGGCCAGGGCGACGATGGCCCGCACGGTGTAGCTCTTGCCGCAGCCCGGCCCGCCGGTCAGCACCGCCACCCGCTCGGTCAGCGCCAGCCGCACCGCCGCTTCTTGCTCCGGCGCCAAGGTGACGGCCATGGTCTGGTGCAGCCAGTCGAGCGCGACTGCCCAGTCCACCGCCTGGAAGCTGGCCAGCCGATCGACCGGTGCCTGGAGCAGGCGCAGCAGCCCGGCGGCCAGGGCAACCTCGGCACGATGGAACGGCACCAGCCAGACTGCCCTGCCCGTGCCCGCCGCGGCATCCGGCGACCCATCGGCGGGGAGCGGCTCGACAACCACGCCCTCCTCAGCCACCAACTCCTCAAGACAGCGGCTGGCAAGCTCGCCGTCCACGCCAAGCAGCCCCGTCGCCTTGGCCACCATCTCGGTCTCGGGCAAGTAGCAGTGGCCGTCGTCGCTGGCCTCCGACAGCGCGAACTGTAGGCCGGCCTTGACCCGCTGGGGGCTGTCGTGCGGGATGCCAAGGCTGCGGGCGAGCTGGTCGGCGGTCTTGATCGAGGCGGCCATCCACGCCGCCCAGCATCCTTGCTACCGCGACCACTACCAGCGCACCAAGCAACGGCTCGGCAAGCAACGGGGCGCCCGGGTCGCCCGGGTGGAGGTTGCCCGCAAGCTCACCGAGGCCATCTGGTACATGCTCACCCGTCAGCAGCCATTTGCTCCGGCAAGGCCCCCTACCAGCGCTCTGGTCGCCTGACGACCCTTGTCTGAACTGGGCCAGCCGGAGCCTCCCATCGACCTGCTCCTCCCAGGAGG
>JASLBL010000543.1 GCA_030146615.1 Actinomycetes bacterium
CGAGGAGCTGGCCGCCGAGCTCGACATGGCGACCGAGAAGGTCCACCGGCTCAAGGACACCGCCCAGGCCATCACCAGCCTGGACACCCCGATCGGGGACGACGGGGCCGCCCTGCAGGACTTCCTGGAGGACGACTCGGCGGTCGGGCCGGACGAGCTGGCCGTCGAGGCGGTCGGCCGCGAGGCGCTCGAGCAGGTCCTCAACGCCCTCCCCGAGCGGGAGCGGCAGGTCCTGATCCTGCGGTTCGGGCTGGACTCGGGCACCCCCCGCACCCTGGAAGAGGTCGGGGCGGTCATGGGCTTCTCCCGGGAGCGGGCCCGCCAGGTCGAACGCGACGCCCTGGCCGCCCTGCGCTCGCCCGAGATCCGCGCCCGCCTGGAGGACCTCGTCGCGGCCTGATGCGCCGCTTCGCCATCACCCACGACTACCTCTGCCCGTTCGCCAGGAACGCGGCGGAGGTGGTCGTGCGCGCATTGGAGGACGGGGAGCCGTTCCAGGCCGACTTCCGGGCCTTCTCGCTCTCCCAGGTCCACCTGGACGAGGGCGACCCGCCGGTCTGGCAGCCCGACGCCGAGTCGCGCTCCGGGGTCCTGGCCCTCCAGTGGGGCCTGGCCGTCCGTGACGAGCTCCCCGAGCGGTTCCCGGCCGTGCACCTGGCCCTGTTCGCGGCCCGCCACGACCAGAGCCGCGACCTCAACGACCCCGAGGTCCTGGCGGCCGCAGTGGCATCGGCCGGCGTCGACCCCGACGAGGTCGAGAAGCTGGTCGCCGGCGGCCGCCCGGCGGCCGCCCTGGCCGCCGACCATACCTGGGCCGTCGACACCGCCCGGGTCTTCGGCGTGCCCACCTTCGTCACCCCCCACCGGGCGGTGTTCGTCCGCCTGATGGACCGCCCCCCCACTCCCGAGGCCGCCCGCTCCACCCTGGAGCGGGTCTTGGCCATGGTCGAGGACTGGCCCGACCTCAACGAGTTCAAGGCCACCGCCATCCCCCGCTGAGCTCCCCGCCGGCCGGTCGAAGGCCAGCTCGCAGCCGGCCACGTCCAGCCTCGGCCCATGAACCCCGCAGCGGACCATGCCGTAGTCGATCCGTCGGCCGCGTTCCAGGGCCATCTCGACGGCCGAGACCAGCGGGTTGCGGGGGGCGAGAAGGTGTGCCCGGGCGACAGCAGGTTCAACGTGAGCACCCGCAGTCCCTCGGTCATGGCCGCTTCCCGCCCGCTAGGCGGGCCGCCCGGGGCGTTCGGCGGGGGCGCCGCGGGCGGTGCGGAAGGCGGCGGCGACCTGGCCGGCCTGCTCCTCGGAGCCCCAGGACATCAGGTGGAGCGCGTGGACCCGGTCGAGGGCGGCGAGGGTCATGGCCGTCTCCACGGCCAGGTCGATGCCGCCGCCGGCGGCGATCTGGGCGGCCGGCTTCTCCGGGATCTGGCAGGGCAGGGTCTGGTTGAGGATGTCGACCATGCGGGCGGTGCGGATCACCGGCACGCTGGCGTGGACCCGGCAGTCGCCCAGCTTGCCGCCCTCGGCCGCCTGCTCCAGGAAGCTGGCCAGGGCGGCCGGGTCGAACACCATCTGGGTCTGGACGAAGTCGGCCCCGGCAGCCACCTTGCGGCCCAGCAGGGCCAGCTCGGCCTCGCGGTCGGGGCCGAACGGGTCGGCCACGCAGCCGAGGTCCAGCTCGGCCGGGGCGGCCCACCCCCTGGCCTCGGCCAGCAGCCTGGTGGTGGTGAAGTCACGGACCCGGGGCACGTCCGGGACCGGGTCGCCGTACAGGCAGAGGATGGCCTCGGAGCCGAGGGCGGCCGCCCCGATGACCTGGGAGCGCAGGGCCAGGCGGTTGCGGTCGCGGCAGGAGACGTGGACGACCGTGGCCACCCCCTGCTCGCGGGCCAGAGCGACCGCGGCCAGCGGCGACATGCGCGGCTTGCCGGCGTGGTTGTCGGTCAGTCCGACCAGGTCGACGTGACGGGACAGGACGGCGATGCGCTCCCGGACCTGGGTGGCGTCCGGGGTCGCGGGCAGCGAGATCTCGGCAGAGGTGAGCGCGTCCAGGGGCATGCCCGAAGGCTAGCAGCCGCCGGTCATCGGTGCTCGGCCGCGCTGACCACCGCCCGGGCGACCTCGGACAGGGGCCGGCGCTGGTCCCTGGCCTGGCGGCGCAGCCGGTCAAAGGCCTGGCGGGTGGTGAGCCCGTGCCGCCCGACCAGCACCCCCTTGGCCTGCTCGATCACCACCCGCGAGTCGAGCGCGACCTGGAGGTGGCCGGCCAGCTTGCCGCGCTCGGAGGCCTCCATGGCGTTCAGGATGAGCAGGGCGACCAGCTCGGTGAAGGCGACGATCGCCTCACGCTCGGCCTCGGTCCAGGCATGGGCCTGGCCGGCGAACACCGCCACCACCCCGACCGCCTGGTCGCTGTAGGGGATGGGGCTGGCCAGCACGGCCAGCACCCCGCGCCCGGCAGCGGCGGGCGCGAACGCCGGCCAGCGGTCCTCGGTGGCCAGGTCGTCGGCCGCGACCGGCTGCTTGTCCTCGAAGGCGTCGACGCACGGGCCCTCCCCATGCTCGGCCTGGAGCTCCTCCAGCGGGGCCGCCCGGGCGTCGGAGGCGGCCAGGTTGCGCAGCGCCTGGTCGCGGTCGACCAGCATCAGGGCCGTCCCGTCGACCCCGAACAGGGCGTCGGCCGTCCTCACCACCCGCTCCAGGGCCTCCTCGACCGTGACCGGGGACGACCGGAGGTCGGCGAGCTGGTCCAGCGCCTGCCGCAGCCCCGCCGCCGATACCGTCATGTCGGCACGCTCAGTCGGCGCTGACGCCCTCGTCGGAGCGCCGCCGGATGACCCCCTGGTCGTCCGGGTCGCGGGCCGCCGGGTCCTCGACCCGCTCCTCCGACTCCTTCAGCAGAGCCTTGGCCTGGGCGTTGGGGTCCTGGACGGCGTTGCCTGGCTCCTCGGCCAGCGACCCGGCCCGGCTGTCGACCTGCTCGGTGCTCGGCTGGGCGGGATCGGGCATCGGCGGGACTCCTCGAGGGGTCGGTTCCTGGCTGTCCGACAGCCTAGCCTCCTCGGCCTCGACCCGCTCGGCCGGGGCGCCGAAGTGGAGCAGGGCGCCGCCGAAGGCGACCGAGCAGACCACGAACCAGCCGAAGCCGAGGGCGGCCCCCCCGATCACGTCGGTCAGCCAGTGCACTCCCAGCAGCACCCTCGAGGAGGCGACGGCCACGGTCACGGCGGCAGCCGCGGCGGCCAGCCAGGCCTTGGACCGGAACGGCCGGCCGCGGCCGAGGACCAGCACGACCGCCGCCCAGGTGGCGGCGGCGGCCGCGGCGTGCCCCGAGGGGAAGGAGAAGCCGCTGGACGAGGCCAGGTGCGGCACGGGCGGCCGGGGCCGTTCGACCAGGGCCTTGACCGAGTTGGCGATCAGGTTCTGGCCGACCACCACGGTGACCATGAAGGCGAGCACGGCCAGGCGGCGCCGGCGCAGCCACTCCAGCACCCCGAGCCCGACCGTGACGGCCAGCACGGTGACGGTCGCCCCCAGCCAGGTGACCAGCCCGAGCAGCCAGGTCGAGGCCGGGGTGGCGTTGTCGGCCCCCCAGGCGGCGGCGCTGGCGTCCAGCCGGTACAGGCCCGTCTCGGAGGTGACCATGTCCGAGACCAGCCCGAAGCCGAGGGCGGCGGCGAAGACCAGCCCGAGGGCGACGGTCAGGGCCAGCCCGGTGGTCGCCTCCGGGTCGAGCCGCCGCCGCACGAACCGGGCCGCCCGGGCCCGGAACAGCTCCTCGCCGGCGTGCTCGGCCGCGCCGTGCCCGCGGCGGGCCCGGCCGGCGACCAGCCCGACGGCCGCGGCCAGGAGCGCGGCTAGGGCCCCGGCGGCCAGGATCAGGGTGGTGACCGGCCCCAGCACCGCTACAGCTCCCGGCGGACGGCGGCGCTCGCCAGCTCCTTGATTCGCAGCCGGACCGGGCGGGACCGCCAGGCGGCCAGGTCCAGCTCGCGGGCCTCGTCCAGGTCGGCCAGGAAGTGCTTCTCCAGCCCGGCCACCACCCCCCGGTCGCGCAGCGACAGGTTGAGCTCGTCGTTGAGGGCGAAGGAGCGGTTGTCGAAGTTCATCGACCCGATGGTGGCCCAGTTGGCGTCGACGATCATCACCTTGGCGTGGAGCATGGTCCGCTGGTACTCGAAGATCCGCACCCCGCACTCGAGCATCCGCTCATAGGTGCGGTGCCCGGCCTGGCGGACGACCTGCTTGTCGATGTGAGGGCCGTTGGTGAGCACCCGAACGTCGACCCCGCGCCCGACCGCCTCGCACAGGGCCTCGACGAACGCCCGCCGGGGGGCGAAGTAGGCGGTGGTCAGCCAGATCCGCTCCCGGGCGCAGGCGATGGCCGCGTAGAACAGGTGCTCGGCGTCGGTCGAGCCCTTCTCGGCCGTGCTCCGGGTGACCTGGACCTGGACGCCGTCGTCGAAGCCCTGGACGTCGGGCAGGTGGTCGGGGCCGGACAGGATGCACTGGGTCGCCTCGGCCCAGTTGTCGAGGAAGCCGCCGAGCAGGTCGCGGGCGGCCGGGCCCTCGACTCGCACGTGGGTGTCGCGCCAGTGGCCGGGGTCCTCGCAGTTGCCGGTCCACTCCTCGGCGATGCCGACCCCGCCGGTGAAGCCGACCTTGCCGTCAACGACCAGGATCTTGCGGTGGGTCCGGTTGTTCAGCTTGTGCAAGGTGTACCACTTGGGCGGCCGGAACCAGGCCACCTTGGCCCCGGCGGCGTCCAGCCGGTGGATCAGGGCCCGGTCCATCTTGGCCGCCCCGACGGCGTCGAGCAGCACGTTGACCTCGACCCCGGCCTCGGAGCGCTCGGCCAGGGCCTCGGCGAACTCGGGGGCGATGCTGCCCGTCCAGTAGACGTAGGTGGCGAAGTTGATGCTCCGCTCGGCCGAGCGGATCGCCTCCAGCATGGCCGGGAAGATCTCGCAGCCGTTGCGGAGCATGGTGACGCGGTTCCCCTGGCGCAGGGGGGCGACGGTGAGCGCCTCGACCATGCGGGCGAAGTCGGGCGTGCCCGGGGCCGGCGGGTCCTCGAGCTCGAAGCCCTTGCCGGCCGTCCGGTGGTACTGGGCCGCCTCGAAGGCGTAGACGCCGGCCAGCCCGAGGCCGCCGACGACGGCGGCCCGGCGCCAGGTGCGGGCGCTTGCCACGGTCGCTCCCTTCCGTCGCTTCATTGCCGTCGATCCTGCGCGGCCTGCGACTTCCCAGCGAACCGGGAGAGCAAGCATGGCCGTGGGGAGGCCGGACGGCGACAGGATAGTTTGCTCGCCTTCTTGGCTGAGAAGGCCGCGGGGTGGCAGGTGCCCGCCAGGAAAGGAGCCCCGATGGCCAGCCCATCCGACCGTGGACCACTCGACCCGGGGCCCGACGACCGTGAGGCCGCCCTGGCCGCCCGCTGGCGGCGGCTGCGCGACGGCGTGCCCCCGGCCCTGTTCCTGCTCGCCTGCGCGCTCGCGCTGGCGGCGGCTCTGGTCGGCATCGGCTGGGTGCTCAGCAAGGTGGTCCACGACGACGGTATCGGCCGGGCCGACGTCGGCCTGAGCCGCTGGCTGGCCGGCGAGCGCAGTTCCGACCTGAACGACGTGACCGTCTACACCTCCGAGGTCGGCGGCACCGTGACCATCACCGTCCTGGCCGTGCTGGCGGTGGCGGTGGCGGCCTTCGTGTGGCGGCGCTGGCGCGAGCCCATGCTGGTGGCGGTTGCCGTGGCCGGCGAGGTCGGCATCTTCCTGCTGGTGACCATGCTGGTCGACCGCAAACGGCCCCCGGTGACGCACCTGGACGAGGCCCCGCCGACCTCCAGCTTCCCCTCCGGGCACACCGCGGCCACCATCGCCCTGTGGGGGGCGCTGGCCGTGCTCGCCTCCGAGCGGGCCCGCTCGGCGCTGACCAGGAACCTGTTCCTGGTCCTGGCGTTCGTGCTGCCGCTGCTGGTGGCGTCCTCGCGCCTGTACCGGGGCATGCACTACCTGACCGACGTGCTCGGCGGCGTCGTGCTCGGCGGGCTGTGGCTGGCCGCCACCGTCCGCGGCATCCGCCTGGGGGCGGCGCACTGGGCCCTGCGCCACGGCGGCGCCGGGGTCGACTGGCGGCCGTGGCGGCGATCGGCGGTGCGCCATGGGTAGGCCGAAGCGGGTGGCGGTGGTGTTCAACCCGGCCACCGGCGGCGGCGAGACGGCCGGCCGCAAGCGCGACACCCAGGAGGCCCTCCAGGGCGCCGGCGTCGACGTGCTGTGGCTGGAGACGACCCCCGAGGACCCGGGCCAGGGCCAGACCGCCAAGGCGGTGGCCGAGGGGGTCGACCTGGTCATGGCTCAGGGGGGCGACGGCACGGTGATGGCCTGCGTCACCGGCCTGGCCGGGACCGACGTGCCCCTGGCCGTGCTCCCCGGCGGCACCGGCAACCTGCTGGCCACCAACTTCGACATCCCGAGCGAGCTCGACGAGGCGGTGCAGGTCGCGCTCGAGGGTGACCGGGTCCGCCTGGACGTCGCCGCCATGGACGACGACCGCTTCGTGGTGATGGGCGGGATCGGTTTCGACGCGGCCATGCTCCGCGACGCCGACCCCCGGCTGAAGGAGCACCTGGGGGCGGTCGCCTATGTGCTCAGCGGGTTCAAGCACCTGCGCCGCCGGGCGACCCGGTTCCGGCTGCGCCTCGACGACCGGCCGCCGGTCGAGCGGACCGGCCAGGGGGTCCTGATCGGCAACCTGGGCCGGCTCCAGGGCGGGCTGCCGGTCATGCCCGACGCCCGGCCCGACGACGGCCTGCTGGACGTGGCCGTGCTCCAGACCCGCACCGTGCTCGACTGGCTGGTCCTGGCCGCCCGGGTCCTGACCCGCCGCCGTAGGGACCCGCAGCTGGAGCTGTTCCAGGCCCGCCGGGTCGAGATCCACAGCGACACCCCGCAGCCCGTCGAGCGGGACGGCGACCCGGCCGACGCCCGCGACCACCTGGTCGTCGAGGTCGTCCCCGGTGCGCTCACCCTCTGCGTGCCCACAGCGAAAGGAACCACCCCATGAGCACCGCCACCTCCGTGCCCGAGACCTACGAGCTGGAGGGCGACGACGCCCTACGCACACTGCGCAGCACCGGCTGGGGTCGGCTGGCCAAGGACTCCTTCGTGCGCTTCCGGGCCGCCGACGGCACCAGCCACGCCCGCGGCCTGGCCTTCCAGGTGATGCTGACCCTGCTGCCGTTCGTGATCGCCGTGGTCGGGCTGGCCACCGCCCTGAACGTCGACCAGTTCCGCCAGCTGCTCACCCAGACTGTCGACCGGCTCGCCCCCGGCCCGGCCGGGCAGATCTTCACGCAGGCCATCCGCCAGGGCGCCAAGAGCGCCGCCGGCGGCGGCCTGGTCGCCGCCCTGCTGGGCGGGCTGGCCGCCCTGGCCTCGGCCACGGTGGCCATGGGCCAGATCGAGCGGGGCGCCAACCGCCTGTACGGGGTCGAGCAGGACCGGCCGACCGGCCAGAAGTACTGGAACGGCTTCAAGCTCGCGTGCACGGCCGGGATCCTGACGGTGGCCGCCTTCCTGCTGATCGTGGGGGGCACCGACGTGGCCAAGGCGGTCGGG
>JASLBL010000402.1 GCA_030146615.1 Actinomycetes bacterium
AGCCGCCGTCGGCCGCCGAGGCCTACGCGGTGCTGGTGTCGCGCCTGGACCGGCGCAGCTGGCGGGTCCGGGTGATCGACCGGGCCAGCGGCGTGGTCGCCCGCAGCGAGTGGTTCGAGGACGAGGCGGCCGCCCGCCGCCACCACGGCGAGCTGTCGGCCGACGCGAGCACGCTGGACGCCGCCGCCTTCCGGGCCCGCTACCGTCTGCCCTGATCCCGGTGGTGCAGGGTCTGGCCGTGGCTGTCGTGCTCGGCCACCCCGGCCGGGTCCAGGTGCAGGTCGACCTCGGCGACCCCGGGCACGGCGTGGAAGATGGCGTGGCGGGCCTGCTCGCCGAGGTCGTGGGCGGCCCGCAGGGGCAGGTCGGGGTCGACCTCGGCGTGGACCAGGACGTGCAGGGTGCGGCCGACCCAGCGGGCCCTGACCGCGTGCACGGCCTCGATCCCGGCGACCGACCCCGCGGCCCGCTCGATCTGGTCGATCACCTCCGGGTCGACCCGGTCGAGCAGCCGGGCCAGCACGTCCCGGGTCGTCCCGACCAGCACCCAGCCGATCACCGCCGACAGCAGCAGGCCGGCCAGCGGGTCGGCGGCCGGCCAGCCGGCCCAGGCCCCGGCGATGCCGGCGGCGGCGGCCAGGCTGGCCAGCCCGTCGACCCGTGAGTGCTGGCCGTCGGCCTCCAGCGGGACCGAGTTGATCCGCCGGCCGACCCGCAGCTTGTACTGGGCCACGGCCTCGTTGCCGACCACCCCGGCGAAGGCCGCGGCCAGGGCCCAGCCGGGGTTGCGCAGCGGCGGCATCTCACCGGACAGCTTGGCCAGGGACTCGGCGGCCGCGATGGCCGCCGAGGCGGCGATGGCCAGGACCACCAGCACCCCGGCGACGTCCTCGGCCCTGGCGAACCCGAAGGTGTAGCCGCGGTCGGGCTGGCGTCGCCCGACCCGGAAGGCGACCCAGAGGGTCACGGTGGTGAACACGTCCCCGAGGTTGTGGAGGCCGTCGGCGAGCAGGGCGACCGAGCCGCTGGCGGCCACGAAGGCGAACTGGACGGCGGCGGTCAGCCCCAGCCCGGCGGCCGAGAGCTTGACCGCCCGGAGCCCCTCGTCCTCGCCGGCCGGCGAGCCGGCCAGCGGCACCGGGGCGTGGCTGTGGCTGTGACCGCGGCGGTGCCCGTGCTCGTGCTGGTGGCCGCCGCCCATCGCTCCCTCCATGCTCCAGCCCGCCAGGCGCCGGACGTGCAGCGGGCCCTTGGCGCCAACCGGGTGGGATCGGCGGCGCCAGGGCCCGACTGCCGGAGGCCGCGCACACCCAAGCGGGCGGGGCCACCGTTGTCAGGGTAAGCCGCGACGGGCCTGGATGCCAGTCCCCCCGGCGGAGAAAATGGCTTCCGGGCCAACGGCGGCTCCTGGAGGGGTCCGGGGAACCCCAAGGGGGTGCCCCGGTGGATCAGGATCGACGACCCGGAGGTGCTGATGGAAGCTCGACAGCAAGGCGAGGCCCCTGACCGCAACCTGGCCCTCGAGCTCGTCCGGGTCACCGAGGCGGCCGCCATGGCCGCCGGCCGCAAGATGGGGTTCGGCGACAAGGAGGCGGTCGACCAGGCGGCCGTTGACGCCATGCGCCACGTGCTCGGCTCGGTCTCGATGACCGGGGTGGTGGTGATCGGCGAGGGCGAGAAGGACAGCGCCCCCATGCTCTACAACGGCGAGGAGATCGGCGACGGCTCCCTGCCCGAGGTCGACATCGCCGTCGACCCTGTTGACGGGACCACCCTGACCGCCAAGAGCATGCCCAACGCCATCTCGGTGGTCGCCCTGTCGGACCGCGGCACCATGTTCGACCCGGGGCCGTGCGTCTACATGGACAAGCTGGTGGTCGGGCCGGAGGCGGCCGACGCGGTCGACTTCGAGGCCCCCCTGGCCCTCAACCTGCGCCTGGTCGCCAAGGCCAAGGGCGCCCACGTCGGCGACCTGACCGTCTGCATCCTGGACCGGCCCCGCCACGAGGACCTGATCCGCCAGATCCGCCAGGCCGGCGCCCGGGTCAAGCTGATCACCGACGGCGACGTCGCCGGCGCGATCATGGCCGCCCGCGAGGGCACCGGCGTCGACATGCTGGTCGGCATCGGCGGGACCCCCGAGGCGGTGATCGCCGCCTGCGCCCTCAAGTGCCTGGACGGCGCCATGTTCGGCCGCCTCTGGCCCCGCAACGACCAGGAGCGCCAGGCCGCCCTCGACGCCGGCTACGACCTCGACCAGGTCCTCGACATCGACGACCTGGTCCGCGGCGACAACGTCTTCTTCGCCGCCACCGGCGTCACCGACGGCGAGCTCCTGCGCGGCGTCCGCTTCGACCGCCGCGGCGCCCTCACCCAGTCCCTGTCCATGCGCTCCAAGTCCGGCACCTCCCGCCAGATCGACGCCCGCCACCAGCTCTCCAAGCTGAGCCGCTACGCCTCGATCGACTACGGGTAGGCCGGCGCCCGGGATGTGGACAGCGTGTCCGTTCGCGTAGGCTTCGGGGCACACGGCCGTCGAGGCTGGCGGCCGCCGCCGAGCAAGGAGGCCTTGCCGCATGAGTCAGATCGATGCCTCGGACTTCTCGTCGCTCAAGGGTGCGGTCGAGGAGAAGTCGAACGAGGAGCTGGTCAGCTCCATCCAGCAGCAGGAGGGTGGGGTCGACGGGGTCCTCGACAAGGTCTTCGCCGGCATGTCGGAGTCGTTCAACCCGGACAAGGCGGCCGGCCAGCAGGCGGTCGTGCAGTACGAGATCGGCGCCCCTGACGGCACCCACGAGTACGCAATGCGGATCGCCGACGGGCGCTGCGAGATCGAGCGGGGCCGGGCCGAGAGCCCGCGGGTCACCATCCGCATCGGCCTGGGCGACTTCCTGCGGCTGATCACCGGGGGCGCCAACGGCATGCAGCTGTTCATGACCGGCAAGCTCAAGGTCTCGGGCGACCTGTTCTTCGCCCAGACCTACCAGTCCTGGTTCGACCGGCCTCAGGGCTGAGGCGGCGCGGCCGGCTCGGGGACCGGGACGTCCACGACCAGGAGCCGGTCGCGGCGCTGGAGCCGGAAGCCGAGCTTGGCGGCCACCCGCAGGCTGGCGGTGTTGTCGGGCGAGGTCGTCCAGCTGGGGATGCGGCCCCGGCGCCGGATGTCCTGGCAGACCGCGCCGGCGCACGCCGGGCTCAGCCCGAGCCCGCGGAACCCGGGCTCGGTCGCGACCCCGAGGTCCTCGTAGGCCGCGCCGACGAAGAACGGGCAGGCGACGGCGACCAGCCGCGGCCCGTCGAACGCCCCCCAGCCGGTGCCGCTGGCGGCCAGGCCCGCGGGGCCGCCCCAGGTGTTGGCGATCCAGCTCGTCTCCTCGCCCAGCCCGGCCAGCGACCCGGCGTCGGCCGGCCCGAGCCGGCGCACCTGGAGGGGCCCGCGGGGTGCCGGCGGCGGGTCGCCCGGTCCGGCCAGGGTGTAGATCTCCCGCGGCCACTCGTGCAGCCGGCGGGCGGCCGCCCGTAGCAGCGGCTCGAAGGCGGCCGGGGCCTCGACGAACCCGGCGACCCGGCCCCGAAGGGCGGCCGGGTCGAGCGCGCCCGGGTCGCCGGCCAGGGTCCAGTTGCCGCCGGTCTCCACGGCCAGGGCCCGCGGGCCCGGCCAGCGGTCGGCCAGGCAGCTCCCGTTGCCGGTGGCGAGCAGGTGCTGGGCGATCATCGGCCCGGGCCGCTCGGGCGGGAGCAGGTGCCGGGCCGCGGCCAGCTGCTCGCGGGTGAGCCGCACCGGCGGCGGCGTCTGCCGGCCCATCTCAGCGCCAGTCCAGCTCGACCACCACCGCCTTGTGGTCGGAGGCGGGGCCGCCGACGATCCTGCGCCTCCGCGGGTGCAAGGTCTCGCCGGCACCGGCGGCCAGGACGTGGTCGAGCTGGACCAGCGGGGCGTACGAGCCCGGCGGGCGGTTGCGGAAGGTGCCGCCGCGGACCATTGGCCGCCAGCCGGGCAGCGACAGCAGCCGGACCGCCGGCCACCACAGGTTGAGGTCGCCCAGCAGCAGGCGGGGGCCGCCGCGCTCGTCCAGGTGGCGCTGGAGGGCGCGCAGCTGGCCGACGTTGGGGCCGGGGACGAAGCTCAGGTGGGTGCCGGCCACGGTCAGGCGCCGGTCCCCGTCGGCCAGCCCGGCGACCAGGGCGACCCGGGGCTCGTCGCGGCCGCTCTGGGGCAGCAGGACGGTCTCGACCTGGTCGAGGGGCAGGCGCGAGAGCAGCGCGATCCCATAGGCGGTGCCGCCCGGGTCGGGGTCGCCGGGCACCGCCGCCCGCCAGCCGTCGGGGCTGCCCGGGGTGCCGAGCAGGGCCGGGGCGTAGCGCGAGTCCATGCCGAGGGCCTCGCCGAGCAGGCGGGCCTGGTCGGCCCGGTGGCTGCGGCCCTGGTCGCGGTCGACCTCCTGGACGGCCACCAGGTCGGCGTCCAGACGGCGCAGGGTGGCCAGGGTCAGGTCGAGGTCGACCCGGCTCCCGTCCCAGACCCGGCCCCCGAAGATGTTCCAGGTGGCCACCTTCAGCACCCGGGTCACGGCACACCTCTTGGAGCGATATCCCAGTCGGTCGAGGGCC
>JASLBL010000689.1 GCA_030146615.1 Actinomycetes bacterium
GTCATGTGCACCACGACGAACGCCCCGAAGCTCCCAGCCCTGCGCACCAACCCGATGGTTGCCCTGACGATCGACACGGAGGTGCACCCGCCCAAGACCTTGCTCATCCGCGGTCGGGCCGAGCTGGACGTCGTCGAGGGCATCCCAGACGAGTATCTCCAGATGAACGGCACCTACACGATGACGCCCGAGCAGCGGGTCGAGTGGGAGGCCGAGGTGCGTTCGCTGTATGACGGCATGGTCCGGATCGTCGTTGTGCCGACGTGGGCGAAGCTGATCGACTTCGAGACGACCCTCCCGAGCGCGGTTGCGGAGCTGGTCCGGCAGCGGGACGAACGTCAGCGCGCCTGAGCGCCGCCGCCTGCCCGACTCATCGGGGATCGGGTCGCTCGCTGCCGAGTGGGCCGGCCTGGCCGTCAGAGAGCACCAGGTACACGGCGGTGGCGTCGTCGCTGCGCTTGGTCCTGGGCCACTGGCGGCTCTCGGGGTCGACGGCCTCAGCAGCGCGGACCTGGCGGAGCAGCTCGTCGGGGCCGCTCTCGTCCAGCAGGGCCAGCAGTTCCTCCCAGGTGGCGAGTCCGAACGGGTCGACGAGTCGGCTGGCGCCGTCGCTGAGGAGCACGGCGCGCTGGAGACTCCTGCCGGCGAGTGTGCCGGTGACGGCCTGGCTAGCGGCCTGGGGGTCGGCGGCGGCGACCCAGTAGCCGCCGGGTCGGTTGCGTGCTCGCCGCAGCGCCCGGGTGAGCTGCACGCGCCGCCGGAGCTTGAGGGCCGAGCCGGTGGGCACCTGGTTGGCGGCCTCGCGTTCCTTGCCGGCGAGCTGGTTGACCCGCTCATCGCTGATCACCTTGAGGCCGTCGGCGGTGTCGAGCAGCAGGGTGGCGTCGGCCAAGGCGAGGTAGTCGGCGCGCTCGTCGAGCGCGCGGAGCAGGACCACGGTGGCGGACGGGGTGCCGGGATGGGTGAGGTCGCAGCCTGGATGGAGGCTGGCGACTTGGCGGATGGCCTCGGCCAGGGCATCGGCCAGGCTGTTGGACGGGTCTGAGGCCAGGGTGAGCAGACGTGGCCCGAGCTGGCTGACGTACCAGGGGGTGCCGTGGCGACAGCCGGTGCCGGTGCCGTCCGGGGCGCTCAGTCCATCGAGCACGACGGCGAGGCCGGGAGCCAGCACACCGGCCCAGTCCTCATTCGGAGAGTCCTGACTGCCGGCCTGGCTGCCGGCCTGGGTGGCGATGGCGGCGTGCATCAGGCCCGGCTGTCGGTCCGGTACAGCGGGGTGACGCGCTCGCTGCTGGTGACCTGGCGGGTGTCGGGGTCGAACCGGCAGGCGATGATGGTCGAGAAGCGGCCGGTGCGGACCTCGCCGTACAGCTCCTCCAGGTGCCCTTCCAGGTAGTGGGCGGCGCCGCTGTTGCCGGGGGCGTGGATGCCGGCGAAGTACAGGAAGGTGCCGCGGCCGTCGATGCGGGGCAGCCGCCCCAGGTAGGCATAGTCGGCCGGCTCGCCGTCGTCGCGGGGCGACCGGTAGGTGGTCCCGGCGGCGTGGTCGACCAGGTACCACCCTTGGTCGTCGTGGGCGAACCCGAGGTTGGGGTCGCTAGCCAGGACTTGGGCGATGATCGGGGACAGGCGAGGTCCGCAGATGACCACCAGGTTGTCGCGGTTCAGGTCGACCAGGCCGGGCGGCGGGATGACCTCGTAATCCGCCTCCAGGCCGAGGCTGCGGGCCAGCTCGCAGAGCCGCTCGTAGGCTTGGAAGCCTTCCTGGGAGACGACCGGGCTGGGCTGTGGCTTGTCGGCCTCGAGCTTGCCACCGAGGGCGACGGTGAGCTTGCCGTTGCCCAGGAACAGGCCCTCGCTGCGTGGACCGGCGGCGAGGAGCTGGCCGACCCGAGCGCGGGTCATGCCAAGGTTCTCGGCGAGTTGGGCCTTGGTCATGCCCTGGGCGATGAGCTGCTCGATGGCCTCCCGGCGGATGCGGGAGAGCTGGGTGCCGGCCGCCTGGTAGCGGGTGAGCAGCTCGCTGGCCCGCTGGGCCTGCTTCAGCGGGTCTTCTAGCTCTCGAACGGCCTCGATTTCAGGGTCCACAGCCGACCGACCTCGTCTCCGCACTCGTATGTAAGGGGCCTATACCCAGAGGCGATAGCCTACTTGCGCAAGGGGACTTGACGCCAGCGTCAAGGGGGCTTACGGTGATCGGCACCGTAGTAAACCCCCCTTGCAGGGGCAAGGGGGCTAGAAGGGAGGGAGAGCGTGAAGCTCCCACTGGACACCGCGGCCATCGCGTTCCTGTGCGCGGTCGAGGCCGAGCCGGTGGTCGACTTCGACACCAAGCGACCCCGGGCCGACGAGAACGGTGAGCCGCTCTACATGGTGCAGCTCATCGCCATGACCGACGGAGCGGCCGACATCATCGCCGTCAAGGTGCCCGGCCAGCCCTCGGGCATCCGCCGGGGCCACCCGGTCCGGGTGCACGGCCTGGTCGCTCAGCCTTGGACGATGAACGACCGCTCCGGGGTCGCCTTCCGGGCGGCGCGGATCGAGTCGGCCGTTCCGGCCGCCAAGGCCAGCTGAGAAGGGAGGTGGAGCCCAGGAGCCTGTGAGGGAGGGGACCGGAGCCGCCGCTAGCGAGCCCGGTCCCCTCCGCCCATCAGACCGGGTGCGTCAACACCCCGGCCCTTGCATCAGGAGTGGAGCCCATGATGCGAACCGATCCTACTGCTCTCCTGGCTGGCCTGGCTGGGCTGGAGGAGCCCGACTGTCCGGCCTGCGCCACCGGCTGGCACACCCGCTGCTTGCATCCCGACCTGGCCGAGGACGGCGACGGGGAGCTGGTCGAGCGCTGCTGTGACGGGCTGCTGATCGCCTGCCGCCGCCGACCCCTGTGGACTCGCTAGGGGAGGCGGCGCGGATGCTTGCCACCCTCGTCGGGCTCTCGCTGCTGCTGGCCCTGGTCGGCGGGACCGCCACCCTGACCGGCTGCCTGCTCGGCCGGCGGCTCCGGGCTCGTCAGGCCCGCCGCCACCCCCAGCAGGCCGCCGCACGGGAGCGGACCCGCCAGGCCCGGCGGTTGGCGGCCGAGTGGCCGCTGCTGGCCCAGACCCTGGGCCTCGGCTACCGGGATCAGTGGACCCGTCAACACCGCTTCCCAGCCGCCGAGTTCGTCGCTGATGACCAGGGCGTGACCGCCACCGTGGCCGCCATCGCCGGCGCTGGCCTGGCTGACTACCAGCACGCCGCCGGGTATCTGGCCGACACCTGGGGCTGCGTCTCTGTCCGGGCCGAACAAGAAGGGCCAGGCCTGATCCGGTTGCGCGGCCTGCACCGCGACCCGCTGCTGGCGCCTGCTCGAATCGACCTGTCCGGCACGGCCCCGGCTTCCCTGGACTCGTGGTGGCTTGGGTGGGCCGAGGACGGCAGCTTGGTCATGGTCCGGCTGGCCGAGGTCTCCGGCACGGTGATCGGCGGGCTGGCCGGGTTCGGCAAGACCATGCTGGTCGCCCACCTCCTCGGCCAGCTCGCCCCATCGCCAGCCGTCCAGTTCGTGCTCATCGACGGCAAGGGTGGCCCCGACTACGACCGGCTGTTCCCGAGAGCGTGGCTGTCGGCCAAAGACGACCTCACCGATGTGCGGGACGCCCTGCGACGGGTGCATCGCCTCATGGTCGACCGCCAGGCGACCATCGCCCAGGTCCTGGGCGTCACCGACGCCTGGCACCTGGGGCCGTCCCCGAGCTGGCCGCTGGTGGTCGTGGTGATCGATGAGGCACACACCTTCTTCCATGAGCGCAAGGGCACATCGGCGGAGGTCAAGGCCCACAACGCCCTGGTGGCCGAGCTGTCGCGGCTGGTCGAGGAGCTGGTCAGAAAGGGCCGCAACGTCGCCATCCAAGTGATGCTGTTGACCCAGCGGGCCACCGGCGACGCGATCCCGACCCGCATCCGGGACAACTGCCAGGTCGCCATCAGCTTCGCCACCCGCACCGTGGACGGGGCGGTGGCGGCATTGGGTGAGG
>JASLBL010000694.1 GCA_030146615.1 Actinomycetes bacterium
CCTCCTGACCGGACGCCTCCTGACCGGACGCCTCCTGACCGGACGCCTCACCGCCAGGTGCCTGGCGACCGGGACCCGGGCGACCCGGGGCCTCGTCGGGGTGGGTGGGGTCGCCGTTGGGGGTGGGGCGCCAGGCGCGGCGGCGGGTGAGCTCGCGGGTGATGGCGCGGGCTTGGCGGGCGCGGTGGAGGAGGCCGGAGAGGTTCTTGCCGGTGGCGTTGTGGTGGAGGTCGACCTCGACCTCGACGACGCGGAGGCCGGCCTGGAGGGCGTCGATGGTCATGGCGACCTCGACCCCGAAGCCGGGGGCGAACGGGAGGAGGGCCGGGAGGGCCTCCCAGCGGACGGCTCGCTGGCCGGAGAGGGGCTCGGCCATGCGGCGGCCGGTGGCTCTGGCCATGCCCCGGCGGGCCAGGCCCATTGCCACGCCGAACCCGCCGGCGCCATGCTGGGCCGGGAGGTCGGCGATGGCCAGGTCGGCGGCGCCGGTCAGGACCGGGTCGAGCAGCCGGTCGAGCCGGGCCGCGGTCTCGGCCAGGTCGGCGTCGGCCAGGAGCAGGGCCGCCGGCTCGGGGCTGAGCCGCTCGGCGACCCGACCCATCAGGGCGGCCAGGCCGGCGTTGAGGGCGCCTCCCTTGCCGATGTTGCGCGGCAGGTCCAGGCAGTGGGCCCCTGCCTCCAGGGCCCGGTCGGCGGTGGCGTCGGTCGACCCGTCGCTCACCACCAGCACCTCGGCCACCGCGGGGAGCTGGCGCAGCGCCCGCACGGTCGCCCCCACCCGATCGGCCTCGTCCTTGGCCGGCACCAGGGCCAGCACGGTCGCGCCGCCCTCGGCCGCCGGGTCCGGCTCGGGCACCCGCTGCTCGTCGGACGTCATGCGCCCTCGGTTCGCTCGGGGAGGAGGCCGGAGGCGCCGTCCTTGAAGCCGTACTGGCCGGCGGGGAGCTGCTGGAGGCTGTCTTCGAGGGCCTCGACCAGGGCGAGCTGGCCGTAGACGGTGTCGACCGAGTCGATACCGGAGACCCGCCGGCTGACCGCGCGGTTGTCGCGCAGGGCGAGGATCCAGGAGGAATCCTTGGGGACCGCGGCCGCCTCGCCCCCGGCCACCGGGCCGCCGGCCTGGGTCGAGACCTGCTCGGCCAGGGGGACCAGGAAGGCGTCGGGGGCCACGGCGGCGGTGGCGGTGGCGGCCGGGCCGAGCAGCACGAACATCGAGCCCTGGCGCGGGAACGGGTCGGTCCCGGAGGCCAGGGGCCGGCTGAGCTTGAGGTCGGCCAGGAAGTCGGCGTCCTGGAGGCCGGTGAGCATGTCGGAGGCCCGCTGGCTGTCCTCCTGGGGCAGGGCCGTCGAGGTGGCCAGCCGCGCGGCCAGCTTCTTGACCAGCTCGCCGCGGAGCACCTCGGGGGCGCCGGCGTCGACGGCCAGCACCCGGGCCATGGCCGTCCGGTCGGCGGCGGCCCCGAGGACGAGGCGCTCGTCGGCGAAGGTGATCTGCCCGTCGACCCTGGCTCCGGCGTCCTCCAGGACCTTGCGGACGCCGTCGCGGAGGCCGCTGTCGACCTTGTCGGTGTCGACCAGCACCACCGACCGGCCCTTGAGCCGGTCCTGCACCAGCTCGGGCAGGACAGTCGTGCCGAAGGCCTGGTAGCGGGAGATCTCCTGCTTCAGGGCCAGGTTCTCGGTCCGGTTCTCCTCGCTCCGCTGCCGCACCTCCTGGCTGGTGGCTCGGAGGGCGGAGACGGTGCCCTCCTGGAGCACGGTGCTGCCGACCACGATGCCGAGGGCCAGGGCGAGGAACACCGCCACCAGCGACACGATGTGGTAGCGCAGGCTGATCACGACGGGCACACCTCCGCGCGGGAACGGCCGTTCTCGCGCCTGTCAGACGAACAACGTACGGATCTGGTCGAAGAACACCTGGAGCAGCTCGATCAGGTCGCTCCAGACCAGCCTAACCGGCTCCGACACCAGCGAGATGACCACCATGGCGGTCAGCGCGGCCGCGACCAGGAAGGTCAGGTCGCTGCGGCGGACCCCCTGCC
Organism: Actinomycetes bacterium; assembly: GCA_030146615.1. Lineage (GTDB taxonomy): Bacteria > Actinomycetota > CALGFH01 > CALGFH01 > CALGFH01 > CALGFH01. The sequence goes on from JASLBL010000694.1 coordinate 2,043, forward strand.
GGTAGAGGCGGTTCACGCCCTTGGCGTCTACCAGCTTGGGGCCGACCTTGAGCCGCGTCAGGAAGGTCGAGGCCATCCCGGGCCGGCCCTTGTCGAGGAACTCGACCATGCTGGCGTGGCTGCCGACGGCGACGATCAGGTCGCAGTCGGACTCATAGGCCAGCAGCATGGCCATGTCCTCACTGGTCCCGGCGCCCGGGAGGACCAGCGGCTCCAGCCCCAGGGCCCCGACCCGCTCCTTGCCGGGGGCACGGCCGTCGGGGTAGGCGTGGACGACGATCTCGGCTCCCGAGGTGAGGGCCTCGTTGGTGACCGAGTCCATGTCCCCAAGGATCACGTCCGGCTTGAGGCCGACCTCGAGCAGGGCGTCGGCGCCGCCGTCGACCCCGATCAGGGCCGGCCGGAACTCCTGGATGTAGCCGCGCAGTGTGGACAGGTCCTTCTTGTAGTCGTGGCCGCGGACCACGACCAGCACGTGCCGGTCCCGCAGCCGGGTCTTGAGGGCCGGGACCTCGAGCCCCTCCAGCAGCAGGTCGCGGTCGCGGCGGACGTAGGAGAGGGTGTTGAGGGTGAAGTCCTCCAGGGCGGTGGCCAGGTTGTCCTTGGCCGCGTCCATGCGCTTGCGGACATCCTCGGGCTGGAGCCACTCGCCGCTGGCGACCTCGGTCCCGTCGACGCGGACCACGCCGTCGGGGTCGACCTCGACCTGGGTCCCCTCCTGGAGCTCGAAGACTGCCGGGCCGACCGCGTCCAGCAGGGGGATGCCCGCCTCGACCAGGACGGCCGGACCGGCGTTGGGGTAGCGGCCGGAGATGCTCTGGGCGGCGTTGACCACCGCCACCGGGGCCTTCTCGACCAGGGTCTCGGCGGCCACCCGGTCGATGTCGAGGTGGTCGATCACGGCCACGTCCCCCGGCTTCAGCCGCTTGACCAGGTTCTTGGTGCGCTTGTCGAGCCGGGCCGGCCCGCACAGCCCGGCCGGCTCCGGGGCGGCCGGAGATTCGCGCCGGGGCCAGGGCGGGCGCAGCCTCATGGCCCCTCGCCGCCGTTCTTGGCCGCGGTTGTCATGTCTCCAGCAGCGACCAGGTCGTCACCGTTCTTGGCCGCGGTTGTCATCCGTCCAGGAGCGACTGGATCGTCATCGTTCTTGGCCGCGGTGGCCGCGGCCAGCAGCTCCTCGGCGTGGGCCAGGGCGAGGCCGGAGCCCTCCATCCCGGCCAGCATCCGCGACAGCTCCCCGACCCGGCCGGCGTCGTCCAGGAGGCGGACGTCGGTGCTGGTGGTGCCCTCGGCCGAGCGCTTCTCGACCGTGAAGTGGCGGTCGGCGTGGGCGGCGATCTGGGGCAGGTGGGTGACGACCAGCACCTGGTGGCGGCGGGCCAGCTGGGCCAGGCGGCGGCCGACGGCGGCGGCGGTGCGGCCGCCGACCCCGGCGTCGACCTCGTCGAAGACCAGGGTCGGGGTGCGGTCGACCCCGGCGAGCACGACCCGCAGGGCCAGCATGACCCGGGACAGCTCGCCCCCGGAGGCGGCCCGGCCGAGCGGCCGCAGGGGCGCGCCCGGGTGGGCGGCGAGCCGGAAGTCGACCCGGTCGAGGCCGTCCTCGGTCGCGGCCAGGCAGCGGCCGCCGACCTCCAGGCCATTGTCGTCGGGGTCCTGCTCGACCGCGACCACGACCTGGGCGCTGGGCATGGCCAGGTCGGCCAGCTCGGCCCGGATGGCCTCGCCGAGGCGGGCCGCCGCCTCCTGCCGGGCGGCGGTCAGGGCGGCCCCGGTCGCGGCCAGGTCGCGCCGGAGCTCGGCCGCCTCGGCCTCCAGCGCCTCCGAGCGCAGCGTCCCGCCCTCCAGCTCGGCCAGCCGGTCGGCGGCCTCGCCGGCGAAGGCGAGCACGGCCGCCTCGTCGTCGCCGTACTTGCGCTCCAGGTCACGGAGCAGAGCCATGCGCTGGTTGACCTCTTCCAGGCGGGCCGGGTCGACCAGCACCGCCTCGGCATAGGAGCGCAGGCCGGAGGCGAGGTCGCCGACCTCGGCGGCCAGCGCCTGGGCTCGCTCGGCCAGCTCGCCGAGGGCCCGGTCGTGGGCACCGGGGCCCTGCACGGCCCGGGCCGCGGCGCCGAGGGCGGTGGCCGCGCCGGCGTCTTCGTCGCCCTCCAGGAGCTGGTGGGCGAGGGCGGCGGCCTGCTGGAGGGCCTCGGCGTTCTCCAGCCGCTCGGCCTCGGCGGCCAGCTCGACCGACTCCCCCACCCTGACCTGGGCGGCGTCGATCTCCTCCAGCTGGTGGCGGAGCAGGTCGATCTCGCGCTCCCGTTCGCGGGCCCTGGTGGCCAGGTCGTCGAGCTCGCGGATGACGGCCCGCAGCCGCCGCCAGCCGGCGGCGAAGTCGGCCCGCGGCCCGAGCGCGGCGTCGCCGGCGAAGCGGTCGAGCAGGTCGCGCTGGACCGCGGGGCGGAGCAGGTCCTGGAACTCGTGCTGGCCATGGACCTCCACTAAGGGACGGACAACGTCGGCGACCGCGGCAACGGTGGCCATGCGGCCCTGGAGCTGGGCCCGGCTGCGGCCCTCGACCAGGACCTGGCGGGCGACCACGACCTCGCCGTCCTCGTCGGTGACCCCGGCGGTTGCCAGGGCGGCGGCGACCTGGTGGTCGTCGCCGGTGCGCAGGCGGCCTTCGACGAGCGCGGCGGGCCGGCCGGCCCGGACCGCGCCAGGGTCGGCCCGCCCCCCGAGCAGCAGGGCGAGGGCGTCGACGACCATGGTCTTGCCGGCGCCGGTCTCGCCGGTGAGCACGTTGAGGCCGGCCGAGACCTCGAGGTGGGCATCATCGATGACCCCGAGGTCGCGGATGCGAAGCTCGGCTAACATCACCTGCGATTCTAGCCCGCCTGCACCACCCCCGAGCCTGGCGGCGTCCACAGCGTCAGACCGAGTCGGTGGCGGCGGGGTCGGCCAGGCGGAACTTGGAGCGGACCAGGCGGTAGAAGTCGGCCCGCTCGATCCGGACGAGCAGGGCGTCGGAGCGGCCCCGGCGGACCTCGACGACGGCGCCCGGAGGCAGCTCGCGGGCGGCCCGGCCGTCGACGCTCTCGATCACCGGGTTGTCGGGCAGAACCTCCAGCCGCACCTGCTCGTCGGGGTGCAGGACCAGGGAGCGGTTGAAGACCATGTGGGGCGCGATCGGGGTCAGCAGGAGCGCATCCAGCCGCGGGGACACGATCGGCCCGCCGGCCGAGAAGCTGTAGGCGGTCGAGCCGGTGGGCGAGGCCACCATCACCCCGTCGGCGGCGTAGCGGGCGAACGGGCCCCCGTCGCCCAGGCTGACGGCGACCGCGGCCAGCCGCTCCCTGGCCGCCTTCTCGAGCACGACATCGTTGACGGCCAGGTCCTCGGCGGTGACCTGGCCGTTGACCAGGACCCTGGCCGCCAGGGTGGTGCGCCGCTCGACCCGGTAGCGGCCGGCCCAGACGGCGGCGAGGGCGTCGGCGAGGCCGCTGGGCTCGACCTCGGCCAGGAACCCGAGCCGGCCGGCGTTGACCCCGAGTGCCGGCACCTGCTCGGTCAGGACCAGCCCGAGGGCGCGCAGCAGGGTGCCGTCCCCGCCCAGAGCCACCACCAGGTCGAGCCCGGCGGCGAACTCGTCCTCCTCGACGCAGGGCACGTTCTCGCCGACACAGCCCTGCTCCGAGGCCAGCGTCCGCAACTCGATCCGGTGCTCCTCCGCCCACCCGGCCAGCAGCTTGCCGAGCTCCACGGCTGGCGGCCGCCCCGGGTGCACCACCACCCCGACCCGCTTCAGGCTGGTCATGTGGCTGCTCCCGGGAGGGCGGCGCCCTCGGCCAGGGCGGCCTGGAGGGCGGTCTCGTCGAGGGCGAGGGCGCCGGCGCGGAGGTGGAGGAACAGCTCCAGGTTGCCGGCCGGGCCTGGGAGGGGCGACGGGCAGATCCCGGCCACCCCGAGCCCGAGTGCCTGGCCGGCCTCGGCGACCGCCCGCACCGCAGCCGCCCTGGCCGCGGGGTCGCGGACCACCCCGCCGCGGCCGACCGCCTCCCGCCCGGCCTCGAACTGAGGCTTGACCAGCAGGACCAGGTCGCCGTCGTCGCGGGTCAGGCGGGCCAGGGCGGGCAGCACCAGGCGCAGCGAGATGAACGACAGGTCGGCCACGGTCAGCTCGACCGGCCCGCCGATCTGAACGGCCTCCAGTGCGCGCACGTTGGTCCGGTCCAGCACCCTGACCCGCGGGTCCTGGCGAAGGCGGAGGTCGAGCTGGCCGTAGCCGACGTCCACGGCCACGACCTCGGCCGCCCCGGCCTCCAGCAGCACGTCGGTGAACCCACCGGTGGAGGCGCCGGCGTCGAGGCAGCGCCGCCCGGCCACCGGCACCCCGAGCCGCTCGAGGGCCGGGGCCAGCTTGTCGCCCCCGCGGCTCGCCCAGCGGCGCGCCGGTCCGGCCAGGGCGAGTGGGTCGGCGGTGGAGACGAGCGTCGACGGCTTGGCCGCGACCGTCCCGGCGACCAGGACCCGCCCGTCCCGGATGGCCGCGGTAGCCGCCTCCCGGCTGGGCGCCAGACCACGCCGAACCAGCTCGCGGTCCAGCCGCACCCGGGTCGCCACCAGACCCCTACAGCGCCTCGAGGCGCCGGAGCTCGGCCAGGATGGCGTTGTTGACCGCCTCGAAGGCGTCCGCATGGGCGGCCAGGTCCGTCTCGTCGAGCCCGGCCAGGGCCGCCTCGATCTCCGCCGAGGTGCCGACGGCGCCCTCCTCCTGCGGCAGCGGATCAGCTGGCCCGGTCACGACACCTCCTGCAATGGACAACGCGGCAAGTATAGGTGGCCGCGTTGGTGGCTGTGGAACGCCTGGAGCAGCCCGTCGCCGGGTTCGGCAACGCTCCCCCACCGGGGGCCCGACAGCGAGGCGGGTGGGTCAGGCGCGCCCGTCGTCCGTGGACCCGGAGGTCTTCCTGCGGCGGGTGCCGGGCGAGGTGGCTGTCGAGCGCGAGCTGGCCCCGGCCGTGCGGGTCCGGGTCGAGGGCTTGGCCGCCCCCGACGTGGAACGAGTGGTCGAGGTGGCCTTGGTGGTCCGGCTGGAGGACCTGGGCTTGGCGGCGGCGGCCTTGTTGGCCCGCTCGAGCTCCTGCTCGAGGGCGCGGACCCGCTGCTGGAGCCGGGCGACCTCGTCCCGGGTGGCCATGCCGAGCACGCCGAGCTGGCGCTTGACCTCCCGCTGGACCAGGCGGCTCATGATCTCGCGGTTCTTCTGGGTCCGGCGCATCAGGTCCTCGGCGACCCGTCCGACCTGGGCGGACTGGACCTCGCCCTGCTTGGCGAGCAGGGCCGCGACCCGCTCGGCCTGGGTCCGGGTCAGGTCGCTGAGGCTCGCCAACGCCTGTAGGTACTGCTCCCTGCCGCTCGCCACCTCACCACCTCCAGCGCATGTCCGGCGCCTGGATTCTGGCAGCGGGCCCAGAACCGGTCAACGAACTCGGGTTGCCGACCACCCCGTGTGGTAGAACCCGTGAAGCCGGAAACGGGCAGGCGGGAGGGTGGGAGTGGCGACCAAGGCCGAGGTCGAACGGCAGCTCGGGGTGCTCATGTCGCGCCTGGACGGCAACGAGGCCAACGTGCGCTCGGCCATCCCGACCCGCAAGGTCCTGCGCTGCCACGTCACCGACCTGGACACCGCCTGGTACTCGGTGGTCGAGAACGGCCACGTGTCCCAGCCCAGCGAGACCCCGCCCAACGGCCGCGCCGACATCACCCTCCGGGTGGGTTCCGACGACCTGGTCGACCTGGTCGAGGGGCGGACCTCGTTCCTGTCCGCGTTCACCTCGGGCAAGGTCGAGGTGGACGCCAGCATCGTCGACCTGCTGCGGCTGCGCCGCCTCCTCTAGGGCCCAGATGCTCGGGCTCATCCCGATCCACGACGACAACCCCACCCGCGGCCTCGCGGTCGTCAACTGGACGCTGATCGCCCTCAACGTGGTCGTCTTCTTCATCTCGCCGATCTCGCCGCTCGACCTCGGCGGCGACGCCAACACCCCGCAGGGGTTCTGCCGCCAGCTCGCCTTCTTCCGGGAGTGGGCGGCCATCCCGGTGGAGCTGCTCGAGAACGACCCGCTGGACGTGACCGCCGGCCCAGCCACGGCCGAGGGCTGCGTCGGCGTGCGGCCCGACTACCAGAAGATCCCGTTCCTGTCGGTGCTGTCGGCCATGTTCCTGCACGGCGGGCTGCTGCACCTGGCCGGCAACATGCTGTTCCTGTTCGTGTTCGGCAACAACGTCGAAGACCGGCTCGGCCACGTCCGCTACCTGCTCTTCTACCTGGCCTGTGGGTACCTGGCGACCTACGGGTTCGCCCTGTCGAACCCGAACAGCGAGGACACGCTGGTTGGGGCGTCCGGGGCGATCGCCGGGGTGCTCGGTGCCTACCTCATTCTGTTCCCGGGGGCGAGGGTGACCAGCCTGGTGCCGTTCCTGTTCTTCATCCCGGTGTGGCTACCGGCCTGGGTCGTGCTCGGCTCCTGGTTCGTGCTCCAGTGGCTCTACTTCCAGGGCGCGGCCACCGCCGAGGGCGCCGGCGTCGCCTACCTGGCCCATGTCGTCGGGTTCGCCGCCGGCGTGGTCCTCATCATCCTCTTCGGCGGCCTCCGGGCCCGCCGCCGCCCCCCGCCGCCCCCGCCCGCCTGGTACTACGAGCCCCGCTAGAGCTCGCGGACGAGCGGTGGGTCCTGCTCGGGGACCGGGCGGAACCCAAGGCGGGTCAGGAACGACTCGGCCGCCGCCGGCCCCGCGACCCGCTCCAGCCCGGAGGCCCGGACCTGGATACAGGCGGCCACAACCAGCCGGGTCCCGACCAGCCGCCCCCGCCAGCCCTCCTCCACCACGGGCCCGTCCAGCAGGCCCAGAGTCCCGACCCGGCGCACCGCGACGGCGCCCACGACCCGCTCCCCCTCGGTTGCGACCAGCCGCACCGGCAGGTCGGTCTCGCTCCCGTCGGTCCCGCGCTCTCCGCTCTCCCCGGTCCCGGTGCCCAGGAGCCGGGCGGCGGCCGCCTCGTCTGTTGGAGTGGCCGGGCGGATCACCGGGCCGGGTGGGTCCAGCAGCACGCCGACGTCGGCCAGGAGATGGTCGGGGGCGTTGGACAGGTCCGGGAGGTCGGCCAGCTGGGTCACGCCGCTCAGGACGAGCGCGGTCGACCAGCCGAGCCGGTGGGCGCCGTCCAGGTCGGTGTCGGCCCGGTCCCCGACCATCAGGTAGGGGCCGGGCCCGATGGCCGCGGCGGCGGTTTCGAGCAGGGCCCGCTCCGGCTTGCCGGCGACCTCGGGCCGCACGCCGGTCGACGCCCGCAGCAGGGCCAGGGTCGCCCCGGCGCCCGGCCAGAGGCCCTCGGGGGTCGGGAGGGTGGTGTCCGGGTTGCTGCCGACGAACCTGGCCCCGGCCCGGATGGCCAGGGTGGCGTCGCGGACCCGGCTGTAGGTCAACTCGGGGTCGAACCCGACCGCCACCACCTCGGCCTCGCGCCACTCCGACCCGTCGACCAGCCGCGCCCCGGCCGCCTCCAGCGCCTGCCGCAGCCCCGGCCCGCCGACCACCAGGACCTTGACCCCCTCCAGCCCGTCACGCCCCCCGAGCAGCCGCACCGCCGCCTGGGCCGAGGTCAGCACCTCGCCGTCGGTGGCCTTGACGCCCAGCCGGTTGAGCTTCTCGGCCACCAGGTCCGGCGGCCGGTAGGAGTTGTTGGTCACGAAGGCGACGTTGACCCCGAGCCCCCGGACCCGCTCGAGCGCCCCCGGCGCGGCCGCGACCGCCTCGTCCCCCAGGTACACGACCCCGTCGAGGTCGAACACGACCCCCCGGAACCGGCTGGCCAGCGCGTCGCCGCGACGGTCGAGCGGGTGGTGGTTCATCTCGTCGATGGTCGCCTCCGGGTCCATGCGGGGAGCAGCCCGGCTGGCGACGGGCGGCCCGCGCTTGCTACAAACACGGCCATGACCGACAACCCGAGTCCGGTGGCGCCATGGTAGCCGCCGCCCCGTTCCGCGGCCTGCGCTTCGATCCCGCCCTCGTCGGCGACCACGCCCAGGTCACCGCCCCTCCCTACGACGTCATCTCGCCCGAGGCGCGCGACGCGTACGAGGCCCGGAGCCCCTACAACATCGTCCGGCTGATCCTGGCCCGGCCCGGTCCTGACGACGTTCCCCAGGCCGAGCGCGACGGGAGCAGCGATTACCGGCACGTGGCCGGCCTGCTGGCCAGGTGGCTGGCCGACGGCGTCCTGCGCCGCGATTCGTCGCCATGTCTCTATCTCTATGAAGAGACCTATGACCTTCGCGGCACCCGCCGGGCCCAGCGGGGGGTGCTGGCCAGCGTCGCCCTGGACGACACAGGGAGCTGGGTGGTGCCCCACGAGCGGACCATGGCCGCGCCCGTGGCCGACCGGCTCCGGCTGCTGGAGGCGACCGAGGCCAACCTCTCCCCCGTGTTCGGGGTCTACGCCGGTGCCGGAGGGCCCGCGGCCGTGCTCGACGACGTGACCGAGACCGAGCCGGCGCTGGACTGCGTCGACGAGACCGGGGTCCGGCACCGGCTGTGGGCAGTGGACGACCCGGAGCGGATCGCGGCCTGGCGCGAGCGTATGGCCGGCCAGCGTGTGCTGATCGCCGACGGCCACCACCGCTACCGGACCTCGCTCGCCTACCGGGACGCCATGCGGGCGGCCAACGGCGGCCAGCCCGGACCGTGGGACGAGCTGTTGATGCTCCTGGTCGACGCCGACCTGCACGGCCCGGCTGTCCTGGCCATCCACCGGCTGCTGGCCGACGTGGACGGCGCCGCCGTCCTGGCCGGCCTGGATGGCGACTTCGGCGCCCGCCCGGTCGCCTCCCCAGCCGAGGCCGAGGAGGAGCTGGGCCGGCTGCCCGAGGAGGCGGTCGCCTTCGGACTCTACGCGGACGGGCGGAGCTGGCTGCTGGTGGCCCGCGACCCGGCCGGCCTGGCCGCCGAGGCGGGCCGCGACCGCCGCATGCTCGACGTCGAGGTCCTGCACGGGCCGGTGCTGAGCAAGCGCCTCGGTGTCAGCGACTTCGAGGGCCGGGTCGTCTACCAGAGCGACCTCGCCGCCGCCGTCGCCGCGGTCGACGCCGGCACCGCGGCCAGCCTGATCGTCCTCCGCCCGGCCCGGTTCGCCACCGTCGCCGAGATCGCCGCCGGTGGCGAGATCCTGCCCCAGAAGACCACGTTCTTCTATCCCAAGCCGAGAGATGGCCTGGTGCTGCGGCCCCTGGACTAGAGGAGACCCATGAGCGTCCTGGATGCCCTGCCGGATGGGATCACCGGGATCGACACCTACATGGGGGGCGCGTCGGAGATCACCGCCGGGTTCCTGCTGGCCGGGGAGCGGCCGGCGCTGATCGAGACCGGGCCGGCCAAGGTGGCCGGGGCGATCGCCGACGGGGTGGCCAGGGCCGGGCTCGACCCGGCCGACCTGGCCTGGATCGTGGTCACCCACATCCACCTCGACCACGCCGGCGGGGTCGGCGACCTGGTCAGGACCTTTCCCAACGCCACCGTGGTCGTCCACCCGGCCGGGGCCAGGCACCTGGTCGACCCCGATCGGCTGCTGGCCAGCTCGGCCCGGGTCTACGGCCCGCTGATGGACACCGTCTACGGCGGGCTCACCCCGGTCGAGGCGTCACGGATCAAGGCGGCCGAGGACGGCGAGGTCATCGACCTCGGTGGCCGGCGCCTCGAGCTGCTCCACGCCCCCGGGCACGCCAAGCACCACGTGGCCGTGTTCGAGCCGGACCAGGGGGTGCTGTTCGCCGGCGACGGCGTCGGGGTGCTGCTGCCCTCGACCGGCGTGCTCCGCCCGGCGACGCCGCCGCCCGACTTCGACCGCGACCTGGCCGTGGCCAGCCTGCGCCGGTTCGCCGACCGCAACCCGGCCCACCTGGTCCTGACCCACTTCGGCCCCATCACCCCGCCGGCCGACCGCCTGGCCGAGGCCGAGGACAAGCTGCTGCGCTGGTGCGAGACGGCCGAGCGGGCCGCCCAGGAGCACGGCGCCGAGCTCGACCACATCGAGGCCGCCCTCCGCGAGCGCTTCGAGCACGAGGAGGGCTACCGTGCCGCCGACCCCGAGCGGTTCGAGCTCCTCAACAGCTACGAGTCCAACGCGGCCGGCCTCCTCCGCTGGATCCGGCAACGTCAGGCCCGGGAGGCGGGGTAGGCGGCGGGCCTGGCGCAGGCGGCTGCTACGCCGGTGGGTGGTCTCGGATGTCGGGGCGGAGCCAGGGTGACGCCGCCGCCGGGCGCATCGTCTCGTCGACCACGGCGAGGAGCTCCTCTGCGAGGGTCCCGTGGTCGACCTCGTCGCGGAGGCGGGCGGTGAACTCCTCGATCGTGCGGGCGGCGTCGTAGCGGCGGCGGTTGAAGAGGCGGTCGACGCCCTGCTGGACGCGGCGGCGGACTGGCTGGAACACCGCGGCAACGGCCAGCGTGGCCGCGGCGACCGCCCAGCTCGGTGGGTCGCCGGCCACCCCGCCGGACAGCTGGCCCAGGGCCAGCACCGCGCCGGCGTAGCCGAGGCCGAGCAGTGCGGTGAGCAGCCCGTAGACCAGGGTCTGGTTGATGAGCCGGTCGATGTCGTACAGCCGGTAGCGCAGGACGGCCACGGCGACGGCCGAACTCGGCCGAGAGGGCGTACTCGGCGGCCGTGGCGCTCAGCAGCACCAGGGTGCCGGCGGCGCACAGGACCAGCCGACCGGGTTGTCGGGGCGCCGGGCCACGATCACCGCCCCGACCGCCACCCAGGCCAGGAACGCCAGGTAGATGATCAGGTCGGCGGCGTGGAAGCCGCTCACGCCGGGCACCGGCCCGCGGGTCAGGCCCAGGACCGCGGCCGCTGTGGCCAGGCCGACCGACAGGACCAGCACCGACCAGGCGCGACGCGCTCCGCGGATCGCGAGTCCGGCGATCGTCGCCTCCGAGGGTGTGTCCATGCTGCCAGGGATTGCAGGCGACCGTGCCGGCAGCGTTACGGGCCGGGGCTACCCCGAGGCAAGCCGCTCCAGGCGTTCGGCGGCGTCGTGGAAGTCGGGGTCGGCCTCGACGACGCGGCTGAGGGCGGCGCGGGCCCGGGGGAGGTCGCCGGCCTGCTCGGCCAGCGCGCCCTCGGCGTAGGCGAGGCGCAGATGATGGTCGGCCAGCTCGGCCGGCCAGCGGGCGTGGCGGCGGATCAGGGCCACCCCGGAGGCCGGCTGGCCCAGGTCCCCGTAGGCCGAGGCGGCCACCAGCAGCAGCTCGGCGGCGGTGTCCGGCTCCAGCTCGGAGCGGTCGACCCGTTCGAAGAGCGCGATCGCCCGTTCGGGCCGGCCGAGCGCCCGTTCGATGTCGGCCAGCATGGCGGACAGGTCCTGGCGCCCCGAGATCCGCTGGGCCGCGGCCAGCTCGGTCCGGGCGGCGCGAAAGTCCTCCACCTGGTAGAGGGCGATCCCCAGCGCCTCCCGGACACTCGCCGCCCGCGGTGCCGCCCGCTTGGCCGCCTGAGCCGCCCGCACCGCCGCCTCCGGGTCCCCATCCTCCGACAGGGCCACCACCGCATCCGCAAGCGCCCTGGCCGCGTCGGCCACCGCATGGGGTCGCGCCGTCTCCCGCAGCTCGGCCAACGCCTCGGCCGGCAAGATCTCCCGCACCTCCGGCCCCTCGTCCACGAGCCGCTCGTCGGGCCGCGAGTCGCGGGGAGCGGGTCGCCGGTCGCGGGAATGGGCGACGGGTCGCCGGTCACGGGTGGGCCGGCGGTCGCTGGAGCCCGGTCGTCGATCGCCAGATCCTGAACGCCAGTCGCTGGAGCTGGGACGCCGGTCGCCGGTACCGGGGCGCCGATCGCCGGGAGCGGGGCGCCGATCGCCGGGAGCGGGGCGACGGTCGTTGTCGCTGGGGGCGCGTGACGAGTCCCTGGGTGCGCGTGCTGCCGGATCGCGACGAGGGCGGTTCGCGGAGCCGCCGCCTCGGCCCGCCGCCGACCCGCCGCTTCGGCCCCCTCCAGAGCCGCCGCTTCGGCCCGGGGGGCGGCCGCCGGGGGCCCTGGCTGGGCCGCGGGCGTGGCGGCGGGGGCGGTCGGGTTGCGCCTGGTTGTCCTCCACGGGGCGCATCTTGCCGGAACCTGGGCCGGCGCGCACGTCTGGGCCCGGAAACGACGAAGCGCCGCCTCAGGGGCGGCGCTTCGTGAAGAGTCTCGGCGGCGACCTACTCTCCCACCCAGCTTCCCGGGCAGTACCATCGGCGCTGGAGGGCTTAACTTCCGGGTTCGGTATGGGACCGGGTGTCTCCCCTCCGCTATGGCCACCGAAACGCTCTGGAGCCTCCGGTACACCGGAAACCTCCAGAACTACACAGCGAGCGCGTGCAACAGAAGTTGGTTGCCAAGTCCTCGGCCTATTAGTACCGGTCAGCTCCACACATTGCTGTGCTTCCACTTCCGGCCTATCAACCCGGTCGTCTAGCCGGGGGCCTTACCAGGTCAACCCTGTGGGAGATCTCATCTTGGAGCGAGCTTCGCGCTTATATGCCTTCAGCGCTTATCCCTTCCGAACGTGGCTAATGAGCAGTGCCGTTGGCACGACAACTCACACACCAGAGGTTCGTCCGTCCCGGTCCTCTCGTACTAGGGACAGCTCTCCTCAAATCTCCTACGCCCACGGAGGATAGGGACCGAACTGTCTCACGACGTTCTAAACCCAGATCGCGTACCGCTTTAATCGGCGAACAGCCCAACCCTTGGGACCTACTCCGGCCCCAGGATGCGATGAGCCGACATCGAGGTGCCAAACAGTGCCGTCGATATGGACTCTTGGGCACTATAAGCCTGTTATCCCCGGGGTACCTTTTAGCCGTTGAGCGACAGCGCTTCCACATGCCACTGCCGGATCACTAGGCCCAGCTTTCGCTCCTGCTCGACATGTCTGTCTCGCAGTCAAGCTCCCTTGTGCCCTTGCACTCGACAGCTGATTGCCAACCAGCTTGAGGGAACCTTTGGGCGCCTCCGTTACATTTTGGGAGGCAACCGCCCCAGTTAAACTACCCACCTGACGCTGTTCCAGATCCGGATTCACGGACCCTGGTTAGAAGCCCAGCACGAACAGGGTGGTATTTCAAGGTTGACTCCACCGAGACTGGCGTCCCGGCTTCATAGTCTCCCACCTATCCTACACAATCCGTACCAAACTCCAACATCAAGCTGTAGTAAAGGTCCCGGGGTCTTTCCGTCCTTCCGCGGGTAACGAGCATCTTTACTCGTATTGCAATTTCACCGAGCCACTGGTTGAGACAGCGCCCAAGTCGTTACGCCATTCGTGCAGGTCGGAACTTACCCGACAAGGAATTTCGCTCTAGGACTCCCCATGTCGCCATGAGGCTAGGACCATATCTTCAGCTCGGTGTCGGACCGAGTTGGTCGGCGTATGGCCTCTGAGGATTCCAGGTACCGAGACCGCGCCCGCCGGTTCATCCGCTCGGTGAGAGCGGCGATCCTGCGGAGGCCGTCTTCGTGGAGATGTGCTCCCGTCTGCATGATCTGCAGCACGGAGGCAAACGCCTCGAAGTCGGCTTGCTTCGCGGTGACCAGTGGATGCGCTTCGAAGAACGGAACCACGACCTCGACCAGCTCCCTCCTTCGCTTCACGGAGAAGCGCAGGAGCGTGTGGCGATTGGTTGTCGTGGCGCCGGTTCTCGATGATCTGCCCGCACCCGAACACCTCCTGGAGGAGTTCGAGCGCCGGCCTCGACGGCGCCGCCTGGGTAACCGAGAACTCATGCTGGACCTGCCAGCCGAGGAGGCACCCGGGATTGCGCACGACCGAGATCGAGAAACAGCCTTCGCCGTCGACGAAGCCGACGACCCACTGCTCGAGCCCTGGCCTTTCCTGCTGATTGCCCGCACCGGACGGATTGTCACCGCGCATGCCCGCACCCTACTGCGAGGGTGGGACAGGCGGTACCGCCGGATACTCGGGGTTTCCAGCATATAGCCGACTGCACTCGACGCGTCGCCGCGCCGAGGGGCAGGACCTGGTGCACGTACCAGGTCGTCTACCTTAGTACCGTTATAGTTACAGCAGCCGTTTACTGGCGCTTAAGTTCAGAGCTTCGCCCTGCAAGCAGGGCTAACCCCTCCCCTTAACGTTCCAGCACTGGGCAGGCGTCAGTCCGTATACGGCGTCTTTCGACTTAGCACGGACCTGTGTTTTTAGTAAACAGTCGCTTGGGCCTGGTCTCTGCGACCGCCTCCCGCTCACACCGCGAAGGTGATCACGGGCTGCGGCACCCCTTATCCCGAAGTTACGGGGTCAAGTTGCCGAGTTCCTTAACCAGTGTTCGCTCGATCGCCTTAGTATTCTCTACTTGCCCACCTGCGTCGGTTTGGGGTACGGGCTCCAACTCCACTCGCTAGAGGTTTTTCTTGGCAGCATAGGATCATCCACTTCGCCTCAATTGGCTCGGCATCGTGTCTCAGGCTCGATGTCCGGCGGATTTGCCTACCGGACGCCCTACGCACTTACCCCAGGTCAACCAACGCCTGGGCTGGACTACCTTCCTGCGTCACCCCATCGCTAGCCTAGTACCGGGTCTGTCGGTAGACCCCCGTAGGGGTTTCCCTTAGTACCCCGGGTTCGGCTCGGGCGCGGAGTCAGAGGTACGGGAATATCAACCCGTCGTCCATCGACTACGCCTCTCGGCCTCGCCTTAGGTCCCGACTCACCCTGGGCGGATTAACCTTCCCCAGGAACCCTTGGGCATTCGGCGGACGGGTTTTTCACCCGTCTTTCGTTACTCATGCCGGCATTCTCACTTGATGCGCGTCCACGGCTGGGTTACCCCGCCGCTTCACGCGCGCATCAACGCTCCCCTACCCACCCACGCGCTTGGACATGTGGTGCGACCCACATGCCGGGCGATACGTGAGTGCCGCAGCTTCGGTGGTGTGCTTGAGCCCCGCTACATCGTCGGCGCGGAGTCACTTGACCAGTGAGCTATTACGCACTCTTTCAAGGATGGCTGCTTCTAAGCCAACCTCCTGGTTGTCTGGGCAACTCCACATCCTTTTCCACTTAGCACACGCTTAGGGACCTTAGCTGGCGGTCTGGGCTGTTTCCCTCTCGACTACGAAGCTTATCCCCCGCAGTCTCACTCCTGGACTCTAACGTGACGGCATTCGGAGTTTGGCTGAGGTCGGTAAGCTTGTAGGCCCCCTAGCCCATCCAGTGCTCTACCTCCGTCACGAAACATCCAAGGCTGCACCCAAATGCATTTCGGGGAGAACCAGCTATCACCGAGTTTGATTGGCCTTTCACCCCTAACCACAGGTCATCCCCCAGGTTTTCAACCCTGGTGGGTTCGGGCCTCCACGAGGTCTTACCCTCGCTTCACCCTGCCCATGGTTAGATCACTCGGATTCGGGTCTAGGACACGCGACTGAAACGCCCGTTTCAGACTCGCTTTCGCTACGGCTCCCCCACTCGGGTTAACCTTGCCGCGTATCGCTAACTCGCCGGCTCATTCTTCAAAAGGCACGCCGTCACAGCTCCGAAGAACCGCTCCGACTGTTTGTAAGCACATGGTTTCAGGTACTATTTCACTCCCCTCCCGGGGTACTTTTCACCTTTCCCTCACGGTACTAGTCCGCTATCGGTCGCCAGAGAGTGTTTAGCCTTAGGGGGTGGTCCCCCTAGATTCAGACGGAATGTCCTCCGCCTTACTTGGGAAGCACCGACGGGAGGGACGATGAGTTTCGTCTACGGGGCTGTTACCCGCTGTGGCGGCCGTTTCCAAGGCCTTCGACTACCCACGTCCTTTGTAACTCCCTGGAGGAGGTGCAGCTCCCCCTGTCGGGTCCCGCGACCCCGAGGCAACAACGCCTACACGCTGTCACGTTACCTCGGTTTAGGCTGACCCCCGTTCGCTCGCCGCTACTGAGGGGATCGCGGTTGCTTTCTCTTCCTCCGGGTACTGAGATGTTTCAGTTTCCCGGGTTTCCTCTACCGGCCCTATGTGTTCAGACCGGAGTGACACGGCATGACCCGTGCCGGGTTTCCCCATTCGGACATCCCCGGATCAACGCTTGGTTGGCAGCTCCCCGAGGCTTATCGCAGCCTCCTACGTCCTTCATCGGCTTCTGGCGCCTAGGCATCCACCATGTGCCCTTTGTAACTTGGCAACTTCAAAGATGCTCGCGCTCGCTATGTAGTTCTCAAGGTTCCCGGCTCGAGGCCCGTTCCCCGCCTTGCCGGACGTGCCGGCCGGTTCGGGGTCGGAGCAGAGCCTCGGAGTGAGGTGCTCGCGCGGCTCCCAGAGGAGACGCTCCCTCAAAGCTCAACAGTGTGTGCGGCCGAGTCGTTCCCGATCCGCCGTTCCGCACCCCTTGCGGGGCGGTACTGAGCGAGCCGGAGAGCGGCCGACCGAATAGCCAGTGATCGAGATCCTGGAGCGACCAGGCCCGTGAGTGGGTCCTGGCTCCTGGCGACCCTCTTGCGAGGGCCGCAAAGAAAGCTCCTTAGAAAGGAGGTGATCCAGCCGCACCTTCCGGTACGGCTACCTTGTTACGACTTCGTCCCAATCGCCAATCCCACCTTCGACAGCTCCCTCCCAAAGGGTTGGGCCACTGGCTTCGGGTGTTACCGACTTTCATGACGTGACGGGCGGTGTGTACAAGGCCCGGGAACGTATTCACCGCGGCGTTGCTGATCCGCGATTACTAGCGACTCCGACTTCACGGGGTCGAGTTGCAGACCCCGATCCGAACTGAGACCGGCTTTTTGGGATTGGCTCCCCCTCGCGGGTTTGCAGCCCTCTGTACCGGCCATTGTAGCATGTTTGCAGCCCAGGACATAAGGGCCATGATGACTTGACGTCGTCCCCACCTTCCTCCGAGTTGACCCCGGCAGTCTCCTATGAGTCCCCGGCTTGAACCGCTGGCAACATAGGACAAGGGTTGCGCTCGTTGCGGGACTTAACCCAACATCTCACGACACGAGCTGACGACAGCCATGCAACACCTGTGTAGGGCCCTTGCGGACACCGTGTCTCCACGGCTTTTCCCTACATGTCAAGCCCTGGTAAGGTTCTTCGCGTCGCGTCGAATTAAGCAACATGCTCCGCCGCTTGTGCGGGCCCCCGTCAATTCCTTTGAGTTTTAGCCTTGCGGCCGTACTCCCCAGGCGGGGCGCTTAATGCGTTAGCTGCGGCACGGAAGGAGTCGATGACCTCCCACACCTAGCGCCCATCGTTTACGGCGTGGACTACCAGGGTATCTAATCCTGTTTGCTCCCCACGCTTTCGCTCCTCAGCGTCAGTACTGGCCCAGGATCCCGCCTTCGCCACCGGTGTTCCTCCTGATATCTGCGCATTCCACCGCTACACCAGGAATTCCAGATCCCCCTACCAGACTCTAGCCACCCAGTATCGAATGCAGGCTCGAGGTTGAGCCTCGAGTTTTCACATTCGACTTGAGCGGCCGCCTACGAGCTCTTTACGCCCAATGAATCCGGACAACGCTCGGTCCCTACGTGTTACCGCGGCTGCTGGCACGTAGTTGGCCGGACCTTCTTCTGCAGGTACCGTCACTTTCGCTTCGTCCCTGCTGAAAGCGGTTTACAACCCGAAGGCCTTCGTCCCGCACGCGGCGTCGCTGCGTCAGGCTTTCGCCCATTGCGCAAGATTCCCTACTGCTGCCTCCCGTAGGAGTCTGGGCCGTGTCTCAGTCCCAGTGTGGCCGTTCACCCTCTCAGGCCGGCTACCCGTCGTCGCCTTGGTGGGCCGTTACCCCACCAACAAGCTGATAGGCCGCGGGCCCATCCCCGACCGGAGACCCTTTCCAACCTCCACCATGCGGAGGAGGCTCGTATCCGGTATTAGACCCAGTTTCCCGGGCTTATCCCAGAGTCGGGGGCAGGTTGCCCACGTGTTACTCACCCGTTCGCCGCTAGGAGCCACCCGGTGTTGCCACCAGGTGGTCCTCGCTCGACTTGCATGTATTAAGCACGCCGCCAGCGTTCATCCTGAGCCAGGATCAAACTCTCCGTCAGAGATCGTGAACGCCCTTCAGAGCCCGGAGGCTCGTCGGGGGTGTTCTCGAAGGAGCTCGGTGACCCTGGAGCCACCGAGTTTGACCATCCGTCCCGGACGTACCGGGGGGATGGGCGACACAGGGGACCAACCCTGCACCGCTCAAGGCTCATCCGTTATCCGGATGCGCCAAGGAACCGTTCCAAGGGGGCAAGCCCCCGAGGGACGGGGTTTTGGCACTGGCTTTTCACACACTGTTGAGTTTTCAAGGAACGTCGCCGGGATGCTCTTCGGCGACTCACCTGCGGTTCCCGCGTCCTGTCACCGCCGGAGCGGCGGGACGGTACCACGGGCCTCTCAAGATCGTCAAAGACTTCCCACCTGCCCGGTCAGCGTACTCCTAGTGGAGCACCACCTGCCACGTCGACACCTTCACACAGAAGCGCCGCCCTGCGCCCCGACCTACTGGGCGTCAGGACGGCCACCGAACAGCCGTCGGATCGAATCCTCTTGGCGTTCGGCGACCTCCTGTCTTCCGATGCCGACGCCACTGGCGTCGTCCCGGAGAGGTCCTCGGTCTCGAAGAACTTCCCTGCTTGCAGCTTGGAGAAGGTAGCACCGGGTTCGACAGCGTGTCAACTTGGTGCCACCCGCTGGATACCAACAACCACAACGGTTCCAGCGGTCTCATCGGGTACAACGGCCGGCGGGGAGCGGGTATTCCCCGCTCCCGTCAGGAACCAGGCGTCTGGAGGCGGACCGGGGCCCGGCGGCCGACCGTCAGCAGGCGCCCGTCCAGGTCGGCCAGGAGCCAGTTCTGGTCGACCGTGCCGACCGGCTGGCCGTCGAGCCGGACCGCGCCCTGGCCGACCAGCCGCCGGGCCTCCCCCCGGGAGCCGACCAGGCCAGCGTCGGCCAGCAGGGCGACCACCCAGACCTGCCCGTCGCGGACGGCGGTCTCGGGGATCGGCAGGGCCGTGGCCGACCCGGCGTCGCCGCCGGCGCCGGCCCGCTGCCGAACCCCGGCGTCGAAGGCGGCCTCGGCGGCCGCCGCCGCCCCCGACCCGTGGTACAGGGTCACGACCTCCCGGGCCAGGCGGCGCTTGACGTCGCGGGCCCCGGCCCCGCCGGCGGCGGCCTTGTCGGCCAGGCGGTCGGCCTCGGCCGGGTCGAGGTCGGTGGTGAGGCGCAGGTACTCCCCAAGCACGCTGTCGGGGATGCGCATCAGCTTGCCGAACTGGACCTCGGGGGGGTCGTCCAGGTAGATGCCGTTGTCGAGGCTCTTGGACATCTTCTGCACGCCGTCGGTCCCGCGCAGCAGCGGCATGGTCAGCACGACCTGGCCGGGCTGGCCGTGGGCGCGCTGGAGGTCGCGGCCGACGTGCAGGTTGAAGGTCTGGTCGGTGCCGCCGAGCTCGACGTCGGCTTCGATCGCGACCGAGTCCATGCCCTGCAT
>JASLBL010000412.1 GCA_030146615.1 Actinomycetes bacterium
CCTCACCGTCACCGACCAGCGCGGGGTGGTCGTGGCCGCGCCCGGGACGTCGCGGGTCGGGCTCCAGTCGCGGCAGGGGGACCCGCTGGTCGACGCCGCCCTCCAGGGGCGGTCCGGGGTCAGCGAGCGCACCACCGCCGCCGGCAGGGCCGTCTCGGCCTACCTGCCGGTGCCCAGCCTGGGCTGGACAGTCACCGCCGACGTGGCCACCGGCACCGCCTTCGCCCCCATCGCCGAGCTGCGGCGCACCGTGCCCACCATCGGGGCCGTGCTCGGGCTGGTCCTGCTGGCCGGGCTGGCCCTGCTGAGCCGGGCCCTGCGCGAGCGCACCCGGGCCGAGCAGCGGATGATGGACGGCGAGGCCCGGACCCGGGAGATGCTGGAGGCGACCGCCGAGGCGTTCATCTCGATGGACACCGACGGGGTCGTCACCATCTGGAACTCCCGGGCCACCGAGACCTTCGGCTGGACCAGCGACGAGGCGGTCGGGCGGCCGCTGGCCGAGCTGATCATCCCCGAGCCGGCGCGCAAGGCCCACGACCGGGGCCGCCGCCGGTTCCTGGAGACCGGCGAGGGGCCGCTGCTGAACCGGCGGGTCGAGGTGACCGCGGTCCACAAGGACGGCCGCCTGTTTCCGGTCGAGCTGGTCATCTGGCCGGTCGGGTCGGGGCCGGAGACGGTGTTCAACGCCTTCGCCCACGACATCAGCGAGCGGCGCCAGAGCGAGGAGGCCGTCCGGGCCAGCGAGGAGCGCCTCGCCCTGGCCCTGGACGCCTCCAGCATGGGCTACTGGGACCGGGACCTGGTCAGCGGCCAGGTCGTCTGGTCGACGGCCCTGGCCGACCTGCTCGGGGTCGGCCACGCCACCCTCGGCCACGACCTGGCCCTGGTCCAGCATGTGCACCCCGCCGACCGGGAGGCCGTGACCCGGTGGGTGTCGGGACCGGCCGCCGGCGGAGGGCCCGACGAGCTCCAGTTCCGGCTGGACGGGCCCGAGGAGGCGACCCGGTGGATGAGCGGGCGGGCACGCGTCTACGTCGACGCCAACGGCCACCCGGTGCGCAAGGTCGGCGTGGTCGCCGAGGTCACCGACCGCCGCCGGGCCGAGCAGGCCATCGAGCAGGCCAAGCAGGAGGCGGACCGGGCCAACCGGGCCAAGAGCGAGTTCCTGTCCAAGATGAGCCACGAGCTGCGGACCCCGCTCAACGCCATCCTCGGGTTCGGCCAGCTGCTCCAGCTCGACGACCTCACCCCCGAGCAGTCCGACAGCGTCGACCACATGCTGCGGGGCGGCCGGCACCTGCTCGAGCTGATCAACGAGGTCCTCGACATCTCCCGGATCGAGTCCGGCAACCTGTCGCTGTCGCCCGAGCCGGTCGACCTGCTCGAGGTCATCAAGGACTCCGTCGACCTGATCCGCCCGCTGGCCGCCGCGCGCCAGCTCACCATCCAGGTCCCGTCGCCGGACGACCGAGGCTGGACGGTCCAGGCCGACCGCCAGCGGCTCAAGCAGGTCCTGCTGAACCTGGCCTCCAACGCGGTCAAGTACAACCGCCACGGCGGCACCATCCGGGTCGCCTGCCAGGCGACACCAGAGGGGCGGGTGGCGATCGTCGTCCAGGACACCGGGCCTGGGCTGTCGGCCGACAAGCTGGCCCGGCTGTTCAACCCGTTCGACCGCCTCGGGGCCGAGGAGACCGAGGTCCAGGGCACCGGCATGGGCCTGGCCCTCTCCAAGGGGCTGATGGAGGCGATGGGCGGCGAACTGACCGCCGAGAGCGTCGAAGGGTCGGGGACCACCTTCACCGTCGAGCTGACCCAGGTGGCCGAGGTGCCCGGCCCGGTGCGTTAGGCCCGGTGCGTTAGGCCGAGCGCTCGCGGGACTGCGACTGCTTGGTCCGCTCGGGGACCTGGGCCACGCAGAGGATGGACTGGCCGAAGCGGGGCTGGATGCGGCGCTCGAGGGCCCGCTCGGCCGGCACGACCACGCGGTCGTACAGGTTGACCAGGGCCGGGGTGGGGCGGGCCTGGCGGCCGACCCGGACCGCGGCCCACCAGGCCAGCCCGCCGAGCAGGTTGACCGGGCGGATGACCTCGGGGACCAGGCCGGCGGCCTCCACGGTGGCCCGCAGGCTGTCGGGGGTGTAGCGGCGCAGGTGGCCGAGGGCGTCGTCGAACGCCCCGGCCAGGGACGGGAAGGCCGGCACGACCAGCAGGACCCGGCCGCCGGCGGCGGCCGCCCTGCCCATCGACCGGAGGGCGGCCACGTCGTCGTCCATGCGCTCCAGGACATTCAGGGCCACCACCGAGTCGACCGGCGGCTCGACCTTGAGCTTGAGCACGTCGGCAGCCACGACCTCGATGCCGGGCCGCTCGCCGAACCGCTCGTCGAGGGCCCGGACGCAGATCGGGTCGTTGTCGTTGACGATCAGGCGGTCGCGGTCCAGCAGCTGGGCCGAGAAGTCGCCGAGGCCGGCCCCGACCTCGAGCACCGACGGGCCCAGGTAGGGGGCGAGCAGCCCGTGCAGGTAGCGGCGGTAGCGGTGGGCCGTGGCCAGGTCCTCCAGGCCGAGGGTGTGGATGGTGGCGCCGCCCTCGACGGCCCGCATCACCCCGGGCTCGTCGGGGGCGCCGAAGGCGGCCGGGCCGGTCCGCTCGGGCGGGCGGCGCAGCCGGTAGCGGGCCACCGCCCCGGCGGCCAGGAAGCCGTCCTTGAAGTGGATCTTCTTGCCCTCGGCGTAGGTGCGGGCCCGGTAGCTGATCGGCACCTCGAAGATGACCAGGCCCTTGCGCAGGAAGTGGGCGGTCAGCTCCATCTCGACGGTGAAGGTCTTGGCGGTCAGCTTCAGCCCGCGGAACGCCTGGCGGGTGAACACCTTGTAGCCGGTGTAGACGTCCGACAGGTAGCGGTTGAAGGCCACGTTGACCATCAGGTTGAGCAGCCGGTTGGCGACCCGGTGGGTGTAGTAGAGGCCGGCCGCGCTGCCCCGGAAGCGGCTGCCGTAGACGACATCGTAGTCGCCGTCCAGGATCGGCTCGATCAGCGCTGGCAGGTCGCGCGGGTCGTACTCGAGGTCGGCGTCCTGGATACAGAGGATGTCGCCGGTGGCCGCCTCCAGGCCCGTCTTGACGGCCGCGCCCTTGCCCCGGTTGGTGGGGTGGACGATCACCCGGACGTCGTCGCGGGGCAGCGGGTCGAGCAGGCTGCGGCCGGCGTCGGTCGATCCGTCGTCGACGAAGATCAGCTCCGTCTCCAGGCCAAGGGCGTTGAAGTCGACCTTGAGGAGGCGGTCGATCACCGTCGGGAGCGTCCGCAGTTCGTTGTAGAACGGGACGACCACCGACAGCTTCATGGACATCTCCTCCCCATTCGGCAGCAGCCGGCAAAGTACCATGTCGCGGCAGCCTTCTGGAGAGAGGGTCGTCGTCCACGAGAGGTCGCTTGAGCGGTCAGTCATCGAGCACCACCCGCAACCTTGAGCGATCAAGTTCGGGTGGGGGCGGTCCGGCGTCGCGGACCGCGGCGCCCTGGGCGGGCTCGAGCACGGCCACCGTGACCCGCTCGTCGGCCACCCGCTTCCAGAAGCGGGCCGGGTCGAGCCCGGCCGACAGGACCACCCCGGCGCCGCTGAGGAACGGGGCCAGCAGCCCGGCCGCGGCCCCGCCGACGGTCAGCAGCGGCCGCCCCGACAGCAGCCGGTCGGCGTCGCCCAGGCCGGTGCGCCCGGCCAGGGCCGCCGCCTGCTCGCGCAGCCCGGCCATGGTCGCGGCCTCGCCGCCGGCGGTGAGGGCGTCGCCGTCCGGGTCGGGCCCGCCGTCGAACTCGTCCCCCATGCTGGGGACGAGCCGGGAGAAGCTGAGCGCCTTGCCCAGGTCGCGCTGGCTGCGGCCGAGCAGGTCGGCGGTCAGGGCCACCACCGTGGTCCCGCCGAGGGCCACCTCGGCGAACGCCAGGTGCTCCTCGCGCACGAACGCGGCGACAAGGTCCGGGGGGGTCCGGGGGGGCGCTTGCTGCCCCTCCGGTGGGTCAGGGTCGAGGACGACGACGGAGACTCCGGCGCGCCAGCAGGCAGCCAGCACGACCGGGGTCTGCCAGTGGTCGGCGAGCACGGCCCCGACCCGGTCGCCTGGCTCGGTCCCGAGCTCGTCGACGAGCAGGTTGGCCGTCTTGGCGACCCAGTTTCCGAATGTCTTGTACGACAGCTCGACCCGCTCGTCCCGGTGGTCGTCGTACCAGGTGATGAACGGCTTGTCGCCGTAGCGCCCGGTCAGGCGCTCGGCGGCGACGTTGAAGCTGTCGAACGCGGCGCCCGAGGTGTTCACGGACGCGCATGCTAGGCTCTTCAAATCCCTAGGCCAAATTGCCCGCCTCCGACAGGAGTCCGCTCGAACCGTGACCGACCGCAGGGCGACCACGTTCCAGGGATCGAACGACCGGTGGGCCAACCTCGAGGCGCTCGGCGCCGCGGCCGGCCGAAGGCCCCGCCCCAGCAAGCCGAAGCGGTCGATGAGCTCTCGCCGCCGCCGCAACCTGCTCCGGACCCTGGCCATCATGCTGACGCTGGTGGTCGTCCTGGCCGGGGCGGGGGTCGTCTGGGCCTACCGCTACGCCGACCGGCTGGTCGGCAAGGGCCAGCGGCCGGTGGCCGGGCTGACCCCGGCCGCCGCCGGCCGGCCGATGAACATCCTGCTGGTCGGCTCCGACTCCCGGGACGGCCTCAGCCGCCGCCAGCTCGGCCGGATCCAGACGGTCGAGGTGGCCGGCCGGCGCACCGACACCATCATCGTCCTGCACGTCAGCCCGGGGCGGGACAAGGCGGTGATGATCTCGCTCCCAAGGGACCTGCGAGCCAGCGTCAACGGCAGGACCAACAAGATCAACACCGCCTTCGCCTTCGGCGGCCCCGACCTGCTGGTCAAGACGGTCGAGGAGACCACCGGGCTGACCATCAACCACTACGCCGAGATCGACTTCGCCGGCTTCCTCAACGTCGTCGACGCCCTCGGCGGGGTGACCCTGTGCAACCGCAGCGGCCACCGCCTGGACGACCGCTACGCCAACCTGCACATGGACCCCGGCTGCCACAAGATGAACGGGGTCAAGGCCCTGGCCTTCGTCCGGGCCCGCCACGTCGACTCCGACTTCGGCCGCATCGGCCGCCAGCAGGAGTTCATGCGGGCGGTCATGGCCGAGGTGGCCAGCCGCGGGAACCTGGCCGGCCTGCCCAAGCTGCTGGACGTGGCCGACATCGCCACCGACCACATCAAGACCGACGACGCCCTGAGCACGACCACGGCCATCGGCCTGGCCCGACGGCTGCGCAAGCTCGACCCGGGCTCGCTCGACATGCGGGTCTACCCGAGCGTTGCCCGACCGCCGCGCTGCGCCGGCTGCGCCGCCTTCGTCGACCCGCTGCCCGAGGCGGCGATCCTGATGCGGGCCCTGGCCCGCGACACCGCCACCCTGCCCCCGGTCGGCCTGCCCGGCGGCAAGGGGATCTCCCTGGCCACCACCCCGGTCACCGTCCTCAACGGCAGCGGGGTCGAGGGGGCTGCGGCCCGGGCCGCCGGCGACCTGCGCCGCCTCGGCGTCCGGGTCGTCGGCACCGGCAACGCCGCCACCCCCACCGGCGCGGCCTCGACCCTGGCCTACCCGCCGGCCCTGGCCCGCCACGCCCGGCTGCTCGCCTCCGTCCTCGGCGGCAAGGTCACGCTGGTCAAGGCGGCCGACGGGGCCAGCCT
The DNA here is from genome assembly GCA_030146615.1 of Actinomycetes bacterium. GTDB lineage: Bacteria > Actinomycetota > CALGFH01 > CALGFH01 > CALGFH01 > CALGFH01. The sequence goes on from JASLBL010000412.1 coordinate 5,743, forward strand.
GACCCTGACCGTCGGGTCCGGGTTCCGGCTCCGGTAGGCTTCCCCGGTCAGCGCCACCGACCTAGGAGCGGGAGCCGCCCCATGCGCTTCCTCGTGACCGGCGGGGCCGGCTTCATCGGCTCCAACTACGTGCGCCACCTGCTCGCCACCGACCCCGACGCGCAGGTGACCAACTTCGACAAGCTCACCTACGCCGGCAACCGGGCCAGCGTGGCCGACCTCGAGGACGACCCCCGGTACCGGTTCGTCCGGGGCGACATCTGCGACCTCGACCAGGTCTCCGAGGTCATCGCCGGCCACGACGTTGTCGTCAACTTCGCCGCCGAGACCCACGTCGACCGCTCGATCGTCGAGCCCCTGGAGGCGGTGCGGACCAACACCGTCGGCGTGGCCACCCTGGCCGAGGCGGCCCGCCGGACCGGGGTCGGGCGCTTCCTCCAGGTCGGCACCGACGAGGAGTACGGGACCATCAGCGACGGCTCGTTCGCCGAGGACGACCGGCTGGAGCCGTCCTCGCCGTACTCGGCCGGCAAGGCCGGCGGCTCGCTGGTCGCCCTGGCCTATGCCGCCACCCACAAGCTGGACGTGGTCGTGACCCGCTGCACCAACAACTACGGGCCCTACCAGTTTCCCGAGAAGGTCATCCCGCTGTTCGTCACCAACCTGATGGACGGCCACAAGGTCCCGCTGTACGGCAGCGGCGGCAACATCCGCGACTGGCTGTACGTGCTCGACCACTGCAGCGCCATCGACCTGGTCCTGCGGCGCGGCCAGACCGGCGCCATCTACAACATCGGCGGCGGCAACGAGGTCACCAACCTGGAGCTGACCCGGCGCATCCTGGCCGCCTTCGGGGCCGGCGAGGACCGGATCGAGTTCGTGGCCGACCGGCCCGGCCACGACTGGCGCTACTCGCTGGACACGACCAGGGTCCGCGAGCTCGGCTGGGCGCCGGCCCACGACTTCGACCAGGGCCTGGCCGAGACGATCGCCTGGTACCGCGAGCACGAGGACTGGTGGCGCCCGATGAAGCCGGCCGAGGCCACCCGGACCCTGGACCACGGCAAGTGAGAGTGCTCCTCACCGGGGCCGGGGGGCAGGTGGGGCGGGCCCTGCAAGCCTCGTTCGGCGACGCCAAGGAGCTGGTCGCCCTCGACCGAGCCGCCCTCGACATCACCAGCTGGCCGGCGGTCGCCGACACCGTCGCCGAGCTGGCCCCCGACCTGGTCGTGAACGCGGCCGCCTGGACCGACGTCGACGGCTGCGAGGGGGACCCCGACCGGGCCTTCCTGGCCAACTGCGCCGGCCCCCGCCACCTGGCCCTGGCCTGCCGGGAGGTCGACGCCGAGCTGATCCACCTGTCCACCGACTACGTGTTCGACGGCGCCGCCGCCGCGACCCGCCCCGACGGCTACGGCGAGGACGACCAGCCCGCCCCGGCCAGCGTCTACGGCCGCTCCAAGCTGGCCGGCGAGCAGGCCGTGCGCGACCTCTGGGGCCGCAGCTACACCGTCCGCACGGCCTGGGTGTACGGGGTCGGGGGCCGCAACTTCGTGGCCACCATCCGCCGCCTGGCCGCCGAGCGCGACACCCTCCGGGTGGTCGACGACCAGGTGGGCAGCCCGACCTATGCGGCCGACCTGGCCGACGGCATCCGCGCCCTCCACCGCACCGGCCAGCACGGCACCTACCACCTCACCAACCAGGGCGCCTGCTCCTGGTTCGAGCTGGCCCGGGCCGTCCTGGCCGCCACCGGCCAGGACCCCGACCGAGTCCAGCCGACCACCACCGCCGAGTTCCCCCGGCCGGCCCCCCGTCCCGCCTTCTCGGTCCTGGACAACCGCCTGGCCCGCCTGGCCGGCGTGCCCCCCCTGCGGCCCTGGCCCGACGCCCTGGCCGCCTACCTGGCCGCCGCCGGATGACCTGATCCGGTGACACGGCGCCAGGGACGGGCCAGCATCGCCGCCAAGCTCGTCATGGCCGCCTCGTTCCTGAACAGCCTGGCCGTCACCCTGCCGGCCGTCGCCATCCCGGTCGTGATCGCCGGCACGGCCGCCTACGCCTTCACCTTCCTCGAGTTCCCCGGCCGCGACCTGCAGCGCTCCATCATCCGGGGCCGGGCCGCCGGGTCGGTCAACGGGTGAGCCGCCAGCGGGGGTCGCTCTGCTCAAGCCGTTCCCCGGGGGCGCCGACCTCTCCAAGGGACGCCGTCGCCGCCGGGAGGTCGGGATGCTCGTGAGCCGTCGGGTTCGAACGGTCGCCGCGGTAGGGGCGCTGGCCGTCGCCATGGGGGTGCTCGGTGGCCCGGCCGACCCGCCCGCCCAGGCGGCCCCGCGGACCTTCACGATCGTCGGCGGCGGCTGGGGCCACGGCATCGGCATGAGCCAGTACGGCGCCCACGGCATGGCCCTGCGCGGGGCCAGCGCCGGGCGGATCATCTCCTACTACTACGGCGGCGCCCAGGCCAGGCCGGCCACCCTGCCGGCCACCATCCGGGTCGGGCTCCTCCAGGCCGACCGCGACCCCAGCACCGGCCGCCGCCTCGGCCAGGTCCTGGTCAAGGGGATCGAGGTCCCCGGCAAGGGGGGCAGCGGCCGGTTCTCGGTGTCGGGCGTGACCCGGGGCGGGCGGACGGTCCGGCGGGGCCTCAGCGGCCACACCACCTTCTCGATCCGGCCCGAGTCGGGCGGCACCTCGGTGTTCGACCCGTCGCGGCGGCGCGTGTTCGGGCCGACCAGGGCCGGCACCGGGGTGGTGGTGCGGTTCGAGACCGCCCTGCCCCCGGCCCGGCTGTCGCTGCCCCAGACCGGCCGGCAGCTGCGGTGGGGTCGCCTGGACGTCCACCTGGTCCGCGACAACCGGGGTGTGACCCGCCCGCGGGCGGTGGCCGTGATCCCCTTCAACCGCTACCTGCGGGGGCTGGCCGAGGTGCCGGGGTCGTTCGCCAACGAGGCCCTGCGGGCCCAGGCGATCGCCGCCCGCAGCTTCGCCCTGGTCGCCGTCCGGACCCGGAGCCAGCACTGGGGGTACGGCCGCTGGGACGGCTGCGACTGCGCCGTCTACGCCACCGTGCGCGACCAGAACTACGCCGGCTACGCCAAGGAGCAGGGCTACTGGGGATCACGGTGGGTCGCGGCCGTCCGCGGCACCGGCGCCCAGGTCGTGCGCTACGGCTCCCGGGTCGTGCAGGCCTTCTACTCGTCGTCCTCGGGCGGCCACACCTCCAGCAACGCCCAGTGGGGGAGCAGCCCGCTGCCGTGGTTCCCGAGCCGCTCCGACGACCCCTACGACCGGGGCGGCGGCGCCCACCGCAACCCGAACTTCCGCTGGAAGAAGACGGTGTCGGCGGCCTCCCTGGGCGCCAGGCTCGGGATCGGCACCGCCACCAGGGTCCGCGAGACCAAGCTGCCCTCCTGGGGCGGCCGCGTCTCCCGCGTCACCGTCGAGGGCATCAAGGCCGGCCGACGCACCAGCGCCACCGTCACCGGAACCTGGTTCCGCAAGGCCTACGGTCTCAAATCGACCAAGTTCCATATTTCTCCCTAGGGGAAAGCGCTTCAGGTCGCCCGGCGATCGGCCGATTCCCATCCGGTACACCGCCGCATCCGCTGGAGGAAGCTCGTGCTGTTCCGGTCCCTGCGCTCGCTGACCGGCCGTGCCCTGGCCGCCGGCGCCGCCTCCGCCGTCGCCCTGACCCTCTTCAACGCCGCCCAGCCGACCCTCACCAGCCACGAGGTCCACCCCGGCACCCTCAACAACGTCAAGATCACCCTGACCCCAGCCCCCGCGCCGACGGCGGGTCCGGCCCCCACGGCGGGTCCGGCGAGGACTGCCGGCGGGGCCGGGTCATTGGAGCGCGTCCCCGCCACCCCGGCCACCAAGGGCGCCGGGAGCCGGCTCCAGTCGGCGCCGGTGGACGTGGGCAAGGCCCGGTTCGTGGGGTTCTCCTGGCCGGACCCGGACGGGAAGACCGAGGACGGGCTGGTCTGGATGCGGTCGCGGGACAAGGGCGGCTGGTCGGCCTGGCGGGAGGTCGAGCAGGCCGGCGACGGCCCTGACGCGAACAGCAGCGAGTACAAGTCCGGGCGGGCCTACAGCAACGGGCAGTGGCTGGACGCCGGCACGGCCGAGGTCCAGGTCCGAGTCGACCCGCCGTCCGCGGCCGGCGCCGAGGCCGGCGCCGAGACCGGGCAGGCGGCGACCGCGACCCCAGCTGTTCCGGCGAGCGGGCTGGAGGCCCACCTGATCACGCCGGACCTGACGGCGACCCCGGGGACCGAGGGGCCGCGGGCCGGGGTGGCGACCGCCGCCACCGCTCGGCCGCGGATCATCAGCCGGCGGGCCTGGGGCGCCAACGAGTCCATCCGCCGGGCCAGCCCCGACTACAGCGACACCGTCAAGGCCGCCTTCGTCCACCACACCGTGCAGAGCAACAGCTACTCGCCCTCGGAGAGCGCCGCCCTGGTCAGGTCCGACTACCTGTACCACGTGCGCACCAGGGGCTGGAACGACATCGGCTACAACTTCCTGGTCGACCGCTACGGCCGGGTGTTCGAGGGCCGCTACGGCGGTGTCACCCGGGCCGTGCTCGGCGCCCACGCCGGCGGCTTCAACACCAACACCACCGGGGTCGCCCTGCTCGGGACCTTCACCACCGCCCGGCCGACCGGCCCCATGCTGGCCGGCCTGGAGCGGCTGCTGGCCTGGAAGCTCGACCTGACCCACGTCGACCCGCGCGGCCGCACCGTGCTCCGCAGCGCCGGCGGGGCCAACACCCGCTACCCGGCCGGGCGCCGGGTGGTCGTCAACACCATCCTCGGCCACCGCTCGACCTCCTACACGACCTGCCCAGGCGACCCCACCATCGCCCGGCTGAACGCGATCCGCGCGGCCGTCTCCCGGATCGGGCGGCCCAAGATCTACGGCGGGTACGCCACCGCCTCGCTGATCAACCCCGAGCGCGGCGGCTACGCCGGCGTGCACGCCCGGTTCAGCTCGGTGGTGCGCTGGCGGGTCACCGTCGCCGGGTCCAACGGGGCGAGGGTTCGTTCCTTCAGCGGCCAGGGGTCCTCGGCCAAGGTCCGCTGGAACGGCCGCCTCAGCAACGGCCAGCTGGCCCCGCAGGGATGGGCGACCATCACCGTGACCGCGTCCGCCGGCGGCCGCTCGGCCCGGCCGGTGGTCAGCCGGGTGTTCGTCAACCGGGCCGTGGCACCGGCCGGGACCAGCACCGGCGGGTTCCTGGCCGGCGCCTGGCGGGTCAGCAACGCCAACGCCGAGCAGCTCTCCACCTCGGCCCGGGTGTTCACCAGCTACCGTTGGGGCCGGAAGGGCGACATCCCGGTGGTGGGGGACTGGGACGGCGACGGCACCCAGACCGTCGGCGTGGTCCGGCCGAGTGCGGCCCGCAACAGCAACCACCTCCTGCTGCGCAACTCCGACAACAGCGTGCTCGACCTCTGGTACGGCCGCCACGGCGACCGGCTGGTGGTCGGGGACTGGGACGCCAACGGCACCTGGACCCCGGCGGCCGTCCGGGCCGGGGTGTGGTCGATCCGCAACAGCAACTCCAGCGGACCGGCCGACACGACCGTCACCTTCGGCGGCGCCGGCGACAACTACCTGGCCGGCGACTGGGACGGCGACGGCGACTTCACCCCCGGGGTCCAGCGCAAGGGCACCTTCTGGCTCCGCAACACCGGCGGCAGCGGCCCGTCGGAGGTCCGCGTCCGCTTCGGCCGCCCCAGCGACCTCGGCTTCGCCGGCGACTGGAACGGCAACGGCACCTGGACCCCGGGCATCCTCCGCTCCGGCACCCGCTGGTACCTCAAGGACTCCTTCACCGGCACCGCCGCCAAGGTCGCCTTCAAGAAGCAGACCCCCGGCCGCCCGGTGGTCGGCGACTGGGACAACCGCCCCTAACGGCCCTGGTCGACCAGGTTGTCGACCGGCTGGTCCTGCTGAAGGGCCTCGAACAGGGCGATCGCTCGCTGGCGGTCCCACTGGACGACCGAGCCGGCGCCACCGATGGTGGCGGTGCCGGCGACGGGGACGGTGGTGGAGATACCGCCGCCGCCGCTGATATCGCGCATGGCGAAGGGGAACCGGACCAGGTTCCAGACGTGGGCGGCCTGGTCGACGGCGACCGCTTCGGTGCCCCTGAGCAGCAGGGGGACGCCGCGGAAGGGGTTGAGGACCGTCGCCGGGCTGGTCGACCTCTTGATCAGGGAGCCGAGGAACTCCTGCTGGCGTTCGACCCGGTCGAGGTCGCCGCGACCGCCGGCCCGGGTGCGGACATAGGCCAGGGCCTGCTTGCTGCCGACGACCTGGCAGCCGGCCTTGACGTTGAGGCCGGCCATGGGGTCGCGCATGGCCCGGTCGGGGCAGATCTGGACCCCGCCGACGGCGTCGACCACGCTGGCGAAGCCGTCGAACCCGACCTCCATGTAGCGGTCGAGGCGGATGCCGGTGACCTGCTCGACGGTGCGGGCGAGCAGCTGGGGGCCGCCGAAGGCGTAGGCCGCGTTCAGCTTGTTGCGGCCCCGGCCCGGGATCGGCACGTACGAGTCGCGGGGCAGGCTGACCAGGACCGGTTTGCCGGTGCCGCGGGGGATGTGCAGCAGCATCATGGTGTCGGCCCGCCGGCCGGCGGCCTGGCCGGTGCCGAGCTCCCGGCGGCGGGCCTCGTCGAGGCCCTGGCGGCTGTCGGACCCGACGATCAGCCAGTCGGCCCCCGGGGTGGCGGCCGGGCGGCCCTCGTAGTCGGGGAGGGCGTCGACCCGGTTGAGCCTCGAGTCGACCCAGACCCCCAGCCCGACCAGCAGCAGGACCAGGACCAGCAGGGTCACGCCGAGGCGGCGTCCCCAGCGGCGGGGGCGCCGGGCCCTCGGGGGACGGCCACCGCCGCCGCCCGGGTCCCGGGGCGGCCGCTGGCGCTGCTCGCGGGGGCGGACGTCGCGGACGTCGAGCCTCGGCGGCGACCCCTGGCGCATGCCGCGGGGCCGGACGCTCCAGCCCGGGGGCAGCGGCTTCTGGGGCCGCTGACCCGCCGTGGCGGCTCGACCCCGACGGTCGCCGGCACCCTCGTCGGACCAGCCGCTCATCGCTTTGGACCTCCTCGTGGCTTCCACCCGCCAAGCATAGATCCCCGCCACCGGCCCGTTGCCATGTCGTGGCCGGGTCGTGAGCCGGCGTCGTAGAGTGCCAGCGCAGGCGTCATCAGAACGCCCAGGCCCGGCGGAGGTCGGCACGGTGACCCGGTTGGAGAGCGACTACTACTCGTACATGGACTTCGACCCCGAGCACACGCGCGAGGTCCTGCGCCACTACGTGCCCATGTTCGAGGACAAGAGCCCCGTGCTGGAACTCGGCTGCGGCCGAGGCGAGTTCCTCGGCCTGCTGGACGAGAAGGGCATCAAGGCCGAGGGGGTCGACTCGGACGATGGCATGGTCGAGGCCGCCCGGACCAAGGGCCTGGACGTGGTCGGAGGCGACGCCATCGCCTTCCTCAACGCCGAACCCGCCCCCGGGCCCTACCAGGGAGTGTTCTGCGCCCACTTCGTCGAGCACCTCACCCCCGACCAGGTCCGCGAGCTGCTCGCCGGGGTCCGGCGGGTGCTCGCCCCCGGCGGCCGGTTCGTGGCCGTGACCCCGAACCCGGCCTGCTACGCCGTCCTCAGTCACGACTTCTGGCGCGACCCGACCCACGTCCGCTTCTACGACCTGCCCCTGCTCGAGTTCCTCTGCCGCCAGGCCGGCCTGGCGGTCGAGACCACTGGCACCAACCCGGCCAACCACCCGGGCCCGCCGCCGGAGTACCTTGGACCCGAGCCGGTCGTCCACCCGCCCCTTGACGACCTGGTCCAGCAGGCCATGGGCAAGCTCCGGGCCAGCCTCGACCACCGCGACCGCCGGGGCCGGGTCACCGACCACCACGACCCGGACTGGGCGTACGAGCTGGCCCACGTGGTCAAGGTGCTGGCCGGCCGGCTCCAGGAGACGACCGAGGCCCTCCGGGAGGTCCGCAGGGCCCACGACAAGCTGGTGTGGGGGCTGTACCAGAGCAACGAGACCTACGTCGTCGCCCGGGGCTGACCCTGGGCCCGGAGAAGCTGGGGAGCTATCGCGTTTTGAAGGTGGCGGTCTACAACCGGTTCCTGCAGTCCATGGGTGGGGGAGAGCGCCACAGCAGCATGCTCGCCCAGGTCCTGGCCGACGAGGGCCACGAGGTCGACCTGGTCGGCCACAAGGACGTCGGCAAGGAGATCCTGGCCGACCACCTCGGCCTCAACCTGGGCAAGGTCAACCTCCGGATCGTCCCCGAGCGGGGCGAGCCGCAGGTGGCCCGCCTGTCGGCCGAGTACGAGCTGTTCATCAACGCCTCCTACATGAGCCGGGTCAAGGCCCAGGCCGCCCGCAACCTGTATCTCTGCTACTTCCCGACCCCCTTCGACCACGACCTGGCCGGCTGGCAGCGGCGCCTGGTCCGGCTCCTCGGCCGCCACGTCCGCGAGGCCAAGCCGGGGGTGGTCGAGTGGGGGCTGGGCTGGTTCCCGCCCGAGGGGGGCCGGCGCCGGACCTGGGTCTGGACCAGCGGCCGGGCCGGGCTCCAGCTGGCCGGCGGGCTGGCCAAGCGGGTGGTGTTCGACCTGGGCCGCCCGGGCGCCCCCGGCCCGGCCGAGGTCGTGATCAGCCACGAGGGCGGCGCCGAGCTGGCCCGGCTGGAGGCCTCGCCGGCCGGCTTCCGCCGCCACGAGCTCGACCTGCCCCCGAGCGACCGCGACCGCGAGATCGTCTTCGACAGCGACACCTTCGTGCCCGGGGCCGGCGACGACCGGACCCTGGGGGTGGCGGTGAGCCGGCTGCACATGGCCGACGCGACCTGGGAGCCGCGCCGCTGGGCCGGCGAGCGCTTCCCGTGGCTGCTGCGCGACCCCAGCGACCTCGAGTTCCTCGGCCACTACGAGCGGGTGCTGGCCAACTCCCAGTACACCCGGACCTGGATCCGGCGGCTCTGGGGGGTCGACTCGGACGTGCTGTTCCCGCCCATCAGGACCAGGGACCTCAAGCCTGGCCCCAAGGCCAGGCGGATCCTGACCGTGGGCCGGTTCATCGCCCCCGGCTTCGGCCACTCCAAGAAGCAGCTCGAGCAGGTCCAGGCGTTCGGCCAGATGGTCGGGGGCGGCGGGCTGGACGGCTGGGAGCTGCACCTGGTCGGCGGCTGCGAGCCGGCCCACCGGCCCTATCTGGCCGAGGTCGAGCGGGCCGCCGCCGGCCTGCCCGTCCACATCCACGCCAACGCCCCCCGGGCCCTGGTCGAGGACCTGTTCGCCACCAGCTCGGTCTTCTGGGTGGCCACCGGGCTGGGCGAGGACGAGGAGGCCGCCCCCTGGGTGTTCGAGCACTTCGGCATCACCACCGTCGAGGCGATGGCCGCCGGCTGCGTCCCGGTGGTGATCGACAAGGCCGGCCAGCGCGAGATCGTCCGCCACGGCACCGACGGCTACCGCTGGACGTCCCTGGCCGAGCTGGAGGCCCTGACCCGCATGGTCGTCCGCGACGAGGCCCTGCGGGCCCGCCTGGCGGCCAGCGCCGTGGAGCGGGCCGAGACCTTCTCCGAGGAGGCGTTCGCCACCCGATGGCGGGAGATCGCCGCCGACCTCGGCATCCGCTAGGGCGGCCCCAGGTGCCGGGCGGGTGGGACGCCGAGCGCTACCAGCGGCAGTTCGGCTTCGTCTCCGGCCTGGCCGGCGACCTCGTCGAGCTGCTCGACCCCCGGCCGGGGGAGGTCGTGCTCGACCTGGGCTGCGGCACCGGCGAGCTGGCGGCCTCGATCGCCGCCACCGGGGCCGCGGTGCTGGCCCTGGACGACGACCCGGCCATGGTCGCGGCGGCCCGGCGCCGGCTCGGCGACGACCGCGTGCTGCTGGCCGACGGGCACGCCTTCACCCTGCCCGAGCCGGTCGACGCCGTCTTCTCCAACGCCGCCCTGCACTGGATGCCCCGGCCGGCCGAGGTGATCGGCCGGGTCCGGGCCGCCCTCCGCCCGGGCGGGCGGTTCGTGGCCGAGCTCGGCGGGGCCGGCAACATCGACGCCATCCTGGAGGCGCTGGGCGCGGCCATGGCCCAGGCCGGGCTGCCCGAGCCGGTCTGCCCCTGGTACTTCCCGACCCCGGGCCAGTACGCCACCCTGCTGGAGGCGGGCGGGTTCCGGGTGGCCCGGATGGAGCACTTCCCGAGGCCGACCCCGCTCGCCGGCGGCCCCGGCGGCCTGGCCGACTGGTTCACGATGTTCGGCGGGCAGCTGACCGCGGCCGTCCCGCCGGCCCGGCTCCCCGACATCGTGGCCCGGGCGGAGGAGCTGGCCGCCCCCCGGCTGCGCCGCGACGACCGCTGGGTGGCCGACTACTGGCGGCTGCGGTTCCTGGCCGTCGCCGGGGACGAGGCGGCCCGGCCCGCTAAGCTGCACCGGCAGATGGCCGGACACAGGGACAGGTAGCCGATGGCACAGGTGCAGCAGGCGGCGGACGCCCGGGCGGCGGCCCAGTCGCGCGTGCGCCTCGAGCTCCTGACCGAGCTGGTCCGCAAGGACCTCAAGGTCAAGTACAAGAACTCGGCCCTCGGGTTCGTCTGGTCACTGGCCAACCCGCTGCTCTACCTGGCCGTGTTCAGCCTGGTCTTCGGCTTCTTCCTGCAGAACAACGTGCCCTGGTTCGCGGTCCTGTTCATGTCCGGGTTCCTGATCTGGAGCTTCTTCAACTCGGCCACCCTGGACGCCACCGGCGCGGTCGTGGGCAACGCCAACCTGGTCCGCAAGGTCCGCTTCCCCCGGGTGGTGCTGCCGCTGGCCTCGGTCGGCTTCGCCGGCGTCCACCTCGCGCTCCAGCTGCTGGTGTTCTTCCTGTTCCTGGTCCCGGCCTACCCGGACGCGTTCGGGCCCCAGCTGTGGCTGCTGGTCCCGGCCCTGGCTGTGGCCGTGGTCTTCACCATGGCCATGTCGCTGCTGGCCTCGTCCCTCAACGTGCGCTACCGCGACGTCCAGCATCTGCTGGAGATCGCCCTGCTGGCCTGGTTCTGGCTGACCCCGATCGTCTATCCGGTGACCGTGGTCCGCGACAAGCTGGCCGGCGCCGGGCTGCTCTGGATGTTCAAGTTCTACATGGCCAACCCCATCACCTCGGTGGTGGTGGCCGCTCAGCGGGCCATCTACAAGTACCCGGTGGTGACCGCCAACAACGGCGAGGCCATGCAGGTCCTGCCGGCCGGTGGCTACGGCTTCTACCTCCAGTGGCTGGCCGTGGCCGGCGCCGTCTCGGCGGTACTGCTGGTCGTCGGGCTGTGGACCTTCCGCCGCCTCCAGGCCGACTTCGCGGAGGAGCTGTAGTGGCCGCCTCCCCGACGATCCTCGCCGCCGGGGTCGGCAAGCGCTTCCTGCTCCACCACAAGCGGGCCACCAGCCTCAAGGAGCGGCTGCTGCTGCACCGCCAGTCCAGCTCGGAGGAGTTCTGGGCCCTGCGCGACGTCGACTTGGACATAGGCGCCGGCCAGACCGTGGGGCTGATCGGCCCCAACGGCTCGGGCAAGTCGACGCTGCTGAAAGTGCTGTCCGGCATCCTCGCCCCGACCACCGGGACAGTCGCCGTCCGGGGCCGGATCGCGTCGCTGCTGGAGCTGGGGGCCGGCTTCAACGGCGAGCTGACCGGCCGCGAGAACGTCTACCTGAACGCGGCCATTCTCGGCCTCAGCCGCCGCGAGACCGAGCGCTACTTCGACGAGATCGTTGCCTTCGCCGAGCTCGAGCCGTTCATCGACAACCAGGTCAAGCACTACAGCTCCGGCCAGTACGTGCGCCTCGGGTTCGCCGTGGCCGTCCACGTCAGCCCGGACATCCTGCTGGTCGACGAGGTCCTGGCCGTCGGCGACGAGTCGTTCCAGCGCAAGTGCCTGAACAAGATCGGCGAGTTCCAGCAGCGCGGCTGCACGATCCTGTTCGTCACCCACGCTCTCGACCTGATCCCGAGGATCTGCAACCGCGGGGTGGTCCTGGACCATGGCCGGGTACTGCACGACGGCGACCCGGTGGAGGCGGCCGAGCGGCTGCGCAGCCTGCTCGGCACCGGCGCCGACCAGTCCGGCGGCGGCGCCGGCCCGGCCGCCGAGCGGCCCCGGGTGACCACCGTGCGGCTGTTCGACCCGGCCAGCGGGATCGACAAGGGCCACTTCCGGGGCGGCGAGGCGATGGCGGTCGAGTTCGACGTGACGGCCCCGGCCGGCTCGGCCCCGGTGGCGGTCCGGATGGCCGTGACCGGCCCGGCCGACGTGCCCATGTGGGTGATGGACTCCGACCCGCTGCACCCCGGCCCCGACGGCACCGCCACCGTCCGCTTCACCGTCAAGGAGCTGCCGCAGATCAAGGGCATCTACGCCTTCGCGGTGGCCGTCCGTGACCCGGCCAGCAACGTGACCTACGATGCCCGTCGGTTCAGCGAGGCCTTCCTGGCCGTCGGTGACACCGACACCGGCGTGCTCGAGGTCGTCTGGACCGCCGAGCAGGTCGAACACCAGGCCGAGAACCAGGTCGAGCGATAGGAGGGCTTGTTGGCCGTGGCCGAGCCGCTGGTGACCGTGGTGGTGCTGAACTGGAACGGCGCCCACCTGCTGCCGGACTGCCTGGAAGGGCTGGCCGCCCAGGACCTGCCCGAGGGGCGGATGGCGGTGTGGGTGGTCGACAACGCCTCCAGCGACGGCTCGCTGGAGCTGCTCGCCGACCGGTTCCCCTGGGTCCGGGCGATCGCCAACGACAGCAACGACGGGTTCGCCGGGGGCAACAACGCCGCCCTGCGCGAGGTCGCCACCCCGTTCGTGGCCCTGATCAACAACGACGCACGGCCCGAACCGGACTGGCTCCGGCGGCTGCTCGAGCCGTTCTCGGAGCCGGGGGCCGAGCGGCTGGGGGCGGTCTCGGCCAAGATCGTCTTCCTGCCCCGGTTCCTGGCCGTCGAGCTGTCCACCCCCGGGTTCGTGCCCGGCACCCTCGACACCCGGGAGCTGGGGGTGCGGGTCTACCGGGTGACCGTGGACGGCGCCGACGTCACCGAGCGGGTGCTCTGGGACCGGGTCGCCTACGGGCCGGAGGGGGAGGGGCCGGCCCGGTTCCGCTGGACCCGCCCGGCCGGGATGCTGCTGATCCCCGTCGACCGGTCGGATCCGGAGGGGTCCGGGGAACCCCAGGGGGGTGCCCCGGTGGATCGGGAGGACGGGCCGCTCCGGCTGGGGTTGCGGGTCGCCGCCGAGACGACCAAGGCGGTGGAGCTGACCTGGCAGGGTGGGTCGGGGGGCGGCAAGGCCGAGCCCGAGCCGGTCGACCTGGAGGTCGAGGTCCCGGCCGGGGTGCCGCTGGTCGACGTGCTCAACAACGCCGGCAGCATGGTGTTCCGCGACGGCTACGGGGCCGACCGGGCCTACCAGGAGCTGGACCGGGGCCAGTACCAGACGCCGGAGGAGGTGTTCGCCTTCTGCGGGGGCGCGGTCCTGCTCCGCACCGAGGCGCTCCGCCAGGCCGGGGTGTTCGACGACGACTTCTTCCTCTACTACGAGGACACCGACCTGTCGTGGCGGCTGCGGTCACTCGGCTGGCGGATCCGTTACCAGCCGGCGGCGGTGGCCCGCCACATCCACTCGGCCTCCTCGGTCGAGTGGTCCCCGCTGTTCGTGTTCCACACCGACCGCAACCGGCTGCTCATGCTGACCAAGAACGCCCGGGCCGGGCTGGCCGCCCGCGAGGTCCTGCGCTACCCACTGACCACCGCCTCCCTGGCCCTGCGCGAGGTCGCCAGGTCGCGCCACACCCGCCGCCGGCCCCCGGTCCGCCCGACCCTGCTGCGCCTGCGGGTCCTGGGGTCGTATGCGCGGCTGCTCCCGGTCATGCTGGCCCGCCGCCGCCGCATCGCCGCCCGCGCCTCGGTGGACCGCAAGCGCCTGGAGCGCTGGCTGGTGCTGCGGTGAGGGTCGCGCTCGACGCGACGCCCTTGCTCGGCCCCCGGACCGGGGTGGGCCGGTACGTGGCCGGGCTGGCCGAGGCCCTGGCCGGGCTGGCCGGCCCGGAGCCCGAGTCGGTCGCCCTGATCCCGTTCTCCTGGCGGGGCACCGGCGACCTCGCCGCGGCCGCCCCCGCCGGTCCCCGGATCCGCGTCGGCCGCCGCCGGGCCCCGACCCGCCTCCT
>JASLBL010000030.1 GCA_030146615.1 Actinomycetes bacterium
GCCATTTGCTCCGGCAAGGCCCCCTACCAGCGCTCTGGTCGCCTGACGACCCTTGTCTGAACTGGGCCAGCCGGAGCCTCCCATCGACCTGCTCCTCCCAGGAGGCGATAGAGAGATGAGTCCCACCCACCGGCCAGGGAACCCCTGGTTCGACCCTTGACGACCAGCCCCTCTTCATAGAGAGCGCTGTGCTATCCGGCCTTTCCGCTGGTGGTGCTACTCCGTAAGTCCTACAAGGATGGGGTGAACTCGCTGTCGGCCGCCGAGCGTCAGGCGGTACGTGGCCGGGGGTGGTCTCGGTCATCCGGCCCGGCCATCGATGACGACCGATCTGTCATGGACTGGGTGGACAGAGGATGCGATGCACCACCTAGCCTGACCGTGCTGTCGTCTGCCCCGACTGCAGCACCCGCCCGCCATCCAGCGGCTCGCCGCGCAACGGTGTGCCGTTGATCGCCCGGCGTTCATTGTCGCGCAGCCGTGGTTCGTAGTACGCGAAGAAGATCCTTCCAACGAGGTCCCGTCGACTGCGCACGCCAGTCTTGTCGAAGACGCTGGTGAGGTGTTGTTGCACGGTATGCGGCGAGAGCACCAGATCCTCAGCGATCTGGGCGGTGGAGCTGCCCTGCAGGACGTGCCTGGTCACCTCCTGCTCGCGTTCGGTTAGCCCGTAGGCCGACATGAGCAGCGATGAGATGCGCGCCGGATGGGCGGGCTCGATGATGACGGCGACCCGTCGGGAGCCGGTGGAGACCAGGCAAGCACCGTGGAGCACGATCCAGGCGCCCGTTCGCGCGAGCACCCGCGCCACCGCGATCTCCCCCGGTCGGTCCCGGTTCTCGGCCGACCGCAGGGCCCGACCCGCCACAGACAGCACCGACGAGGGCAGCTTGCCGGCATCCCAGTCGCCGTCGGGGAACTCCGAGAGCCAGCGCTTCACACCCGCAGTGGTGGACTCGACCTGCCATCGGTCGGACAGCACGAGCAGCCCTGGCGAGTCCGGTCCATCGGGCTGGATCGCCTGGCCGACCAGCAGTGCCCGTCGTGCTCCCACGGCAAGGTGGGCGGCCACCGCCTCGATGAACCGCAGGTCCTCGGCATCGAACATCGGCGATCCGAGCTCGCGGTACATGCTGACCGCCCCCCAGACCTCCCCCGACCGCATGCGCAGCCCCGCGATCATCTCCTGGTCCGCGCCGAAGACGAGGTGGCGGCGCCAGCGCGGACTGCTGGTGGGATCACCCCCGGTGGCCTCGTGCAGGGTCGAGATGCCCCTGGCCGAGTGGGCAACCTCGGCAAGCTTGTTAACGTCGTCCTCGTAGTACTCCAGCGCTCCCCACTCCGGCGGAATCTCCGGCATGTAGTCGTTGAAGTGGCTGGTGACCAGCAGGGACGCCGGATCCATGGTGAACCAGCAAGGCCCCTGGAAGTTCGGGACCGCACGGTTGATCACCAACGAGCACTCCCGCCAGAAGGTGGCGAGGTCCTGATGCCGCCGCGCCAGTCGGGCAACCCGATCCAGCGCCAGCTCCTTAGCGAACCCGCTCATGACGTCCAATGCCGGCCCATCCCAGCTCCCAGATAGCAGCTTTCTGGGATGGGACACCCCCTCGTCGCGGTCTAGCGTCGCGCTAAGCAGCGCTCACCGCAAGAGGACAGCGGCACCATCGCAACAGGGCAACAGCACCTGGCAACAGTGAACCAGCATCAGCCTGCCTCGAGCCATGGACAGGATCCCGCAGGAGGACCCATGCACATCCACCGCCTGGGACGCGACGTCAGCGTCCTCAGCGACCAACTCCCGGCCCCTGGCATCGGGTTCGTGCCAGTGAACGCCTTCGTCCTACACGCCGCCGAACCCGTCGTTGTCGACACCGGCCTGCCAGGCCGGGGCTTCCTGGACACCCTCGGCTCGGTCCTCGACCCGGCCGACGTGCGCTGGATCTGGCTGACCCACCCAGACCGCGACCACACCGGAGCCCTGTTCTCCCTCCTCGATGCGGCACCCCGAGCGCGGCTGGTGACCAACTTCCTCAGCGCCGGGGCGATGTCGGCCGAGCGGCCGGTGCCACCGGACCGGCTGTATCTGCTCAACCCCGGCCAATCCCTGCACGTAGGCGACCGGACCCTGACCGCCTTTCGACCCCCGCTGTACGACAGCCCGGCCACGATCGGCCTCTACGACGACCGCTCACAAACCTGCTTCAGCTCCGACTGCTTCGGCGCACCCCTCCCCAACGCCGACCTCGCCGGATCCAGCGACGTCGCCGACGTCCCCAGAGACCAGCTCCGCTCCGCGCAACTGCTCTGGGCCACCGTCGACAGCCCCTGGGTGCACACCACCGAGCCGGGAAAGTACCTCGGCACCATCGAGCCGCTCCGGGCCATGGACCCGGCCGTCATCCTCAGCACCCACCTGCCTCCGGCTGTCGGGCAGACATCGGCGTTCCTGGACATGCTGGCTGTGGCACCGCACGCCGACCCGTTTGTTGGACCCGACCAGCAGGCACTGGAGGAGATGCTCGCCGGGTTCGAACCGGCCACCACGGCGGGGTAGGTGCTGGCTGGCATGGGTGGCGCTCCTAGCCTCAAGCGCGAGGAGTCGATGTGTCTCCGTGTCGCCCGCCGAGCGCGGGGTTCAACAGCGCGGCGGTCGACGACATCCGGCCGGTCGGGCTCTGGCCGAGCTTCTTGCGACTCCGCCGCTAGCAAGAAGACGCAACGCTGAACTTGCTGGAGGCGCTGGGCGAGGCCGTCGCCACCGAGTTCACGGCCCCGGCCGGCGGGTGTGTGGGTGCGCCGGCCTGGAGCTCGCCGCGCCCGGCTGGCGGTAACACGGCCAGGACTCGTCGAAGGCCCGGGCGGGGCGAGAGCGCAGGGATGCGTTCTTGGACCGCTATGCGCAGGTGACTCACAGGAAAAGCCACGATCGCCGTCTACCACCGACGAGTGTTTCCGCAGCTCAACCCCGGTGTAGTGGGCCTGGCTGGACTTGAACCAGCGCCCTCATCCTTATCAGGTATCGAGGGCTAAGCGCTGTGCGGAGCGGCGTTTTCCCAGGTCACTGGCGAGCGTCAGGG
>JASLBL010000057.1 GCA_030146615.1 Actinomycetes bacterium
TGCGCATGGGCAGCGGCGGGGGCACGTGGGCCGACGGGGCCTGGCCGAAGCCGTCGGTCGGCTCGGCGGCGTGGCGGGGCCCCGGGCCCGGAAGCGGCGACCCCATCGGCAGCCGGGCCGAGCGGCGGCTGGCCTTGCGCCAGTTGCGGGGCTGGACGACCACGTCGAGCACCGGCGCGGGCAGCGAGCGGCCGATCCGGACCAGGCCGATCTCGACCCCGAAGAAGTCGACCTTGGAGTCGGTGCGGTCGTTCAGCCAGTCCAGGCCGCGCCGGAACTCGTCGTGGAACCGGGGCGCGACCCAGATGACCACGGCCGCGTCCAGCCCCGAGGCGTGGACGATCATCTGCCCGAGCTGGTTGTGGTCGGTGGCCTCGAGGCGGTTCTCGATCACGATGGGCCGGCCGCTGGCGTCGGCCCCGAGCACGTTGAAGGCGCCGGAGTCGACGTTGATCTCCTGCTCCAGCGGCGTGATGTCGATCCCGAGAGTCTCGCTCAGCAGGTCGATGTTCTGGAGGAACCACGGGGTCAGGTCGGGCAGCTGCTCGCCCCAGAACGACTTGAGATCCAGTCGCTCGAGCCGGCCAAGCCCCAGCCGCTCGATCTCCGTTCTGGCCACTCGCGCTCCTTCCGATCGCCCCCCCTGGCCTTGCAGAGGGCAGTTGTACCCCGGCCCGCTAGGGCGCCGTCAAACCAGTCAGGTCGTCCATACCGCTGCGCTCGCGCCAGAAAGGTCGCCGCTGGGCAAACACGGACGGGTCGCGACCCGGAGCCGCAGCTTACCTGTGTCGACGGGGATGTGCTGGGACCCTTCGCCCAGGTTGGCGGCCACGACGGCCCGCGACCCCGACGGGTCGCCCCGCTCCAGGAGGACCAGCCGCCGCTCGGGCTCGACCCGGGCGCCGGCCAGGTCGCGGCGGCAGTTGCCGAGCGCCGGGACCTGGCGGCGCAGCCGCAGCAGCGTCCTCCAGAGCTCCAGGGTCTCGCCGCCGGCCCGGCTCCAGTCGAGCTTGGACCGCTCGAAGGTGGCCGGGTCGTTTGGGTCGGGCACCTTGTCCCAGCCGAAGGCGGCGAACTCCTCGCGGCGGCCCCGGCGGACCGCGGCGGCCAGCCCGGGCTCGTGGTCGGTGAAGTAGAGGAACGGGCGGGTCTCGCCCCACTCCTGGCCTTGGAACAGCAGGGGCAGGAACGGCGAGCAGGCGACCAGCACGCTGGCCACGGCGTCCAGGTCGGGACCGACCAGGGCGGCCAGCCGCTCGCCGAAGGCGCGGTTGCCGATCTGGTCGTGGTTCTGACTGCAGACCACGAACCGCTCCCCGCCCAGCCCGGCCGGGTCGCGGCCGTGGCGGCGGTCAAGGGCCGGGTAGTACTGGCCGGTGAACACCCAGGCGGTGGTCAGGGCCTTGGCGATCGTCTCGAGCGGCTGGAAGCCGTCGTAGTACCCGGTGGCCTCGCCGGTCAGGGCGACGTGGAGGGCGTGGTGGAGGTCGTCGGCCCAGGTGGCGTCGATCCCGTAGGCGGTGGTCAGCAGCGGCTGGCGAAGGTCGCTCTCGGCCACCACCACCGAGCCCGGCCGGGCCGTGTGGACCCTGGTCGCCAGCGCCTCCAGGATGTGCACCGAGCTGCGGTCGAACAGGGCCTGGACAGCGTCCAGGCGCAGGCCGTCGACGCCGAAGCCGGCGACCCACTGCTCGGCGTTGTCGAGCACGAACTCGCGCACGAAGTCGGACCCGGGCCCGTCCAGGTTGACCGCCGGCCCCCAGTCGGTGGTGGCGATGTCGGAGAAGTAGGGGCCGAACTCGTCCAGGTAGTTCCCGTCGGGACCGAGGTGGTTGTAGACGACGTCCAGGAACACGGCCAGCCCGGCCTCGTGGCAGGCGTCGACGAAGCGGCGGAAGGCGGCCGGCCCGCCGTAGGCGGCGTGGACGGCGTACAGGTCGACCCCGTCGTAGCCCCAGCCCCGCGATCCGGGGAAGGCGGCCACCGGCATGACCTCGACCGCGTTCACCCCGAGGTCGGCCAGGTGGCCGAGCCGCCCGATGGCCGCGTCGAAGGTGCCCTCGGGGGTGAAGGTGCCGCAGTGCAGCTCGTAGAAGACCAGCTCGCGGAGGGGCGGGGTGGCGAACGGGGCCGGCGGCGGGCCCAGGTCGACCAGCCGCGACGGGCCGTGGACGCCGTAGGGCTGGAACCGCGAGCGGGGGTCGGGGCGCTCCCGCTCGCCGTCCAGGACCAGCAGGTAGTCGTCGCCGGCCACGGCCCCCTCGACCGCCCCCCGCCAGACGCCCCGGTCCTCCCGCTCGAGGAGGACCGTCCGGTCGCCGGTCCGCACGGCCAGCGAGCCCACCCTGGGCGCCCACACCCCGAACTCGGCGCCCCCCTCGACCGGCCGGGGCCCCAGGGGAGCCGTCACTCGGGGGCGAACCAGACCGTGGCCAGAGGCGGCAGGGTGACCCGGCCCGAGGCCGGCTGGCCGTCCCACTCGATGGCCTCGGCCTCGACCACGCCCATGTTGCCGACGTTGGTGCCGCCGTAGGACTCCGAGTCGGTGTTGAGCACCTCGACCCAGCGCCCGACCGTGGGCAGGCCGATCCGGTAGTCGCTGCGCGGCACCGGCGAGAAGTTGCACAGGCAGACCAGCGGCCGCCCGTCGGCCGCCCAGCGGATGAAGCTGAGCGCGTTGTCGTCGACGTCGTTGGGGTCGACCCAGGAGAACCCCTCGGGCTTGGCGTCCTGCTGCCAGAGGGCCGGGTTGGCCCGGTAGACCCGGTTGAGGTCGGAGACCAGGCTCTGCACGCCCTTGTGGTTGGGGTCGGCGAGGGACTCCCAGTCGATCGAGCGCTCGTGCGACCACTCGGCCTCCTGGCCCAGCTCGCAGCCCATGAAGATCAGCTGCTTGCCCGGGTGGGCCCACATGTAGCCGAGGTAGGCGCGCAGGTTGGCGAACCGCCGCCAGGTGTCGCCGGGCATCTTGCCCAGCAGCGAGCCCTTGCCGTGGACGACCTCGTCGTGGCTGATGGGCAGGATGAAGTTCTCGCTGAAGGCGTAGATGAGCGAGAAGGTCAGCTGGTGGTGGTGGAAGCGGCGGTAGATCGGGTCCTTGGAGATGTACTGGAGGCTGTCGTGCATCCAGCCCATGTTCCACTTGAAGCCGAAGCCGAGCCCGCCCAGGTAGACGGGCCGTGACACGCTCGGCCAGGCGGTCGACTCCTCGGCCACCGTCATCGCCCCCGGGTGCTCCCGGTAGGCGACGGAGTTGAAGTCCTTGAGGAACCGGACCGCGTCCAGGTCCTCGTTGCCGCCGTACTCGTTGGGGACCCACTCGCCCTCGTTGCGGGAGTAGTCGAGGTAGAGCATGGAGGCGACCGCGTCCACCCGCAGGCCGTCGACGTGGAACTCCTCCAGCCAGTACAGGGCGTTGGCGGTGAGGAAGTTGCGGACCTCGTTGCGGCCGAAGTTGAACACCAGCGAGCCCCAGTCCGGGTGCTCGCCCCGGCGTGGGTCCTCGTGCTCGTACAGCGCGGTGCCGTCGAACCGGGCAAGGGCGAAGGCGTCCTTGGGGAAGTGGGCCGGGACCCAGTCGACCAGGATCCCGATCCCCCGCTGGTGCAGCCGGTCGATCAGGTAGCGCAGGTCGTCGGGGGTGCCGAAGCGGGACGTGGGCGCGAAGTAGGCCGACACCTGGTAGCCCCAGGACGGGGCGTAGGGATGCTCGGCCACCGGCATGAACTCGACGTGGGTGAAGCCGAGCTCGGCGACGTAGTCGGGCAGCTGGTCGGCCAGCTCCCGGTAGGACAGGCCGCGGCGCCACGAGCCGAGGTGGACCTCGTAGATCGACATCGGCTCGCTGATCCGGTCGTGCCGCTCCCGGTCGGCCATCCAGTCGGCGTCGCCCCACTCGTAGTGGGAGGTGTAGACGACCGAGGCCGTCTTGGGCGGCCGCTCGGCCGCGAACGCGACCGGGTCGGCCTTGAGGGTGAGGGCCCCCGAGGGGGTGATCAGCTCGTACTTGTACCTGGCCCCGGCGGTGACCGCGGGCAGGAACAGCTCCCAGATCCCCGAGGAGCCGAGGGCCCGCATCGGGTGGAGCCGGCCGTCCCAGGAGTTGAAGTCGCCGACCACCCGAACCGCGCGGGCGTTGGGGGCCCAGACGGCGAA
>JASLBL010000062.1 GCA_030146615.1 Actinomycetes bacterium
TCGGCGACGGCGATGAAGTACCGCAGGTGTCGAAGCTCCATGCTCTAGGTTCCTCCGTCGAGGCGGAGGACAGAGCGCGCCGCCTGCTGGTCGCAGATGAGGACGTCGATGATCCGGCCGCGCAGGGCGCCCAGGATGCCCAGCCCCTTCTCCGGCCCGGTTGCGATCCCGGCCACGGTGGGGATGGAGCGGAGGTCGTCGAGAGTGACGGCCAGGACGCGCTGGTTGACGACGCTGCGCACCTCCTGGCCGGACAGGTCGTAGAAGCGGCCGCAGACGTCGCCCACGGCGCCGGCGGCGTCGAACTCGGCCCGCTCGGCCGGGCTGAGCTCGAGCGCGTCCAGCAGTGCCCCCGAGGAGCCGATGCCGGCCGCGCCGATCCCGACCACGGCCATGTCGGCCCGCTTGGCCGCGTCCAGCGCGCCGGCGATGGCGTGCTCGCGCAGCAGCAGGGTGAGCGCCTCGGCCGATCCGAACAGGGCCGGGGCGTGTAGGTAGCGGTGGCGCGCCCCGATGCGCTCGGACAGCTCCCGGACCAACTCCTGGCCGGTGACGGCCGAGTCGAGGGCCGACAGCCCGCCCACCAGCTGGACGACCTCGACGTCGCGGCGGGTCAGGTCGACGGCACGCACCATCGCCTGGAGGCTGTGGCCCCAGGAGAGCGCCACCACCTGGCCGTCGCGCAGCGTCGCGTCCAGCCAGCGCGCGGCCAGGCGGCCGACCTCGGAGAGGACTTCGGTCTCGGGGCTGAGCTCCAGCACCCGGGCGTCGGCCAGGCCGTACCGGTCACACAGGGCCCGCTCCAGCTGGTGGTCGCGCTGGGCCGGGGCGACGATCCGGATCTCGACGATGCCGAGGTCGCGGGCCTGCCTGACCATGCGGGACACGTTGGAGCGGGTCGTGCCCAGGATGGCGGCCACGTCGTCCTGGGAGCGGTCGTCGAGGAAGTACAGGCGGGCCGCCTTGGCGAGGAGCTCGGGGTCACGAGGAGCCGGCATTTCATCACATCCGTGACGAGACATTCACATCTGTTCCGATCCTTTTACATGGTCCGGAGAGGCGTGTCAATGCCGTGAACGCCCGGAATGGCGGCGATCCCGTTCATGTATGGGTCCCGCCGCTTTTTGTATTGGACGCCTCTCGGCTCCGCGAACCAGCATGAGCCGATCCGGGTGGCCGTGACGCCGAGACAAAGGAGCGGGCATGGGCATCGGCGCGACCTTCATCCTGCTCGGGGTCCTCTGGCTGCTCCAGCTGGTGCTCGCCTACCAGCAGGCGCAGCGGTTCATGAGACGGGCCCGGGCCCTGCGCCGGGAGGGGCGAGTGGCCATCGGCGCCTCCCGCCGCCAGGTGCGGGGGCGGGCGTACGTCGCGGTGGCGGTGGGGCCCGACGACCGCGTGGCCGCCGCCGAGGCGCTCCGCGGGATCACCGTGTTCGCCAACGCCCGACCGGTGCCGGCCCTGGTCGGGCTGCCCGCGGCCGAACTGGCGGCCGGGTCGCCGGTCCCGGGCCTCCCCCCGAGGGTCCTGGCCGCGGCCCACTCCGCCGCGGCGGCCATCCATCCCCGTGTCCGGGAAGGAGTTGGAACCAGTGGCTGACCTCTTGCTGTTCCCCGGCGCCCCGCCGGTGGCCGGCATCAACGACACCCTCGGCCAGTGGGCCGAGAACTTCATCGACGTGTTCCGCCAGGGCGGCGAGACCTTCGTCGGCCTGGTCACCGGGATCATCCCCCTGCTGATCGTCCTTCTGACGGCCGTCCACGCCCTGATCAAGCTCATCGGGCCGGAGAAGATCGACCGGGTGGGGGAGATGGCCGGGCGGCCCGGCCTCCGCTACTACCCGCTGCGGTACCTCGTCCTGCCCGTGCTGGCCGTGTTCTTCCTGACCAACCCCATGGCCTACACCATGGGCCGCTTCCTGCCGGAGCGCGACAAGCCGGCCTTCTATGACTCGGCGGTCAGCTTCGTCCACCCACCGCTGGGGCTGTTCCCGCACGTCAACGCCGGCGAGCTGTTCGTCTGGGCCGGCATCGCGGCCGGCATCACGACCCTGCGCCTGCCCATCGGCGACCTGGCCGTCCGCTACTTCTACGTCGGCCTGATCGTGATCTTCATCCGCGGCATCACCACCGAGACGATCACCAGGATCATGCTCGCCCGGCGGGCCGCCGCCGCCGAGGAGCCGAGGACCGAAGAGGTCGCCGAGCGGCCGGGGGCCGAGCGGCCGGCGCCGGAGGGAGCGTGACATGGAAACCATCAACGGGGTGCTGAACCGCATCGGCCGGACCGTCGGCGGGATCGTCGGCACGCTTTACCAGTCGGGCCGGGAAGCGATCGACATGGTGATTCGCAACGTCCTGCCGTTCATGGCCTTCATCTCGCTGATCATCGGCTTCATCCTGGCCACCGGCATCGGCAAGTTCATCGCCGACCGCCTGACCCCGCTCGCCTCCAGCCTGGCCGGGCTGCTGGCGATGTCGATCGTCTGCGCCCTGCCGGTGTTGTCGCCCCTGCTCGGCCCCGGCGCCGTGATCGCTCAGATCGTGGGGACGCTGATCGGCGTGCAGATCGGCCAGGGCAGGATCCCGCCCCAGTACTCGCTGCCGGCCCTGTTCGCCATCAACCCCCAGGTCGGGTGCGACTTCATCCCGGTCGGGCTGGCCCTCGGCGAGGCCGAGCCGGAGACGGTCGAGGTCGGGGTGCCGGCGGTGCTGTTCTCGCGGATGGTGACCGGGCCGGCGGCCGTGGTCATCGCCTACCTGGCCAGCTTCGGGTTATACGCCGGCGAGTAGGCGGTAGGTACACAGCAGAAAAGGAGGTACCAGCCATGGCGGACTACAAGGCAGTACGGGTCGAGGCCGGACGTGGCGGCTGGGGTGGCCCGCTGACCATCAAGCCGACCGCGGAGCGCCCGCTGGTCTACTCGGTGACCGGCGGCGGCATCCACCCGGTGGCCCAGCGGATCGCCGACCTGACCGGCGGCGAGGCCTTCGACGGCTTCAAGAGCTCGGCCCCCTTCGACAAGATCGCGGTCGCGGTCATCGACTGCGGCGGCACCGCCCGCGTCGGCGTCTACCCGATGAAGAAGGTCCCGACGGTGGACGTGCACGCCACCAGCCCGGCCGGCCCGCTGGCCATGTTCATCAAGGAGGACATCTTCGTCTCCGGTGTCGGCCCGGACAACGTCAAGGAGGCCTGAGTGACCCCCCCGCCGCAGACGCGTTACGCGACGACGGTGACCGCGGTGGGGGAGCAGGTCGCCGAGTTCGTCGACCAGGGCCTGCTGATCTGGTTCGCCGAGGGCGCGCCCGAGGAGCTGCACTTCTTCACGGTGCTCCACCGTCCGACCGTCACCACCGGTGGGGTGCGTCCCGGCGACACCGTCCGCATCGACGACAAGGCGTTCCGCGTCACCGCCGTTGGCGAGGTGGCCAACGACAACATGGTCAACCTCGGCCACATGGACCTGAAGGCGAACGGCGAGACCGAGCCGCCGCTGCCCGGCGACATCTGCCTGGAGAAGCTGCCGCTCCCCGAACCGCGGCCGGGCAGCACGCTGGTGATCGAAGGGGAGGCCGACAGGGCCGTCCCGTAAGAGGGTGATGCACATGAGTCTCTCCGCCCGCCTGCTGGCCCGGGAGCAGGAGCTGGGCCGGCCCGTGCGGATCGGCCTGGCCGGCGCCGGCCAGATGGGCATGGGCTTCGTCGCCCAGGTCCAGCGGATCCCCGGGATGGAGACGGCGGCGATCGCCGACGTCCTCCCCGGACGGCCAAAGGCGGCCTTCGCCCAGGCCGGGGTCAACGGCGTCGTCGAGGGCGACGACCTCGGCACTCTGGCCCAGGCGGTGGCCGACGGCCGGCCGGTCGGCGTGTCGGACGCCCGCCTGCTGGTCGACCTGCCGGTCGACGTGGTCGTCGACGCCACCGGCGTGCCCGACATCGGCGCCTGGCTGTCGTACGCCGCCCTCACCGGCGGCAAGGACGTGGCCACCCTCAACGCCGAGGCCGACGTCACCATCGGCCTGCTGCTGTCGCGGGTCGCGCACGCCAGCGGACAGGTCTACGCCCTCTGCAAGGGGGACGAGCCGGTCGAGGTCAAGGAGCTGTTCGACTACGTCACCGACATCGGCTTCGAGGTCGTCTGCGCCGGCAAGGGCAAGAACAACCCGCTGCGGCCCCACGACACCCCCGACTCGGTCGCCGAGGAGGCCGCGGCCAAGCACATGAACCCCAAGATGCTGGCCAGCTTCGTCGACGGCACCAAGACGATGATCGAGTGCGCCTCGATGGCGAATGCCACCGGCCTTGAGCTGAGCCGCCGGGGCATGTACGGCCCGGAGACCACCGTCCCCCAGCTGGCCGAGGTGTTCCGCCCGGCGGCCGACGGTGGGGTGCTGGACCGGGCCGGGGTGGTCGACTACGCCACCGGCCCGGTGGCTCCCGGTGTGTTCGTGGTCGGCCGCACCGACCACCCCACGGTGGTCGAGGAGATGGCCTACCTGTCGATGGGCCCCGGACCCTACTACGCCTTCTACCGGCCCTATCACCTGGCCAGCCTGGAGGCCCCGCTGACGGTGGCCAGGGCCGCGCTCGACCGGGTGTCGACCCTTGAGCCGGTGGCCTGGAAGGCCGAGG
Source organism: Actinomycetes bacterium (assembly GCA_030146615.1). GTDB lineage: Bacteria > Actinomycetota > CALGFH01 > CALGFH01 > CALGFH01 > CALGFH01. The sequence goes on from JASLBL010000062.1 coordinate 4,636, forward strand.
TGGTCGCCACCGCCAAGCGCGACCTGCGCCCCGGGGACCGGATCGACGGCATCGGCGGCAGCACCGTCTACGGGGTCGCCGACTCGGCCGAGGCGGTCGCGGCCGGTGGGCTGCTGCCGCTCGGCCTGGCCGCCAGGGCCACGGTCGTCCGCGACGTCGCCATCGACCAGCCGCTGACCTACGAGGACGTCGAGCTCGACGAGGGCTCGACCATCCTCCAGCTGCGCCGGCTCCAGGACCAGCTGCTCGGCCGTTGAACCGGAAGCGGAGAGGAAGCGAGGACCAGGTGACGACGCTTGCCGAGTCGGCCAAGGACGCCCGGCGGGTGCTGGCCACCATGTGGACGATCCGCCGGTTCGAGGAGGCGGTGGACGAGATGTTCGCCCGCGGCCTGCTGTACGGGACGATGCACCTGTCCATCGGCCAGGAGGCGTCGGCCACCGGCGCCTGCCTGGCCCTGCGCGACGACGACGTCATCACCTCGACCCACCGCGGGCACGGCCACTGCATCGCCAAGGGGGCCGACCTGGGCCGCATGATGGCCGAGCTGCTGGCCCGGGACAGCGGCTACTGCCGGGGCCGGGGCGGCTCTATGCACATCGCCGACGTGAGCAAGGGGAACCTCGGCGCCAACGGGATCGTCGCCGGCGGGATCCCGATCGCGGTCGGTGCCGGCCTGGCCCTCAAGCTCCAGGGGACCGACAAGGTGGCCCTGTCGTTCTTCGGTGACGGCGCGACCAGCGAGGGGGCCTTCCACGAGAGCGTCAACCTGGCCGCGATCTGGGATCTGCCGGTCGTGTTCGTCTGTGAGAACAACCACTACGGCATGTCGATGTCGGTGGAGGAGGTGTCCCGCCTGGAGCGGGTCGCCGACCGGGCCGCCGGCTATGGGATCCCCGGGGTGACCGTGGACGGCAACGACGTCCAGGCGGTCTACCAGGCGGCCACCGAGGCGGTGGCCAATGCCCGGGCCGGCCGGGGGCCGACCCTGATCGAGGCCATCACCTACCGGTGGAAGGGCCACTCCAAGAGCGACCAGAACCTCTACCGCACCCGGGAGGAGATCGAGTCCTGGCGCCAGCGCGACCCGATCGACCGCTTCGAGCAGGCCGTGCTCGAGGCCAAGACCCTCGACGAGGCCGCGGTGCAGAAGCTCCGGGACCAGGCCCGCGACGCCGTCCGGGACGCCGTCCGGGCCGGCCAGACCGGCCCGCCGCCCTCGCCCGACCTGCTGGCCGCCGTGTACGCGCCCAGCGACGTGGACGCCCTGACCGTCACCGGCGAGGAGCCACCGTCCGAGCCCCCGCCGGACGGGGCGGCCGGCGCCGGACCGGTCGCGGCGGCCGCGGGAGCCCGAGGGGAGGCCGAGGCGCCGTGACCGCGACCGAGACCCAGGTGGAGACCATGACCTTCGCCGAGGCCATCCGGGCGGCGTTGACCGAGGCGATGGAGGCCGATGAGCGGGTGTTCGTGCTCGGCGAGGACATCGGCGTCTACGGCGGCGCCTTCGGGGTGACCACCGGGATGCTGGACCGCTTCGGCGAGGAGCGGATCCGCGACACCCCGATCGCCGAGGAGGCGATCATGGGGGCCGCCGTCGGGGCCGCGCTGTGCGGCATGCGGCCGGTGGCCGAGATGCAGTTCTCGGACTTCACCGCCCATGCCATGGACCAGCTGGTCAACCAGGCGGCCAAGGTCTACTTCATGCTCGGCGGGGCGGTGAGCGTGCCGCTGGTGCTGCGGCTGCCGTTCGGGTCGGGGACGGGCGCGGCCGCCCAGCACTCCCAGAGCCAGGAGGCCTGGTACGCCCACACGCCGGGGCTCAAGGTGGCGATGCCGTCCAACCCGGCCGACGCCAAGGGCCTGCTGCACGCGGCCATCCGCGACCCGAACCCGGTCGTCTTCATGGAGCACAAGCTGCTGTACCGGACGGCCTCGGGCCCGGTGCCGGCCGGGACCGACCCGATCCCGCTGGGGGTGGCGGCCGTGCCCCGGGAGGGCGGGGACCTGACCATTGTGGCCACCGGGATCATGGTGTCGCGGGCCCTGGCCGCGGCCGAGGACCTGTCCGCCGGAGGGATCGAGGCCACCGTGGTCGACCCGCGCACCCTCAAGCCGCTGGACGAGGCCACCATCCTGGAGCGGGTGCGGGCCACCGGCCGGGCCCTGCTGGTCCAGGAGGCCCCGCGCACGGCCGGGTTCACGGCCGAGATCTCGGCCCGCATCGCCGAGTCCGACACCCTCTACCACCTGCTGGCCCCGGTCCGGCGGCTCAGCGGGCTGGACGCGCCCATCCCCTACAACCCGGACCTCGAGAAGGCTTCGGTGCCCCAGATGCCCGACATCGTCCAGGCGGCCCGGGCGCTGATGGAGGACGGCTGATGCCCGAGATGGACGTGCCCATGCCCAAGCTCTCCATGACCATGGAGGAGGGGGAGCTGATCACCTGGGTCAAGCAGGAGGGCGATCAGGTGCGGGCGGGCGAGGTGATCGCCGAGGTCAACTCGGACAAGGTCGAGATGGAGGTGGAGTCGCCGGCCGACGGCACCCTGGTCCGCCACACCGCCGCCGAGGGCGACGTCGTCCCCGTCGGCGTCCCCATCGCCACCCTGGAGACCGAGGCCGAGGACCTGCTCGGAGGCATCCTGGACACGCCGGCCGGTGAGGCGCCGGCCTCGACGGCCGAGGCGGCGGCCGAGGAGGAGAAGACCGCGGGCGGGACGGAGACAGCCCAGGCGGCCCCGGCGGCGCCCACCGGGCCGACCCCGGTGGTGCCGGCGGCCCGCCGCCGGGCCGGCGAGCTCGGGGTCGACCTGACCGCGGTCACCGGTTCCGGCCCCAACGGCCTGGTCCGGGTGGCCGACGTGGAGGCGGCCGCCGCCCCGGCGCCGGCTGTGGACAACCGCGAGCACGCCGTTCCCGAGGCGGCTACGCTCCCCCTCCGGGGGGCTGAGCCCAGCGCCGGGTCGCTGGGGGCTGCGCCGGCCGAGGCCGGCGACACGGAAGAGATCCCGCTGTCCAGCATGCGCCGAGTGGTCGCCCGCCGGCTGACCGAGAGCATGCAGTCCACCCCCCACTTCTACCTGACCGTGGCCGTTGACGCCGAGGACCTGCTGGGGTTCCGGGCCCAGCTGAACGAGCAACTGGCCGCCGGCGGCCAGGACCTCAAGGTCAGTGTCAACGACCTGCTGGTCAAGGCATGCGCCGGGCTGCTGCGGGCCAACCCGGCCCTGAACGTGTCGTTCGCTGGCGACAAGCTCCTGGTGCACCGGCGGGTGCATGTCGGGATCGCGGTGGCGGTGGAGGGAGGGCTGGTGGTGCCGGTGGTCCGCGACGCCGACCAGAAAAGCCTCACTCAGGTGGCCAGGGAGGCGGGGGAGCTGGTCGAGCGCGCCCGGGCGGGGCGGCTGGGCGGCGACGACATGGGCGGGGGGACGTTCACGGTGTCGAACCTGGGCATGTTCGGGATCGACCAGTTCACCGCCGTCATCAACCCGCCCGAGGCGGCCATCCTGGCCGTCGGGGCGGCCCTCCCCGAGCCGGTGGCCACCGATGACGGGGTCGAGATCCGGCGCCGGATGCGGCTGACCCTCTCGATCGACCACCGGGCCCTTGACGGGGCCACCGGGGCCAGCTTCCTGGCCCAGCTCAAGGACGTGCTCGAACAGCCCCTGCGGATCGTCGCCTGACCACCGCTCCAGGCGGAAGGCTGCGCACGCGAGCGCCTCTCAGGCTGGTGGGTAGCGCTGGTAGTCGGGGAAGTTCCCGAACAGGTGCTCGCCCGGCGGGCCCTGGGTGACGGCATGGACCAGGAGTTCCCCGCCGACGAAGGCGCCCTTCCAGGACGCGCCCCGGCCTCCGAACGGCTCGGCCTTGTCGCCGCGGGAGCGGGGCTTGTTGATGCCGATCTTGAAGGCGTGGACCTCGGCCGCGAACTGCCGGGCCTGCTGGGGGTCGTCGCAGGCCAGTGAGGCGACCAGGCAGCCGTTGGAGGCGTTCATCTCGGCCACCAGCTCGGCCGGGGAGTCGACCAGCACGACCGTGTCCACCGGCCCGAACGGCTCGGCGTGGCCAAGGGCGCTGGCCCCGGGCGGCTCCAGCAAGGCCACCGGGGGCAGGTAGGCCGAGGTGTCCTGGCCGGGCAGGAACCAGCCCTCGGCGAGCGAGCTCCGGTACAGGGGGGTGGCGGCCATCTGGATGGCCAGGTCGATCTCCTGGTTGAGCTCGGCGACCTTGGCGGCGTTGATGAGCGGCCCGAAGTCCAGGTCGGGTGGCTGGTCGTCGGGGTCGACGACCGCCAGCGGGTGGCCGAAGCGCAGCGACCGGGCGACCTGGAGGTACATGGTCAGGAACTGGTCGAACAGGGTCCGCTGGACCACATAGCGGGGGTAAGCGGTGCAGCGCTGCTTGCCGTACTCAAAGCCCTTCTTGAGGTGCCCGGCCAGGCTGTCCCAGTCGCTGAAGTCCCAGATCCCCCAGGCGTTGAGGCCTTCCTGCTCCAGCATGTGGCGCTTGTCGGTCTGGACCAGCTGGCTGGCGATCTGGCCACCGGCATCGCGGCCGCCGACAAAGGCCAGGCAGCCGATGTCGTCGCTGAGGACCAGGGCCGGGGACAGCCGCGACCCCGATCCGCTGAGCAGGGTGACCGGGAGCTCGCAGCGGCGCATCAACGCCGCCGACAGGGTGAGGGCGCACAGGCCGCCGTCGGTCGGGGTCTTGGCGATCACCCCATCGCCGGCCAGCAGCTGGACCAGCATGGCGTGCACGAGCACGCTCAGGGGGTAGTTCCAGGAGGCGATGTTGGAGACCGGCCCGGCCAGCGGCTGGCGGCCGGCCACCATCGGCTCGATCTCCTCCAGGTACCAGCGCACTCCGCTGATGGTCCGGTCCACCGAGGTCAGCGCCTGGCGCCAGGGCTTGCCGATCTCCCACACCAGCAGCAGGGCGAGCAGCTCACGGTGGGTCTCGAGCTGGTCAACGCAGCGGGCGACCCGGGCCCGCCGCTCCTCCAGGTCGACCCTGGTCCACTGCTGGTGCTCGGCGTTGGCCGCGGCCACCGCCTCCAGGGCCTGGCCGAGCTGGAGCATCGGCGGCCCGGCGATCGGCTGGCCGTCCACCGGGCTGGTCGCCTCGGCCGGATCACCGGCCGCGTGCCAGTCCCGGTTCCACAGGTTGAGGACCCGATCCGCCTCGAAGGCCTCCGGCGCGACCGAGCGGCAGCCCGCGTAGGCGTCCTCCCAGCGCGCACCGTTCCGGACATGCAGGGGAGCTCCAGTCGCCATCCGCCTTCCCCTCTCCTGCTACCACCGGCTGCGCTTGAACGGCCGGCAGAGGAACCTCACTATGAAGAGGATCTGTCGGGCATGTCGAATTCAAAGAGCATATCCGTCGCATGCTTTTTTGAATTGGACGAGACCCCGGCCGGTCCTTAGCGTCGCATCCGGGCGACGGTCCGGGACCACACTGCGCCCGGAGGTGTCGCATGCCGGAGAAGCCAGCGCAGCACGACACGTTCGACCTGGTGGTCGTCGGGGGCGGTCCGGGCGGCTACCCGGCCGCCATCCGCGCCGCCCAGCTGGGGCTGAAGACGGCCCTGGTCGAGAAGGAGCGTCCCGGCGGGGTCTGCCTGAACTGGGGTTGCATCCCCACCAAGGCCATGCTGCGCTCGGCCGAGGTCCTGGAGACGATGCAGCACAGCGCCGAGTACGGGGTCCTGGCCGACAACGTCCGGCTGGACTACTCGGCCGTGATCAAGCGCAAGGACCGGGTCACAAAGACCCTCACCGACGGGGTGGCCGGCCTGCTCAAGGCCAACGGGGTGACGGTGGTGAAGGGGCACGCGCGGTTCGTGGGACCAACGGCCGTCGAGGTCGTGGCCGTCGGGGACGCGCCACTGGGCGCCGGCGGGCCGCTGTACAACGCCCCCCCGGCGCCCGACGGCCGACCCCAGGCCAGGCTGGAAGGTCGCAACCTGATCGTGGCCACCGGCTCGACCCCGGTGCTGCTGCCCATCCCCGGGATCGACCTCCCGGGGGTGGTCACCTCCGACGGCGCCTTCCTGCTCGGTGAGGTCCCGAGGCGGATCGTGATCATCGGGGCCAGCGCCGTCGGGGCGGAGTGGGCGACGATGTTCAACGCCTTCGGGTCCGAGGTCACCATGGTCGAGCTGCTGCCGACGCTGCTCCCGGCCGAGGACGAGGACATGGGCAAGACCCTCGCCCGCTCGTTCACCAAGCGGGGGATCAAGGTCCAGACCGGCCGGACGGTCTCGGCGATCACCCAGGTCGCCGGCGGCAAGGGCGGCAGGCAGGCCACCGCCCTCCAGGTCACCGTCACCGACCCGGACGGCCAGCACCCCGAGCAGGTTGAGACCGACGTGGTCCTGGTCGGGGTCGGCCGCCGGCCCAACACCGAGGGGTTGGACCTGGAGCGGGCCGGGGTGGCCACCAATGCGCGGGGCTGGGTCGAGGTCGACGACCGGCTCCGCACCAACGTGCCCGGCGTGCACGCCATCGGGGACGTCACCGGCAAGGTGCTGCTGGCCCATGTGGCCAGCCACCAGGGGCTGGTCGCGGCCGCGGTGATGGCCGGCCACGACGAGCGGATGGACTACCGGGCGGTCCCGGCGGCCACCTTCACCCACCCCGAGGTGGCCAGCGTCGGCCTGACCGAGGCCAAGGCCGCCGAGGCCGGCCACGACGTGGCCGTCGGCCGCTTCCCCTTCACCGCCCTTGGCCGGGCCCAGACCTACGGGTCCACCGAAGGGCTGGTCAAGGTGGTCGCCGACCGCAAGTACGGGGAGGTGCTGGGCGTCCACATCATCGGGCCGAACGCCAGCGACCTGATTCCCGAGGGCGTGCTCGCCATGCACCTGGAGGCCACCCTGCACGACATCGCCGACACCATCCACGCTCATCCGACCCTCGGCGAGAGCACCATGGAGGCGACCATGGTCGCGCTGGGCCTGCCGGTCCACACCGCGCCGCCCCGCAAGTCCCGCTCCGGTCGCCGATAGGAGGGACGGCCATGCCGACGACCACGCCGGACCCGGGCGACGGCGACGGCCGGATCCTGGCCACGCCGCTGGCCCGTGCCGTGGCCGGCGACCTCGGGGTCGACCTGGCCGCGGTCACCGGCAGTGGGCGCCGCGGCCGCATCCTGCGGGCGGACGTCGAAGCGCTCGCGGCCACGGCATCCCCACCACCCACTCCGGCGGCCACCCCGGCTCCGAGGGAGGTGGAGGAAGTCCCGCTATCCAGCATGCGGCGGGTGGTGGCCCGCCGGCTGGTCGAATCGATGCAGTCGGCACCCCACTTCTTCCTGACCATCCGGGTCGACACGCAGGCGCTGGCCGGCTTCCGGGCCGAGCTGAACCGGCAGCTGGCGACCGGCGGCGAGGACCTCAAGGTCAGCGTCAACGACCTTGTCGTCAAGGCATGTGCGGTGCTGCTGCGGACCAGCCCCGAACTGAACGTATCATTCGGCGGGGACAAGCTGATCCGGCACCGCAGGGTCCACGTCGGGATTGCGGTGGCCCTGGAGGGAGGCCTGATCGTGCCGGTGATCCGCGACGCCGACCGGAAGCGCCTGACCCAGATCGCCCGGGAGGCGAGGGATCTCATCGGTCGGGCCCGGACGGGCCAGCTGGCTGCTTCCGACGTGGGTGGGGGGACGTTCACGGTGTCGAACCTTGGTATGTTCGGGGTGAAGCAGTTCACGGCTGTGATCAACCCTCCGGAGGCGGCCATCCTGGCCGTCGGCGCGGCTGAGCCGGAGCCGGTGGCCACCGCCGGTGGGGCGGTGGAGGTCCATCAGGTGCTGCGTCTGACCCTGTCGATCGACCACCGGGCCGTCGACGGGGCCACCGGGGCCAGGTTCCTGGCCCAGCTCAAGGACGTGCTCGAGCAGCCGCTGCGGATCGTGGCCTGACCGCCCCGATGCCCCGGCCCCCCAGCCAGCGCGTCCCCGACCGGCCGTACGCGGCCTACCTGTTCGACCTCGACGGCACCATCTACCTCGGCGACGAGCTGCTGCCAGGGGCCAGGCGGCTGATCGAGGGCCTGCGGGAGCGGGACCTGCCGGTGCGGTTCCTGTCCAACAACCCGACCAAGGACCCCGAGCAGTACGCGGCCAAGCTGGGCGGGCTGGGCCTGCCCACCCCGGTCGGCGAGATCGTCAACACCGTCGTCACGATGACCCGCTGGCTGCTCGACAACGCCCCCGACGCCGTCGTCTACCCGATCAGCGAGCCGCCGCTGATCCGGGCCCTGGACCAGGCCGGCATCCGCACCTCCAGCGACCCGGCCGAGATCGACGTCGTGGTGGCCAGCTACGACCGGACCTTCACCTACGAGAAGCTCCAGATCGCCTTCGACGCCATCTGGTTCCACCGCCGGGCCCGGCTGGTCGCCACCAACCCGGACAGGTACTGCCCGTTCCCGGGCGGCCGGGGCGAGCCCGACTGCGCCGCCATCGTCGCCGCCATCGAGGCCTGCACCGGCGTGGCCTGCGAGACGACCACCGGCAAGCCTGATCCGGCCATGCTGGAGGCCGCCCTCTCCGGGCTGGGGGTGGAGGCGGCCGACTGCGTGATGGTCGGGGACCGGCTGACCACCGACATCCGCATGGCCCTGGACGCCGGCGCGACCGCCGCCCTGGTCCTGACCGGCGACACCCGCCCCGAGGACCTGGAGCGCCTCGCCCCCGCCGACGCCCCCGACCTGGTCCTCGACCCGATCGACCGGCTGCTGCCGAGGGCCCCCTAGAGGACCTCGTGGCCCGGGCGGGGCTCGGCCGGGATCGTGCCGAGCCGGCCGGCCTGGTAGTCCTCGAAGGCCTGGATGAGCTCGGCGCGGGTGTTCATCACGAACGGGCCGTAGGCGGCCACCGGCTCGCGGATGGGCTGGCCGCCAAGGACCAGGACGTCGAGCTGCTGGTGCCGCGACTCCTGGGCGGCGGCCGCCTCGACCGTGATCAGGTCGCCGGGACCGTAGACGGCCAGCTGGCCCATGCGGACCGGCTGGCGCGTGGGGCCGACCGAGCCCGAGCCGGCCAGCACGTAGACCAGGGCGTTGAAGTCGGTCCGCCAGGGCAGATCCAGCCGTGCTCCCGGGGCCAGGGTGGCGTGCAGCAGGGAGATCGGCGTGTAGGTGACGCCGGGGCCCTGGTGGCCGGCGACCTCGCCGGCGATCACCCGCAGCAGGGCGCCACCGTCCGTTGAGCTCAGCAGCTTCACCGCGCCGCCGCGGATGTCCTGGTAGCGGGGCGGGGTCATCTTGAGCCGGGCGGGCAGGTTGACCCAGAGCTGGAAGCCGTGGAACAGCCCGCCCCGGACCACGACCTCCTCGGGCGGGGCCTCGATGTGGAGGATCCCGCCGCCGGC
>JASLBL010000102.1 GCA_030146615.1 Actinomycetes bacterium
GCCGGCGGCGGCACCGGGCGGACCGGGGCGGCCGCCGGCGGCCGGCGACGGCCCGGCCGCCTGGGAGATCGCCGGCCTCACCCCCGAGGTGACCAGCAACCGGCTCCACTACACGGTCGACGAGTCGATCATCGACCCCAACGTCGACAAGGGCTCCTGGCGGCTGCGGGTCGACGGCCTGGTCGGCCGGCCGGTCAGCCTCGGCTACGACGAGCTGCTGGCGATGGCCTCGACCGAGCAGTTCGTGACCCTCCAGTGCATCTCCAACCTGGTCGGCGGAGACCTGGTGGGCACGGCCAAGTGGACCGGGGTGCCGCTGGCCCAGGTGCTGGAGCGGGCCGGCGGGGCCGGTGAGGGCGCGGTCCGGGTGGTGTTCCACGCCGTCGGCGGCTACACCGACTCGCTGCCCATCGCCAAGGCGCTGGAGCCGACGACGGTGGTCGCCTACGGGATGAACGGCCGCAGCCTGCCCCGGGCCCACGGGTTCCCGGCCCGGATCATCGCCCCCGGCATCTACGGCATGAAGAACGTCAAGTGGCTGGAGCGCATCGAGGTGGTCGACTACGACTACGAGGGCTACTGGCAGCGCTCCGACGGCTGGGACAACGTGGCCGAGATCAAGACGGCCAGCCGCATCGACGTCCCCCAGGAGCTGACCTCGGCCGACGGCGCCGGGGTGGTCGCCGGCCTGGCCTGGGCGGGGGACCGGGGCATCCGGCGGGTCGAGGTGTCGCTGGACGGCGGGGCCAGCTGGGTCCCGGCCACCCTCCGGCGTGAGCTGGCCAGGGCCGCCTGGCGCCAGTGGCGCCTGCCCCTGCCCGCCGGCGCCTCAGGGCGGTACCGGCTCAAGGTCCGGGCCGTCGACGGCCGCGGCGACCTCCAGACCGCCCGCCAGGCCCCGCCCCACCCCTCGGGCGCGAGCGGTTACCACGAGGTCGACGTGGTATCCAGCTGACGGACGCCGATCAATCGTGCCCGACGCGCATGCGGAGGGCCTGCCTAGCGAGCAACGCACGTGAATGCGACGTCGACGCTTGATCGGCGTCCGTGGGAATGCCCGCCATGCGACCACGGTTGCACCCTCCGGAGGCAACGAGACCGTTCGAGCTGCGGAGGTGTGAGGGTGCGCTATCCTGCCCCGGTGGCGACCCTTGTCCCGTGGCCGCAGTTCCTCGGAGCGGAGGACCTCCTGGTACAGCCAACAAGCTCCACTTCTGACCTGGGCGACGAGATCATCCCGGCGGCTCCCGACGGTGCCCGCGCCCCGGCCGACGAGTCCGAGGAGGAGCGCCGCCAGCGCTTCTCCGACTCGGCCATCCCGCTGCTGGACACGATCTACGCCGGCGCCCTGCGCCTGACCCGGAACCCGGCCGACGCCGAGGACTTGGTCCAGGAGACGTTCCTGCGCGCCTACAACGCCTTCCATCAGTTCGAGCCCGGCACCAACCTCAAGGCCTGGCTGTACCGGATCCTCACCAACGCCTACATCAACGCCTACCGCAAGCAGCAGCGCAACCCGCAGTCGGTCCCGACCGAGGACGTCGACGACTTCTCGCTGTACCAGCGGATCGCCAACGCCAACCCATCGGGGGCCGAGACGCCCGAGGAGCTGCTGCTCGACCAGATCCCCGAGGAGGAGGTCCGCGAGGCGCTCGACTCGCTGCCCGAGCAGTTCCGCGTGGCGGTGCTGCTGGCCGACGTCGAGGGCTTCTCCTACAAGGAGATCGCCGACATCATGGGCACCTCGATCGGGACCGTGATGTCCCGGCTGCACCGTGGTCGGCGTCAGCTCCAGCGGCGACTGTGGGAGTTCGCGGCCGACCGGGGGCTGCTCGAGGAGGGACAGGAATGGGTTCGGCCGAAGTAGGCGGGGGCGGCGAGTGCCGGGACTGCAACGACGTCCTGGGGTTCGTCTGGCTCTACCTTGACCACGAGGCCCCGCCGACCACCTGCGAGGAGCTGGAGGCCCACCTCGCCGAGTGCGAGCACTGCCAGCGGGCGGTCCGCTTCGACCGGCGCTTCAAGCAGCTGGTCCGCCGCTGCGCCGACTCTCCCGAGCCCGTGCCCGCCACCGTGGTCGAGTCGCTGCGGGTCCGGGTCGAGCGGACGATCCTGCGAGGGAACACCTCGCCGTCGTGAAACCGTCTTTATGTCCACCGGCGTATGAATGATGGTGGAAGGACGGTGAAGCACACGATGCGCTCCGACAACGTGAAGGGCCACCGACCCGGCAGCGACCCGCCGGCCTCCAAGGTTGAGCGGGTCGGCCGTGTCTGCCGGGAGCAGGACTGTGACACGCGCCTGTCGATCTACAACAAGACCGGCATGTGCTGGCAGCACCAGCCCCTGATCTTCCCCAACTACCGGGGCAAGCGGCTGGCCAACCCCTAACAACAAATCCAGACACGCAGTGGCCGGCCCATCGGGCCGGCCACTCGCGTCTCCTCAGCCGCTCTTCGACTTCTGGAAGATGTCGTCGATCTCGGCGATCAGGTCGAGCAGCTTCTGCTGGTCGGCGGCGTCGACCGAGTGCTTGGCCTGGCCGGCCTGCTTGGTTGCCTGCCAGAACAGGTCGTGGAGGTTGGGGAACTGCTCGAGGTGCTGGGGCTTGAAGTAGTCGGTCCAGAGCACCCAGAGGTGATGCTTGACCAGCTCGCCGCGCTGCTCCTTGATCAGGATGGCGCGGTCGCGGAATACCTCGTCGTCGCTGGCGTGGTACTTCTCGACGATCTTGGCCATCGACTCGGCCTCGATCCGGGCCTGGGCAGGGTCGTACACGCCACAGGGCAGGTCGCAGTGGGCGTGGACGACCCGGGTGGGCCGGATCCATGCGGCCAAGCGCTCGGCGATCATGCGCATCGTCCCCTTCCGTTCGATGTCTCCGCCCGACGTTACTACCCCCACGGCTTTCGCCGCACACCGCGGCCGCGGGAAGATCGGGCCATGCGGAGGACAACCGCCCTGGGGGCGGGCGCGCTGGCCCTCGGCGCCCTGGTGGCCGCCGGCCTGGCCGTGCGCCGGGCCCGGCTGGAGCCGATGCTCGTCGAGGGCGGCAGCATGCGGCCGACCCTCGACCCCGGTCACCGGATCGCCGTCGCCCCCCTGGTCCGCCCACCCCGCCGCGGCGACCTGGTCGTGCTCGCCCGCTCCCGATCCACCGGGGCACCCCCTCGGGGTTCCCCGGACCCCTCCAGCCTCGACGTCGTCAAGCGGGTGGTGGGGCTGCCGGGGGAGCGGGTGCGGCTGGCCGCCGGGCGGCTGGAGGTCGACGGGGCCCCGGTCCCCGAGCCCTACCTGGTCGGCGACGCCGGGGCTGGCGAGCTCGAAGTGGAGCTCGGCCCGGCCGAGTACCTGGTCCTGGGCGACCACCGGGCGGCCAGCACCGACGGCCGCGATTTCGGCCCCGTCGGCGCCGACGCCCTCCTCGGCCGGGTCCGGTTCGCCTACTGGCCCCCCCGGCGCCTGGGCCGACGGGGTTAGACTGCGCCGAGCGGCACGACGCGGGAGGAAGCTTGCTGGTGGTGGTGGCCGGGGGGGCCGGGTTCCTCGGGGCCAGCCTGGTCGACCGGCTCCAGGCCGAGGGCGACGAGGTCGTGGTGGTCGACGACCTGTCCCACGGGCACCTGGCCAACCTGGCCGAGGCCAGGCGCCGGGGCGGGGTCCGCTTCCACCGCATGGACGTCGCCCAGGGCGGCCTGGCCACCCTCGCCGACCGGGTGCGGGCCGACGCCTGGGTCCACCTGGCCACCGCGATCGACCCGGTCCGGGCCTGGGAGGACCCGACGGCCGAGGCCAGGGCGGTGGTCCCGGGCGGGATCGAGGTCCTGCGGGCGGCGGCCGCCACCGGGGCCAGGGCGGTGCTCGTCTCCTCCGGCGCCTACCTGTACCCGGCCCAGCTCACCGGGGTCACCAGGGCCGGCGACGTCCCCCGGCCGGTGCACCCCCTCGGCGCGGCCCGTCTGGCCCTGGAGGCCTACGCCGGCGCGTTCGGGGCCCGCGGCCTCGAGGTGGCCACCCTGGTGCTCGGCACCGTCTACGGGCCGCGCCAGGACCCGCTCGGCCCCGGCCTGGTGGCCAGGGCCGCCTGGACGATGCTCCAGAACCGGCCGCCCCGGGTCGACGGCGACGGCCGCCAGGAGCGCGACTTCCTGTTCGTCGACGACGCCGTTGACGCCGTCGCCCGGGCCGTCCACGCCACCCCGGCCCCCGGGCGGGTCCTGGTCGGCACCGGCACGGCCACCGGCGTCCTGGACGTGGTCGAGCAGCTGGCGGCCCGGATCGGCTGGGAGGGCGAGCCCCAGTGGGCCCCGGCCCGGCCCGGCGACCCGCGCCGCTCGGCCCTGGACCCGGCGGCCGCCGGCAAGGCGCTGAACTGGCAGCCCTGGACCCGGCTGGAGGAGGGGCTGGGGCTCACCGTGGACTGGCTGAAGGCCCGGCTCCCAGGTCATCATCGCCACATAGGGCGTTGAGTCGACCTTCCCTAGTGATCGACACCTAGGTGGAAGTTTCGAGCTGAAACCGCCCAACCGGGCTATGGTGGGCGCTCGGGCCAGTCCTAATAATCGCCCTGTTCGCACTGCTCCCAGCAGGGTGACCGACAGACCCGTTCTCCGCCGCACGTCCTTCTGCTCGGCTCGCCTGTCGGGGTTCGGACTCGAGAAAGGGACGAACCGGTGGCACAACGCAAGACTGGCACCAGGATCGAGGCTCCGAGCTACCTCCGTACCGCCGAGGTGGCCGACATCCTCCACGTCTCGCCCAAGACGGTCTCCCGCTGGGCCAAGGAGGGCAAGCTGCCCTTCCTCAAGACCCTCGGCGGCCACCGCCGCTACCCGGAGGCCAAGATCCGCGAGCTCGCCAACGACCTGCGGGAGGAGCCAACGGGCTAGGCAAGCGCCGGCGCACCGCCCGGGGGGTCACTCCGCCCACGTCGTCCACGGGACCGTCCTGGCCTCGTGGGCGCCGTGGGCGGTCCCGTCCTCGCGCCGGAACGGGCCGGGGCCGCGGACCAGGTGCTGGAGGAGCAGGAACAGGCCGGCCAGCTCGATCACGGTGCCGTAGCCGGTGACGGTGCGCAGCGGCCGGACGGCCAGCCGGTCGCCCAGCAGCCCGAGGCGGCTGCCGTCGCGCTCCAGCACATGCTTGGCGTCCGGGCGGTCGGGCGCCGGCTGCTCGACCGCGATCCCGGCCCGCTCCAGGGTCGCGGCCGGGACCGGCATGCCGACGTTGGCCAGGACCACGATCAGGTTGAGGAGCAGGCCGAGGGCCAGCAGCGGCACCCCGGGCAGGCGGGCGTTGGCCCTGGCGATCCCGAGCAGCGTGGCCAGGGCGACCAGGAGCAGCACGGCCCCGCCGATTCCGGGCATGGGCAGGACCACCACGGTGGCCTGCACGGCCAGGCAGACCGCGGCCAGCCAGACCCCCTTGATCCCGTGGTCGCGCAGCCGCCGCAGGCCCCCGCCCCGAGCAAGGCCGACGGTCACCGCGGCCGCGGCCACCAAAAGAAACAGCAGCGGCTCGCCCATGGCGGGAGCCTACTCCACGATGCCGTGCTTGAGGGCCACGGCGACCGCCCGGGTCCGGTCGGAGACGCCCAGCTTGGTGAAGATCCGCTCCAGGTAGGTCTTCACCGTCTGGGGGGAGATGTGCAGGGCCTCGGCGACCTCACGGTTGGTGGAGCCGTAGGCGATCATCTGGAGGACCTCGACCTCGCGGGCCGAGAGGGTGGAGACGCTCTGCTCGCCCCGGGTGAGCTGCCGGATCTCCTCGATGAACTGGCGGGTCAGGTTGGGGTGGATAACCGCCGAGCCCTCGGCGGCCAGGTGCACGGCCCGGGCCAGCTCGTGGGCGTCAATGTCCTTGAGCAGGTAGCCGGCGGCCCCGGCCTGGATGGCCTCGCCCACCCGGGCCTGGGTCTCCTCGACGGTCAGCATGATCACCCGGGCGTTGGGCACGGTCCTGGAGATGGTCTGGGTGGCCCGGATGCCCCCGAGGACGGGCATGCGCACGTCCATGAGGACCACGTCGGGCTTGACCTCCTCGGCCAGGCTCACCGCCTCTTGGCCGTCGCAGGCCTCGGCCACCACCTCGAACTCGGCGTCCAGCGCCAGCGCGGCCTTGATGCCGTCCCGCGTCAGCGGATGGTCATCTGCTACGAGGATGCGAACGACGTCACCCATACCGCCCCCTTCACCGGACGATCTGTTCATCTCGATCGTACCGCTTCAGGCGAGTTGAATGAACCCGTCGATCCGGACAGGACCTCGCCCACGTCGCGCGGAACCGCCATGCGGCTCGGGGGTGGACGCGTTAGGCGATGCGCACTCTGCGGCGCTGTCCACGGCGCAGGGCGCGCCGCTCCTCCTCGGACAGACCGCCCCAGACACCCGCGTCCTGGGCCGTGTCCAGCGCCCACTGGAGACACTCCTCACGGACGGGGCAGAGCGCACAGATAGCCTTGGCCGACTGTACCTGGGCCTCGGCCGGGCCGGTGGTGCCGACCGGGAAGAACAGCTCGGGGTCGACATCGCGGCAGCGGGCACGATGGCGCCAATCCATTGACATCCTCACTTTCCGGTGCAAGCCCTGGGGGAAGGGCAAGAGCGGCGTGAGTCTAGGACAGTAATCCGGCCTTGGGAAGGACCAAATTCTCGCTCGAGCGGTTGAAACTCCATCATTTGCCGCACACGCCCAAGGTTGGTTGCATCGCTTCCGTACCCGTTCTCAGCGCAATGAAACACCCAGAAGCCATGGTCGTTGCGTATCTGGTACCGACGACATAATGAGAATGGCCGATATCTCTCGGGAGAATTACGCACGCGCCGGCGGTGCGACCACGGTGAGCGCGGAGCGAAGGCATCCGAACGTCACACTGGTCCGGTCGCCGACATATTCGCCGTCGAGCTGGAAAGGCAGCGGAATGTCGGCCGACAGCGAGAAGCCGTCGAGGTCGTGGAGCACCGGCAGCCCCGGGTAGCCGGCCCGCGGGTGGGGCGAGAGCATGCCGGTCACGGCCCGGGCCAGCGACCTGGCCGCCATCGTCTCCCCGACCAGCAGGTCGAGCCCGCCGTCCCAGGTCGCCTGAGGCGTCGGCCGGAACGGCCGCCGGCCGAGATAGGTGAACGGGTCGCCGTTGCCGACCAGGGTGAAGAAGCCGCGCCGGGGCGGGCGGCCGTCGGGCAGGTGGACGGTCAGGTGCGGGTGGTCGCGGTCGTAGCCGACCAGGAGGGCCCTGAGCCCGGCGGCCACGTACGCCCGGTCGCCGTACAGCTGCTTGGCCCGCTGGCGGCGCTCGACCTCGCGGACGATCGCTCCTCCGAGGCCGAGGTCGGCGTTGAGGACGAAGCAGCGCTCGCCGGCGACTCCCAGGGTCAGGCGGCGGCGGGCTCCGGCGGCCAGCAGGTCGAGCATGCGGGCGACGGCCCGGTCGGGGTCGGCGGGCAGGCCGAGGCCGCGGGCGACCACGTTGACCCGGCCCCCGCCGAGCAGGGCGAGGGACGCGGCCCCCTCGCGCAGCCCGTTGACGACCTCGTTGACGGTGCCGTCGCCGCCGAGCACGGCGACCACCTCGGCCCCGTCGGCCACCGCCCGGGCGGCCAGCTCGGTCGCCTGCCCGGGGTGGCTGGTCTGGAGCAGCTCCAGCTTGTGGCGGGCCCGGATGGCGGCCACCACCCGGTCGCGCCGGCGGCCGCTGACCTGGCTGGCATGCGGGTTGGCGATGAGTGCAAGCCTCATACAGCTAGATTGCGCCGGCAGGCTACCAACCCGCAGTCCCTGATCCATGTGGGGGGAGCTCGCTCCCCCCACGGCCCCCCAGGAGCGCCTGTGCCATGGTCATCGGCCTACCGTTCTTAGCGGGTCTCCTCGTCCTCGAGGAGACCCTCGCGGAGAACCGCCAGGGTACGGTTGAGGAGCCGGCTGACGTGCATCTGGGAGATGCCGAGGCGGGCGGCGATCTGGGACTGGGTCATGCCGCCGAAGAAGCGGAGGTAGAGGATGCGGCGCTCGCGCTCGGGCAACCCGGCGATCAGGGGGCCGAGGGCGGCCCGGTACTCGAGCGCCTCCAGACTCTCGTCCTCGGCGCCGATGTGCTCGCTGACCGCCGGGGCGTCCTCGCCGCCGGCGGGGGCGTCCAGGGAGACGACCGCGTACGCGTTGGAGGTGTCAAGGCCCTCCAGCACCTCCTCCTCGGGCAGGCGGGCCTTGGTGGCGATCTCGGCCACGGTGGGGGAGCGCCCGATCTCCTGGGACAGCTCGGCCACCACCTTGTTGAGCGACAGGTTCAGCTCCTGGAGGCGACGGGGGACCCGGACCGCCCACCCCTTGTCGCGGAAGTGGCGCTTGAGCTCGCCCACGATGGTCGGGGTGGCGTAGGTCGAGAACTCCACCTCGCGCTCCAGGTCGAAGCGGTCGATGGCCTTGAGCAGGCCGATGGTGCCCACCTGGACCAGGTCCTCCAGCGGCTCGCCGCGGTTGCGGAACCGCCGGGCCAGGTACTCGACCAGGGGCAGGTGCAGCCCGACCAGCTCCTCGCGCAGGGCCGGGTTGCGGGTCTCGACGAAGCGCCGGAACAGGTCCTTGGCGTGGCCCCGGTCGACCGTGCGTCCGTTCAGCGGGACGGTGCCGTTGCCGGTGGATTCCGGTCCCTGGTGCACGCCGCTGTTGGGGACCTCGCTCACCCGCGGCCGCCCGCCTTGGTGAAGCTGAGCCGCAGCCGGCCGGCCTCGGACTGCTCGCGGACCTCGTCGGTCATGGCCGACAGGATCTGCCAGGCGAAGGTGTCCCGCTCCAGCGGGTCGCCACGGTCGGAGGCCTCGATCGAGACGTCGACCCGCAGCTCGGCCTCGGCCAGGTGGTAGGCGACGTTCAGGGTGGTCGCGCTGCCCCGCCTGGCCAGCAGCTGGGTGCACGCCTCGTCGACCGCGATCCGGAGGTCGTCGATGTCCTCGTAGGTGAACTGGAGCTGGGCCGCCAGCCCGGTGGCGGCAGCCCGCGCCACCGCGAGGTAGGCGCCGGACGCAGGGATCTCGAGGTGCACGGTGGACGTCATACGCTGGCTCTCCTACCTACGGTTGCGTCGCAATCCAACCCTGGCCCCAGCGTATCGCGCAAGGCGCGTCACGCTGGCGGCCTGGCGACCCAGAGGGTGCGGCCCCGGGCCGGCTGGGCCGGGATGGCCGGCCACATCGGCCGCCGCTCGGCCAGCTCCAGCCCGGCCGCGGCCAGCATCGCCTCGAGCTCGGCGTCGCCGTAGAGACGCTGGCGGTAGGTCTCGGCCTCCTCGACACCTCCGAGCGACCACCGGAGCCGCTCGACCAGCAGGTCGCCGGCGACCTCGTAGCTGGCGTCGAGGCGCAGGTCGTCGCGCTCGAGCCGGCGGCCCGGCGCCCAGCCCTCGTGGACGAACCGGGGCGAGAGGGGCTCGACCACCACCGTGCCGCCGGGGGCGGCCGTGCGGCCGAGGTGGCCGAGGGCGGCCACCACCTCCTCCGGCTCGAGCAGGTAGTTGATGCTGGCGTTGAGGACCAGGGCCAGGTCGGCCCAGCCGTCGCGCACGGGCACGGCCCGGAGGTCGCCGGCGGCCAGCCAGGGCGGCCGGCCCGGCCGTTTAGCCGCGGCCACCGACAGCATGGGCAGGGACAGGTCGAAGCCGGCGACCTGGTAGCCGCGCCCGGCCAGCTCGACGGCGGCGTTGCCGGTGCCGCAGGCGGCCACCAGCACCCGTTCGACCCGGGTCCCCTGGGCGGCGGCGGCCTCCAGGCACAGGTCCACGAACCGGTCGTAGGGCGCCGCCCGCCAGACCAGGTCGTAGACCAGGGCGTAGCGCCGGTAGGCGCCCGGAGGGACAGCTGGCACGGCGTGATTCTGGCAGATGGACGGCAGGGGGTCCGGCCGGAGGGGTCCGGGGAACCCCAAGGGGTGCCCCGGTCGATCAAGGTCCTCTGAGTCCCCCCGGCGTGCCGGGTAGACTTGGGTCCCATGACCGACGGCCGAATTCCCGAGCCGGCGCGCATCACCAGGCAGCGCACGGCCGTGCTGGACGCCCTGCGAAAGGCGCCGGAGCCGCTCTCGGCCAAGGACCTGCACGCCGGCCTCGGCCGTTCCGTCGGGCTGGCGACCGTCTACCGCGCCCTCCAGGGGCTGGTCGACGCCGGGCGGGTCGACGTGTTCCGGCGTGAATCCGGCGAGGCGTTGTTCCGCCTCTGCAATCCGGTTCACCATCACCATCTGGTTTGCCAGCGGTGTGGCCGGGTCGTCGAGATCGACGCCTGCGGGGTCGACCTGTGGGCGTCCCGGGTCGCGCACCGCTACGGATTCGCCATCACCGACCACCAGGCGGATGTTTTCGGAGTGTGCACCGCCTGCCAGGCCGGCTCCTGAAACGCCGACGCCCGTGCCAATTGGCACGGGCGTCGGGTGCCGCTGCGTGTCAGGCCGAGTCGGCCTTGGTGCTGGCGCTGTTGCGGGCATTGCCGCGACGGCGGGTGGCGACCGTCGTCCTCGAGGTGGAGCCGGGCTTGCGGCCGCGCTTCTTGAGCGTCTTGCCCAGGCCTTCGAGCTTGAGGTCGCGGTAGTTCTTGGCCGAGATGTCGAGCTGCTGGGTCGATCCGTCGGGGTGACGGATGGACAGCTGGTAGGCCTCGCCCTCGGCGATCTCGGACTTGTCGATGTCCGAGACGTACATGGTGATCGTCTTGGTGCCCATGCAGGCTCCTTTCATTGCCTATCAGCGCATTCTGGTACCCCCACCACGCTGATTTCCCGAAGATAACCATACCGACCACCGGTTCGCAACAACTGGGCTCGAAATCTTTGCTGAAACAGCCGGGAAAAAGGTGGAACGGGTTCTGTCTCAGACCCTGAGTCAGACCGGAATGACGCGATCGTGTGGCAAATGGGCCACAGCAGGCGACAAGGTGCCCACAGCTCTAGCGTCGGGAATTAGCCGCCGCGACCCGGCCGTCACGGGTGACCAGCAGCACGCGCTCCAGGGCGGACAGGTTCTCCAGCGGGTCGCCGTCGACCAGCAGCAGGTCGGCCCGGGCGCCGGGCGCGATCCGGCCGGTGCCGTCCAGCCCCAGATGGGCCGCGGCCAGCGAGGTGGCCGCGGCCAGGGCCGGCCCGGGGCCCAGGCCGGCCTCGACCAGCAGGCGGAGCTCCTCGGTGTCTACCGCCGGAGGCGGTCCCTGGTTGCCGAGGTCGGTCCCGTAGACGACCCGCCCGCCCCGGGCCAGGAACCGGCGCACCCCGGACCGGCGGGCCGGGCTCGGGTCGATGTGCAGGGTGGGCACGGCCACCACCGACTCGGCCAGGGCGTCGACCAGGGCGTCGGGCAGGGGGCTGGGGTCGAACGGCCAGTGGGCCAGCTCGCCGACACCGGCGGCCAGGGCCTTGGCCGCCTCGGCGGCCGTGCCGACGTGGGCGGTCACGCCGAGGCCGTGGCCGGCGGCCGCCCCGACCAGGGCGGCCAGGACGGCGGCGGGCAGGGTCGGGCCGACCCGGTCGTCGAGGGCGACCTTGATCACGGCCGCCCCGGCCGCGGCCAGCTCGTCCACCGCCCGCACCGCCTCGGCGGTCCCGTCCACCGGGCGGGCCGTGCCCGGCGGGGCCCACGGCGCCCGGGTCGGGTAGCCGCCGGGGACGGTCACGATCTGCCCGGCGGCCAGCAGCCGTGGCGAGACCGGTTCCGGGGCCGCCGCCGTCTCGATCAGGTTGGCCAGGCGGTCGGCCGGCCAGCCGAGGTCGCGCACGGTCGTCACCCCGCCGGCCAGGACCTCGGCCGGTGGATAGAAGTCGAGGTGGACGTGAGCGTCGACGAACCCGGGGAGCAGGGTGGCGCCCGACCCGTCGACCACGATCGCGCCCGGCGGCGCGACGACCGCGGCCGCCGGACCGACCCGCTCGATCAGGCCGCCGGCGGCGACCACCGTCTGGCCGGGCACCGCCGGGCCGCCGCCGCCGTCGAGGACGGCGACCCCGACGACGGCCAGGACCGGCGGGGCCGAGGGGGCCGGCGCGGGGGCGGGGGAGTCGGGCACCTGCCGAAGCTACACCGGTACCATCCTGGCCATGAACCAGCAGCCCGCCGTCCCCCCTCTGGTGCTGGCTGGGCCGCCGGACGGCAAGGCCCCGCTGCGGCTGGGCCGGCGGGTCACCCTGTACGTCTGCGGCATCACCCCGTACGACGCCGCCCACATCGGGCACGCCTTCACCTACGTCGCCTTCGACACCCTGGTCCGGTTCCTGCGGGCCCGCGGCCACGAGGTCACCTACTGCCAGAACGTCACCGACGTCGACGACGACGTGCTCGCCCGGGCGGCCAGGGACGGCGAGGACTACCTGGAGCTGGGACGGCGCGAGACGGCCGCCTACCTCGAGGACATGGACGCTCTGAATGTGGCCCGCCCGACCTTGTTCCCCAAGGCCACCGAGGAGATCCCGGCCATGCTCGAGCTGGCCGGCCGGCTGGTCGAGCGCGGCAACGCCTATGTGGTCGACGGCACCGTGCTGTTCGACGTGACCAGCTATCCAGCGTTCGGGAAGCTGTCGGGGCTGCGCCCGGACGAGCAGCGCGAGCTGCTGGCCGAGCGGGGCGGCGACCCCGACGACCCGCGCAAGCGCCACCCGCTGGACTTCGTCGTCTGGCAGCGCAGCCAGCCGGGGGAGCCGTGGTGGGACAGCCCGTGGGGGAGGGGCCGCCCCGGCTGGCACCTGGAGTGCTCGGCCATGGCCCGGGAGTACCTGGGGGTCACCATCGACCTGCACGGCGGCGGGGCCGACCTGATCTACCCTCACCACGAGTCGGAGCGGGCCCAGTCGGAGTCGGCCAACTCGGCCCCGTTCGCGCGCCGCTGGCTGCACACCGGCATGGTCCGCTACCAGAGCGAGAAGATGTCCAAGTCGCTGGGCAACCTGGTCTTCCCCCGCGACCTGTTCCGCGACCACGAGCCGGCCGCCATCCGCCTGGCCCTGCTCGCCCACCACTGGCGCTCCGCCTGGGAGTGGGACCCGGCCGAGCTCAAGGAGGCCGCCGAACGCCTCTCCGCTTGGCGCCAGGCCTGTGGACAACCCCGCCCCCCCGATGCCCGCATCGGCTACCCTCCCGTCCGGGGGCCCCAGGAGCCGGGGGTTGGGGCTGGGGCGCGGCTGCCCGAGGCGGCTGCCGCGGCGCTGGCGGCGGATCTGGACACGCCGGCGGCGTTGGCGGCCGGGGACGAGCTGGCCGAGCAAGGGGACGGGCCGGGAGTGGCGGCGACCGCGGCCGTGCTCGGGGTGGAGCTGGGAGCGGCCTCCGGCTGACCGGGCGCATCGCCATCCGGGTGGGCGGAGTATCGCCCGGCGGGGTGTGGGCAGGCGCGGTCCCGCCGGCGGGCTATCCAGTGCGGCGTGGAGGGGCTAGGCTGCCCGGTATGCGTGGGGACAAGATCGAGGTGCTGGTCGACACCGGGAACGGTGGCGTCCGGGAGTTCGAGATCGTGGCCACCCGGTCGGGGCGGCGGGTCGAGGTGACCACGTCGCGGACCATGGTCGAGGTGGCCGAGGTGACCCGGACCGGGCAGCCGGTGCGGACGGCCCGGTTCCTCTCCTCGCGGGTGGTCGCGATCGTCGAGCACCCCTATGACGACGGCCGCCAGGCGGCGTCGCGGACCTCGGGTTGAGGCCGCTCAGGTCTTGGCCGGGACCCGGCCGCGCTCCAGCCGGGAGGCCAGCGCGGCCAGCAGGCTGAGCTGGGCCTCGCGCGGCCAGGCGTAGCTGGCCCGCTCCTCGAAGGCGACCTTGACGGCCCGGTCGACCTTGCAGAGGGCGCTGGCGATCTGCTCGTCGGTCAGGTCGAGGACGGCGGCCTCGAGCGCGGCCCGGGTCGGGTTCACGGTCGGCGTTGCTGGCATTCGGGGCGGCCTCCGGGCTCGGGTGACGTCGGGCCCTAGCTTAGCGGCCGCCGATGCGGGTGCGGAGCAGCTCGATGTCGGCCCGCTGGGCCTCGGCCGGACCGGGGGTCTCGCAGATGACCGGGGCGCCGGCCGCCTGGACGATCCCGACCAGGGTGTCGAGGTCGATCTGGCCCTTGCCCAGGTTCTGGTGGCGGTCGCGGCCCGAGTCGGCCGGGTCCTTGGAGTCGTTGGCGTGGACCAGGTCGATCCGGCCGGTGGTCGCCTTGACCCGGTCGACGATGCCGTCCAGCTCCTCGCCGCCGGCGTGGGCGTGGCAGGTGTCGAGGCAGAACCCGAGCCCGGTGTCGCCGATCCGGTCCCACAGCCGGGCCAGGGTGTCGAAGCGGCGGGCCATGGCGTGGTTGCCGCCGGCGGTGTTCTCGAGCAGCACCGGCACCTCGGACTCGAGCTGGTCGAGGGCCTTGCGCCAGCGCACGAAGCCCTCGTCCTCGTCGCCGCCGTCGGTGACGTGGCCGCCGTGGACGATCACCGCCGCCGCCCCCACCGCGGCCGCGCCCGCGCAGGTCTCGGCGAGCAGCTTGCGCGAGGGGATGCGGATCCGGTTGTTGGGCGAGGCCAGGTTGATGCCGTAGGGGGCGTGGACGTACACCACCATGTCGGCGGCGGCCAGCTCGGCCGCGTCCGGCCCCGGCGGCGGGACCTTCCAGCCGTTGGGCTCGCCGAGGAAGAACTGCACGCAGTCCGCCCCCCGGGCCGCCCCCTGCCCGAGCGGGTCGTCCCGGCCCAGGTGGATCCCGATCTTCATCTCCACGATTTTTCGACCCTAGCACGGGAAGCGGACAGGCCCCTCGGTGGTTGTCCTTGTGTCCCTCATCTCCCGAGACCCGAGGAGCAGGCGAATGCGGAACCGCGTCCCTGCCGTCGTCCTGGCCGTCGCCCTGGTGTCCGGGCTGGCCCTGCTCGCCGCCCCGGCGGCCGCCTCCGGCAAGTCGGGCAAGGTCACCCGGCTCGCCGCCACCCTCTCCGGCGCCAACGAGGTCCCAGGCCCCGGCGACCCGGACGGCCGCGGCCGCGCCTTCGTCCGGCTGGCCGGCGACCAGGCCTGCTACGCGCTGGAGTGGTCCAGGATCGGCGCCCCCACGGCCGCCCACATCCACCAGGGCAGGGCCGGCGTGGCCGGTCCGGTGGTGGTGCTGTTCTTCGAGCCGGGCACCAACGCGGCCTCCCTGCCCGACACCCTCAGCTCGGTCGCCGGCTGCGTCGACGTCGACCCCGCGCTGGCCAGAGAGATCGCGGCGAAGCCCGGTGACTTCTATGTCAACATCCACACCGCCGACTTCGCCCCCGGGGCCATCCGCGGGCAGCTCCGCCGCTCCGCCCACGTCGACCTCGACCTGCCCCGCCAGCTCGTCGCCGGGCTGAACGGTGCCAACGAGTTCCCGGGTCCTGGCGACCCCGACGGCCGCGGCCTGGCCCTGGTCCGGACCGGCCGCGAGCGGGTCTGCTTCGCCCTGGGCTGGACGGGCATCGCCCCGCCAATCTTCGCCCACATCCACGTCGGCGCCGCCGGGGTCGCCGGCCCGGTGGTCGTCCTGTTCTTCGACGTGCCCGAGCTCGCCGGCGGGCCGCCGGCCGCCCTCCCGGCGACCGTGGCCGCGGCCGGTGGCTGCGTCGACGGCCAGGACCCGGCCCTGCTCCGCGACATCCGCCGCCATCCCGCCGCCTACTACGTGAACATCCACACGCCCGAGTTCGTGCCGGGCGCCATCCGCGGCCAGCTCCGCCGCCTTTCCTAGGTCCGGGGGGGCGGACGGGCCCGCGCTGGGACGGTCCCCAGCGCGGGCCCTCCGTCGTTTCCGGGGCCGGATAGGCTGGGGCACCGCGATGACCGCTGACGACTGGCTGGACGAGACTGGGGTGGTCGCCCTGCCCGGCGGGGCCCGGGTGCGGGGGCGCCGGCTCGGCGATCCCGCCAGCCCGGCCGACTTCACCCTGGTCCTCGGGAAGGGCGCAGCGCCCGCCTGGCCGCACCGGCGCCTCCGCTGGCCCGACTTCTGGGTCCCGGCCGACCGCGACGACGCCCTCGACGCCCTCCGCGAGGCCCACCGGCGGGCCCTGGCCGGCGAGCGGGTCGAGGTCGCCTGCCGCGGCGGCGTCGG
>JASLBL010000109.1 GCA_030146615.1 Actinomycetes bacterium
GCTCCTCGGCCAGGGCCAACATCCTGATGGGCGTCACCTCGGCCCGGGTCGGCCTCAAGGCGGCCTGCTCGCGGGCCGAGCGGCTGCTCGCCCGCTACGCCGAGCCGCTCCTGGCCCTGCACGGCGCCGGCTGGCCGGCCCCGTTCCTCGACCTCGGCTGGCGGCGGCTGGTCGAGTCCTCCGGGCACGACTCGATCACCGGCTGCGGCGCCGACGCGGTCGCCGACCACGTGGCCGTCCGGCTGTCGGAGGCCGCCCAGCTCGGGGCCGGCCTGGCCGAGCGGGCCGCCGCCGAGGTCGCCGGCCGGGTCCCGCGCGGGGCGGTGGCGGTGCTCAACCCCTCCCCGTTCCCCCGGGCCGGCCTGGTCGACCTCGACCTGGCCGTCCCCGACGACTGGGACGAGGTCGCCCTGGAGCTGCCGGACGGGTGGCGGGCGGCCACCCAGGAGCTCGGCCGCCACCCCGCGCTCGTCCACACCGAGCGGCTGCCCGGGTCGCGGCTGACCGAGCTGTTCCGCCGCGTCCACGGCCGCAACCTCTACAACCGGGTCCTCAACGGCGTCACCGCCGACCTGGGCGACGGCACCCACCGGCTCACCTTCGAGGTCGACGACCATCCCGACCCGCCCCACCTCGACATGGACCAGCTGCGCCTGGAGGTCGAGACGGCCGCGGGCACGGCCCCCGACGAGCCGTGGGAGGTCCGGGTCCTGGCCCCGCCGCGCCGACGGCTGCTGGCCCAGGTTCCGGTGCTGGCCCTCGGCTGGACGGCGGTCGTGGCCCGGCCGGGCCGGGGGGTGCGGGCACCTCCGGTGGCCGGCCAGGAGGAGACGGCCGAGCCGGTGGTCGCCGGGCCGGGGCGGCTCGACAACGGGCTGGTCTCGGTCGAGGTCGCCGCCGACGGCACCCTCGACCTGCGTGCCGGCGAGGTCGTCCTGCGGGGGGTCGGGCGGCTGGCCGACGACGGCGACGCCGGCGACCTCTACAACTACGCCCCGCCGGACGGGGACCTGCTGGTCAGCGAGCCCGAGGGGGTCGCCGTGACCACCCTGGCCGCCGGGCCGGTCAGCGGCCGGCTGGCCGTCGAGCGGACCTACCGCTGGCCGCTCGGCCTCGACGCCGCCGGCAGCGCCCGCTCGGCCGGCCAGGCCGCCGTCCGCACCGTCACCCAGGTCGAGCTGCGGGCCGGCGAGCCGTTCGTGCGGCTCCGGGTCGAGCTCGACAACCCCTGCCGCGACCACCGCCTGCGCCTGCACGTGCCCGTGGCCGTCCCGGCCACCAGCTCCTTTGCCGAGGGCCAGTTCGCCGTGGTCGAGCGGGGCACCTCGGCCGAGGGCGGCCACGGCGAGGTGCCGCTGCCCACCTTCCCGGCCAGCGGCTTCGTCGACGCCGGCGGAGTGGCGGTCCTGCTCGACCAGGTGACCGAGTACGAGCTGGGCACCGACCCCCCGGAGCTGGCCCTCACCCTGCTCCGCTCCGTCGGCCAGATCAGCCGGGACGTCCACCGGTACCGGGACGAGCCGGCCGGGCCGCAGACTCCGACCCCGGGCGCCCAGTGCCTCGGCCCGGTCGCGGCCAGCCTGGCTGTCCTGCCGCACGCCGGCGCCTGGCACGAGGACGGGGTCCTCACCCAGATGGAGTGCTTCCGCCACGACCTGCTGACCGCCCCCGGCAGCCGGCCCCGGGACTCATCGGGGGAGGACCTGGCGACGCCGCCGCCGGCAACCGGGCTGGCGCTCGAGGGGGAGGGGGTGACCCTGTCGGCGCTGCGGCGGCGGGGCGACTGGCTGGAGCTGCGCCTGGCCGTCCAGCACCCGGCCCCGGCCACCGCGACCATCACCGTCCCTCGGCTGGTCGCGGCCCGGGAGGCCGACCTGCTCGGCCGGCCCGGGGCCGACCTGCCGGTGGCCGATGACACCCTCCGGCTGGAGCTGGCCGCCTGGGAGATCCGCACCGTCCAGCTCCAGCTCGCACACGAGGAGCGCCCATGAGCCAGGGAACCTTCCAGCCCACCCCCGCCACCGGGCCGTTCCCGGCCGGGTTTCTGTGGGGGGCCGCCACCGCCGCCTACCAGATCGAGGGGGCGGCCGCCGAGGGAGGCCGCGGGCCCTCGATCTGGGACACCTTCTGCGCCACCCCGGGGCGGGTCTACCGGGGCGACACCGGCGAGATCGCCTGCGACCACTACCACCGCTGGCCCGAGGACCTCGACCTGATCGCCTGGCTCGGTCTGGGCGCCTACCGGCTGTCGCTGTCGTGGTCGCGCCTCCAGCCCACCGGCCGGGGCCCGCTCAACCCGGTCGCGGTCGGGTTCTACCGGGAGCTGCTCCAGGGCCTCCACGACCGTGGCGTCCGCCCGTTCGTCACCCTCTACCACTGGGACATGCCCCAGGCCCTGGAGGACGAGGGCGGCTGGCCGGCCCGGGAGGTGGCGTTGCGCTTCGGCGAGTACGCCGGTCTGGTCGCCGCCGCCCTCGGCGACCTGGCCGCCGACTGGATCACCATCAACGAGGCCTGGGTGGCCGCCTTCCTGGGCTACGGCACCGGCGAGCACGCCCCCGGGCGCAACGACCGGGTTGCCGCCCTCCGGGCCGCCCACCACCTGAACCTGGCCCACGGCCTGGCCGTCCAGGCGCTCCGGGCCGCCGGCCCCTCCCGGGTCGGGACCACCGTGCTGGTGGCCGACGTGGCCGCGGCCAGCGACCGCGAGGAGGACGTGGCCGCCGCCCGCCGCGTCGACGGCGAAGCCAACCGGCTGTTCCTGGACCCGCTGTTCCGCGGCGGCTACCCCTCCGACATGCTGGAGCACTACGCCCCCACCGGGGCCTTCGAGGCCGTGCGGGACGGCGACCTGGCCGTCATCCAGTCGCCCATGGACCACCTGGGCATCAACCACTACCACCACACCGTGGTCGCGGCCGACCCCGGCGACCCGCAGCTGGGCGCCCGCCGCCTGCCGCCCGAGGAGCCGACGACCTCGTTCGGGTGGGGCATCACCCCCGACGCGCTCCGCCGGGTGCTGGTCCGGGTCGCCACCGACTACACCGACATGCCCGTGTACATCACCGAGAACGGGGCCTGCTTCGACGACTACGTCGACCCCGAAGGCCGGGTCAACGACGTCGAGCGGGTCGACTACCTGGCCGGCTACTTCGGCGCCGCCGCCAAGGCGATCGCCGAGGGCGTCGACCTGCGCGGCTACTTCGTCTGGTCGCTGCTGGACAACTTCGAGTGGGCCAAGGGCTACTCCAGGCGGTTCGGGCTGGTCTTCGTGGAGTACGGCAGCCAGCGGCGCATCCCCAAGGCCAGCGCCCACTGGCTGCGGGGGCGCCTGGGCGCCGGGGCTGTCACGGAGCCGGGCTAGCATGCCGCCCATGACCGGCGTCCCACTTCCTGGCACCGGCCGGGCCGCGGTCGCGGTGCCGACCCCGGGGGCGGGGCCGGGCCACTGGGTCGGGGCCCCCAGCGCCGCCCTCGACCGCGACGGGAGCTTCGTCGTCGCCTACCGGGTCCGGGTGACCGACCAGCGGGGCGCGGCCACGGTGGTCGCCCGGTCGGAGGACGGCGAGCGGCTGACCACGGTGGCCGTCCTCGACAAGGCCCGCTTCGGCGCCATGTCGATGGAGCGGCCGGCGCTGGTCCGCACCGAGACGGGCCGCTGGCGCCTGTACGTCTGCTCGGCCACCCCACAGAGCAAGCACTGGTGGATCGACGTGCTCGAGGCCGACGACCCGGCCGGGCTGGCCGACGCCGAGGCCCGGACGGTCTTCCCCGGCGACGACCGCACCGGCGTCAAGGACCCGGTGATCCGCCTGCGCGACGGCCGCTGGCACGCCTGGATCTGCTGCCACCCCCTCGACGTGCCGGGCGAGGAGGACCGCATGACCACCGCCTATGCGACCAGCGAGGACGGCCTGGTCTGGGACTGGCACGGCACCGCCCTGGCTCCCCGGCCCGGGACCTGGGACGCCCGCGGGACCAGGGTCACCGCCGTCCTCCCCGACGGCCGGGCCACCTACGACGGCCGCGCTTCCAAGGAGGAGAACTTCTCCGAGCGGACCGGCCTGGCCCGCCCCGGCGGACGGCCCGGCGGGCTCGTCCAGGACGGCGACGAGCCCGTCTCGGACGTCCGCTACCTGGACGTCGTGCCCCTCGGCGACGGCGGCTACCGCCTGTGGTACGAAGCCCCGCTCCCCGACGAGAGCCACGAGCTGCGCACCGAGCTGGTCCCGGCCAGCCGTACCGCTGACCCGTCCTCTGCCTGAACTGAGGGTTGTCAGCCGCCGGGGCGGCGGCCGCGCCCCCGGCCCGGGCCGCGGGCGTCGGCCAGGGGGTCGGGGGTGAACTCGAAGGCGGCCCCGCCGACCAGGACCTCGTCGCCGGGGGCGGCGCCGGCCCCGGCCAGGAGGTCGTCGACCCCGGCCCGGCGCAGGCGGCGCTGGAGGTAGGCGACCGCCTGGGGGTTGTCGAGGTCGGTCATGGCCACCCAGCGCTCGGGCCGGTCGCCGTGGACCCGGAACCCGGAGCCCTCCCTGGTCACCGAGATCGGCACCTCGGGGTCGGCGGCGACGGTGGCCGGCGGGGCCCCGGCGGGGACCGGCCGGGCCGCCCTGGCCAGGGCGACCTCGGTCCCGAGGGCGTACAGGAACGGGTCGATGCCCTCGCCGGTGGCGGCCGAGACGGCGAAGAACGGCAGGCCGCGGCGCCTGGCCGCCGCCTCGGCCTCGGGGAGCCGGGCCCGGCCCTCGGGCAGGTCGGCCTTGTTGGCCACCACCATGGCCGGGCGGTCGGCCAGCTCGGGGTCGTAGGCGGCCAGCTCGGCCTCGAGGGCGGCCAGGTCGCTCTCGGGGTCGCGGCCCGGCTCCAGCGGGTACAGGTCGAGCACGTGGACCAGCACGGCCGAGCGGGTCACGTGGCGCAGGAACCGGTGGCCGAGGCCCTTGCCGGCGGCCGCCCCCGGGATCAGGCCGGGCACGTCGGCCAGGACGAAGTCGTGGTCGCCGGCCCGCACCACCCCGAGGACCGGCTCAAGGGTGGTGAACGGGTAGTCGGCCACCTTGGGCCGGGCGGCCGAGGCCCGGGCGACGATGCTGGACTTGCCGGCGTTGGGGAAGCCGACCAGGGCGGCGTCGGCTAGCGACCGCAGCTCGAGGGTGAGGCGGCGCTGGCGGCCGGGCGCGCCCTTCTCGTGGAAGCCGGCGACCCGGCGGCCGGGCCCCGACAGGGCGGCGTTGCCGCGGCCGCCTCGGCCGCCCCTGGCGGCCAGGAACCTTGCCCCGGGGCGGTCCAGGTCGGCCAGCAGCTCGCCGTCGGCATCGCGGACCAGGGTGCCGACCGGCACCGGCAGGACGCGGTCGGCGCCGTCGGCCCCCTTGCGGTTGCTGCCTTGGCCGTGGGCGCCCCGGCCGGCCCGCTGGTGGGGGTGGAAGTGGTACTCGACCAGGGTGCCGACGCCCGGGTCGGCGACCAGCACGACCTCGCCGCCGCGGCCGCCGTCACCGCCGTCGGGCCCGCCCCGCGGCTTGTACTTCTCGCGGTGGAACGAGGTCACGCCGTCGCCGCCGCGCCCGGCGGTCACCTCGATGGTGGTCTCGTCGACGAACACGGCGAAATACCGGGAGTGGGACCCGGATGGTGGCCGGGCTAGGCGCCCGGGTCGATGCTGGCCAGCTTGCGGCCCCGGGCCGTGTGGTAGACGACGGTGCCGTCGACCTTGGCGAACAGGGTGTCGTCGCCGCCGCGGCCGACCCCCTCGCCGGGGTGGATGCGGGTGCCACGCTGGCGGACCAGGATCGTGCCCGCGGTCACCAGCTGGCCGCCGTGACGCTTGACCCCGAGCCGCTTGGCGGCCGAGTCGCGGCCGTTGCGGCTGGAGGACGCGCCCTTCTTGTGGGCCATCTCAGCCTTCCTCTTCCTGCTTGTCCTGCTCCTGCTTGGCCTTGCTCGCCCGGGCCGCGCGCTTGCGGGTGCCGAGGTCGATGGTCTCGACCTTGAGCCGGGTCAGCGACTGGCGGTGGCCCATGGTGCGGCGCTGGCGGGACTTGTTCTTGTAGGTGAAGACGCGGATCTTCTTGCCCCGGTGCTGGTCGACCACGCTGGCCGTGACCTTGGCCTTGGCCAGGTCGGCGGCGGCCGAGGTCACGTTGCCGTCGTCGTCGACGACCAGCAGCGGCTCCAGCTCGAGGCTGGCCCCGTCGTCGCCGCCGAGCTTCTCGACGTCGATGAGGTCACCGACCTTCACCTTGTACTGCTTTCCGCCGGTCCGGATGACGGCGTACACCTGGGATCGTCCTTTCAAGATGGGGGCGACGTCAGGCGGGATCGCCGGAGCGCCGACCGCAAACAGTACTAGATCTCGTGCGTGATCACCACGCCGCGGCCGTCGCAGGTCGGGCAGGTCTCGGAGAAACTGTCGAGCAGGCCCCCCGACACCCGCTTGCGGGTCATCTGGACCAGGCCGAGCGAGGACACCTCCATCACCTGGCTCTTGGTCTTGTCCCTGACCAGCGCGGCCCGGAGGCGGTCGACCACGGCCTGCTGGTTGCGCTCGAACAGCATGTCGATGAAGTCGATGATGATGATGCCGCCGATGTCGCGCAGGCGGAGCTGGCGGACGATCTCGTCGGCCGCCTCAAGGTTGTTGGCGACCACCGTCTCCTCGAGGTTGGCCTTGCCGACGAACTTGCCGGTGTTCACGTCGATGACGGTCATGGCCTCGGTGCGGTCGATCACGATCGAGCCGCCCGACGGCAGCCAGACCTTGCGCTCCAGGGCCTTGTGGATCTGCTCGACGACCCGGTAGTGCTCGAACACCGGCAGCTTGCCCTGGTGCTTGTGGAGCTTGGGCAGCAGGTCGGGCGCGACCTCGGCCAGGTACTCCTCGACCCGCTGGTAGAGGTCGTCGCCTTCGACGACCAGCTCGATGAAGTCGGGCGAGAAGATGTCGCGGATGACCCGCACGACCAGCTCGGGCTCGGAGTAGATGACGGCCGGGGCGCTGGCCTTCTTGGCCTTGCGCTCGACCGTCTCCCAGCGGGCCTGGAGGCGGGCCAGGTCGGCCCGGAGGTCGTCGGCGCTGGCGCCCTCGGCGGCGGTGCGGACGATCAGGCCGAGGCCCTTGGGGCGGACCTCCTTGAGGATGTCGCGGAGCCGGGACCGCTCGGCCTCGGGCAGGCGGCGGGAGATGCCGAAGGTGTTGTCCTCGGGCTGGAGGACCAGGTAGCGGCCGGCCAGGGAGACCTGGGCGGTCAGGCGGGCCCCCTTGGCCCCGATCGGGTCCTTGGTGACCTGGACGAGCACGGGCTGGCCGGCCTTGAGGACCTTCTCGATCCTGGGGGCCTCGCCGTCGAGGTCCTCCTCGTTGTAGTTGACCTCGCCGGCGTACAGGACGGCGTTGCGGCCGCGGCCGATGTCGACGAAGGCGGCCTCCATGCCGGGCAGGACGTTCTGGACCCGGCCCAGGTAGATGTTGCCGACCATGGAGCGGCCGGCCTTGCGGGTCACGTAGTGCTCGACCAGGGTCGGGCCCTCGAGGACGCCGATCTGGGTCCGCTCCGCGCCCTCGGTGACGACCATGCGCCGGTCGGGGCCCTCCTCGCGGAGGATCCGCTTCTGCTCCTCGGTCAGGCCCGAGGGCCGGCGCCGGCGGCCCTTGTCGGCCTGGCGGGCGCCCTCGCGCCGGGAGCGGGTCTCCAGGCGGGTCGAGCGCTCGGAGCCGCCGGAACGGCCCCGGCCGCCCTGGTCCCTGGCCTCGGCCCGGTCGCCCTCGGCGGGGGCGTCGGTGGTGGCGGCGTCGGTGGTGGCGGCGTCGGCGTCGACCGCGACCAGGCGGGCGCCGCCTCTCCCCCGCCGCCGGCTGCGGCCCGACCCGCGCTC
>JASLBL010000114.1 GCA_030146615.1 Actinomycetes bacterium
CCGTCACCGGGCCCGATACTGGTCTCGGATCCGTCGTCGGCCTGCACGATCGCTGACCCGGACACGCAGTAGCCCTCATGCAGGACCATGCACCACTCGGTCCCGGCGATCGGCTTGACGTCGTTGGACCACCGCCACCCCGGCTCGAACCGTGCCCGCCCAACCATCGTGTCCCCGATCGTCACCATCTCGACGACCCCGTTCGGGAACGAACGCGTCTCGTCCGGCTGATCCAGGCTCCGCACCTGCACGGTCCCCATAGCACCCCCCGGTCGCAGGAAGACCTGAGTCTAGCCCGGCGAGGCTCCGCGGTCGACGCGGAAGGGGCGGCCGAGTCCTGGTTGCAGGACCCCGGTAAGCACACCCTCGACGCCAGCGCCGGACGATCGGCGCAACGTCAGGGTATGCGCGGCCGGCAGGAGCGGGATGGACATTGGGAGCGTTTGGGAGGATGCTTCCCTCGGTCCATGGAGGGGCCGATGCGCTACAAGGTCGGAGCTGAGCAACTCCAGCAGGTCCCCTCGCTGGTCCATCGCCGTGACGGGGCGTTCCGGGCGGCCAGGACCGCCCCGGTCGGCCCCAACCCACGCCGTCTGCGCCGCGGCCGGTGTCGTGGTCTGCGGGATCAAGGCAGAGGCGCTGGTGGTCCTCAATGAGGACTGGGAAGCGGCCTGCTTTGTCGGGAAGTGCCCTGGCTGCTTCGCCGCCGCCGCCCGCATCTAGTCGTTGCCGAGACCGCCAAGGCCCCAGCCATGAGCGCCGGTCCGCGGGACCACGACGTGCCTCTGCTCAAGCTGCTCGGGTACTCATGCCGTGCCGCTGGCGGCCTGAGAGGTAGCAGCAATGCGTCGCGACGCCATGCGCTGCACAGTGCCACTTCGACCCTATCCGTATGCTGAGCTGCGCTGATGCGCGGGACGCGTCGAGTAATTGTGGAGTGGCTGGCTCATCAATGACTGCAGACGCTCTGGTGTCAGCCTGGGCCGAAGTGGCGCACCAGTTCACGGGCATAGTAGTCCTCCCAGCGCTCGTCCACGCGGCGCTCGGTGTACTCCTTGTCCAAGCGCACCAGCATGTAGGTCAACTCGCTGCGGACCACCTTGCCGCCGAGCGCCTCCGGCAGCTCCGACAGGGTAACCAGCCACTGGGCATACCCAGGACGCCCAGTCGTCGTCAGCCCCGTCGGTGATGCGGAAGACCTGATGGTGGGTCTCGGCCGCCTCATGGAGCAGCTCGCCGACCTTGGTGCTGCGCTCGTCCATCCCGGCAGCCTCCCACGTCCTGAGCGGCGACGGCGTCGCCGATAGATTCTGTCTCCAGGTGGCGGCTGTAGGGGCGGCCCGCCACCACCTCAGGCTGCAGCATGGCCGATCATATCTGCCCACCCGACTGGTGGATGCTCGACGCTGCAAACATGGATGGGTGCGCGACCGCGCCTCCTCCGTTGAGGGCACCGGCCGAACTCTTCTGTAGACCCGCGCTCGTGCCCGCATGTAATCCTTCCTGCAGGCGTGGGTGTGTGTTGGCGAGCTGGTCTCAGGTCCCGAAGAGCCGCCCGGCGAGGGAGGCGATGGCGGTGAGCATCGGGGTCGGCAGCGGTTGCGAAGACGAGCCGCTGGGTCCCGTCGGCGATGCGCCATTGTCCGGCAGTGCCGTCGGAGGTGCCCAGCAGCTGCGGGTCGGCCGTCAAGCGACTCACCGAACTCCAGCTGAACCCCTCGGACCCGAGCATGCGCAGGCGTTGGTTGCCAGCTGGCTCGTTCAGTAGAGCTGGGGGCCGTCGCGTTTCCCGGGTGTTGGTCGCGGTGGCCGTCTCGCCGCCGCTGACTTCCTTCGCCTTCCAGGCGGATCGCGAACACGCCCCGCATAGGGGTCACCAGTCGGGCAACGCGCCGGTAGTTTGACCAACCTCGATCAGGTGGCCGTCGGGGTCACGCATGTAGCAGCGGATCTCCCGGCCGTGGTCCTTGGGCGGGGTGAGGAACACCGCACCCTTGGAGCGCCACTCCTGGTAGACGGCCTGAATGTTGGCCACCTGGTCGCCGCCGGCCAGCAGCTGGCCGACCTCGCTCCGGGGATCCGGGCCGAGCCCCGGGGTGATGGGCTCGATCTTCCGCATCAACAGAGATACCCGCTTCGCCCGCGACCCTAGTCCCTACAAGGACCACATCGACTTCTGGTTCTGGGAGGGCGAGCGTCGCCGCGCCGTGAGCGGCTTCTTCGCCCGCCTGACCCCCGAGCTCCTCGGCGTCGGGGCCGGCTGCCATGGACTCGACCCCGAGCGGCTGACCCGGTTCCGGCAGGCAGTCGCCGACCCTTCCACCGGTGCGGAACTGGCCGGCATCGCCCAGCGCCTCGAGGCGGCCGGCTACGAGCTGGGTGGCGCCACGCTCAAGCGGCCGTCAGCGGGCTTCGCCGGCGGCGGCCCGCCCGGTCGCTTCCTGCTCCACAAGGCACTGTTCATCCACCACGACGAACCCGCCGACGAGCGCATCCAGACCGACGAGATCCTGGCCACCTGTATGCGGCACTGGAGCGCCTCGGCTCCGCTGCACCAGTGGCTCACTCACCACGTGCAGGCCGCCTGAACGCCCTTGCTTGCACTGCCAGGGCCGGTCGATTAGCCGAACGTGATAGTCCGGCCGAATCGGAGGCCACCTACCGAGTCATCGCCGTGCGAATGGGCAGTGCACACAGGCCCGTTCATTCTCCTGGCCCACACCCTCGGACTGCAGCCATCCGCACGGCTCCCACTCGACGGGCCGCCGGCACCATGCGCCACAATGGTTCGAGACACGCTGATCGATCCACGGTCGGGAGCCAGGGAGCCGTTTCATGACCCGTTCGATCCCTCGCCTGCTCGGCTACGCAACCGTGGGCGCCGGGGTGGCCGCGGCCGGCTATGTCGGGCTGGTCACGGGCGCCTGCCCACTGGATCTTGGCATCGGCCGGCGGGTCCGGCCGCTCGGCCCACAACTGGTCGACATGGCCGCCCCCCGCGAGGTGGTCTTCG
>JASLBL010000208.1 GCA_030146615.1 Actinomycetes bacterium
TGGCGGGGACGACGAGGTAGAAGCGGCACGGCCCTGCCGACATGCACTCGCGGAGCTTGTCCGCGAGCTTGGGGCCGCCGAGTGTCTGGTTGGCCACGACGAGGTATCGACGCACCGAGATCACCCCCAGCGACGGGTCACACTGAGCATATAGGAAGCAGTCGGGCGACCGTGCCGACCGCCGGGCTTTGCAGCTCACGCCAGACCCGCAGATCGGGCCGGCCGGCGGCCAGGCCCACAACGATCGGCCCCCTGGCCCGTCTCGGCTTCCGCACACCCTAACTATCGAGGGTAGAGCCAGCGGCGCAGCAGTCGGGTGAGCCGCGGCATGACAATCCAAGTCATCAGCGGCACAAGGACCCCGGCGAAGGCAAGAGGCCGAAACAGCAAGGGCCAGGCCGCCGTCCGCGGCGCCAGCACCACGTTGGCCAGCAGCGCCAGAGGGTAGATCGCGGCGAAGGTCACGACCGCCATCTTCCACCTGGGAGGCGCCGGCGCCGTGCGCCCGGGGAGCGCGAACCAGGTCTCAAGGCCGGAGACATGGGTGGTGCCGGTCTGGCGGGCAAACTCATCGGCCCGTGCCAGCCACGCCGCCCGCTCGGCTGACGTCTCCCAGGCCCGCTGCTTGTCCGCGTCGGCGAAGCGGTAGACCACATGCCACTCGCGACCCGCCTCGGGAGGGCGCAGGGCGCCGGCGCCAAGGAACCCCGGGAACTTCGCTGCCGCCTCCACGATCCCCTGCACCCATTGCTCAAAGTCTGCCTCGCGCCCCACGGCCACCTTTCTGGCAACGGTCACCGTCACCGACGCCTCCTCGGGCGACGGCGCCGGCTCGCCATGCGGCAGGCGCGGACGCGGCATCACTGCACCAACTCTCGGGTCTGGCAGCTGTGGTGGCCTGGTGAACAAGGAGCTCGACGATGCCGGGAAGCTTAGGGCCTATCCCGGTAGAGGGGTGGTGTAGGCGGCATCGACCCTCTGGTCGGCCGTCTGACCAGCGACCATAGGAGGAGTGATGGGTCTCGTCGACCGCGACGACGGCTGGCGCATTCCGGACTGGCTGTGGAAGCGCATAAGGCCGCTGCTGCCGGATCGACCGCCGCACCCGCTGGGTTGCCACAACCCCAGGGTGCCGGATCGTGATGCGATGGACGCGATCTTGCTGGTGCTGCGCACCGGCATGCAGTGGAACGCGCTCAACGCGACCGGCATCTGCTCGAGCTCCTCGGCGCACCGTCGCTTCCAAGAGTGGGAGCGCGCGGGTGTGTTTCATGAGTTCTGGCGCAGGGGCCTGCTGGAATACGACAAGGAGGTCGGGATCGACTGGTCCTGGCTCTCCGCCGACGGCGCGATGACCAAGGCTCCCCTCGGTGGCCCCAAGACCGGCCCGAATCCTACTGATAGAGCCAAAAAGGGGCGAAACGCTCGGTCCTGGCCGACGGCGCCGGCGTCCCGCTCGGCCTCGACCAGGACGGCGCCAACAGTAACGACCACAAGCTGCTGAAGGGCACGCTGGACTCGATCCCGATCGCGCGGCCCGAGCCGAGTGAGGAGGCGCCACAGGCCATCTGCCTGGATAAGGCTTACGACAACGCCGAGACCCGCGACACCATCGCGGACTACGACCTCATGCCGCACATCCGCGCGCGCGGCGAGGAGATCAAGGGCAAGGCCCACATCCCGGGGTGGCGGGCGCGGCGCTGGGTCGTCGAGGCCTGCCACTCGTGGCTGAACCGCAACCGCGCGATCCTCATCCGCTGGTCGAAGAAGGACGAGAACCACCTCGCCCTGCTCCAACTTGCCAGCGGCCTGATCGCCTTCAAGAAGGCCCGCGCCGCGACCCTCGCAGCCGCCCCACCGGGATAGGCCCTTGGCATCCGCCCCGCGCCCTCAATAGTGCACCGAAGGGATCCAGCAGCCGTCCGGCTCCCGGTACTCGCCGATGGACATGTACGTCATCGGCTTCACGGCGCGCAACCCCTCGCTGAGGCACCACCGGAAGAGACCGGCCTGCCGCGTCGGCAGGATGAAGGAGGCCGGCTTGTCGCCCGCCGCGAGGGCGCCCGTGATCAAGGCGCGCATGTCGTCCTCCGTCTCCGCGACGGCGTACGCGACCGGGTAGAAGGTGAGGGTCGTGGCGTAGGCGGTGATCCGGCCGTCACGGAGCGCGACGGACGGCGAGAAGACGGGTAGCTGGATTGCTTCGCGCAGCTCGTTCGTTCGCTCGAAGCCGTGGACCGTGAGGCAGAGGCTCTCGCACTGCTCGAGATCGCCCTCCTCGAGGGGACGGACCTCGATGCCGGCCGGCGGACCGCTCCTCGGCGTCCCGCTCATCACGACCGCCGGCTCCTTGACCTCGAAGCCGAGCGACGCATACAGCGAGAGCGACTGCATGTTGAAGGAGTCCTGGAAAAGGCGTATGCCTCGCGCTCCGGCGCCCCGCTCCATGACCGCCTCCATCAGGCGGCGGCCGACGCCGTGCCCCTGTGCCTTGGGATCGACGGTGGTCGGCCCCACTCCGGTGATCGACCCGCGCTCGTCGAGGAAATTGGAGCCGACGATCCGCCCCTCGGCCTCGGCGACGACGCCCCAGATCGCGGGATGCACAATGAAGATGCTCATGAGCTGCGTGGCGGCTTCGAGCGTGGGGTAGTCGCGCGGGAACCGATGGTAGTCATCTAGGCCCCCGAAGGCCTCGCACACGATCCGGGCACACTCGTCGCCGTCGGCGGGCTCGATCGCGCGAACTGCGATCGCCATCCCGCGTCCCCCCGTCACGGTCGATTCGGTCGCGTCAGCCATAGCTCCCCCTCTTCGTGCGCGTGAGGTGATGATCTTGGGTGGGCGTCCGGCGAGTCAACCGAGCCTTAGCTCGGACCGCCTTGTCCGAGCACAGCCGCGTCGATCCTCCCGTTGTGGGGGCGTGTCCAGGCCGCTGGGCTGGGCGGGCGCCAGCGGTTGCGCGACCGGCGCCGATCGGTCGGCAAGCGCGTGCGCCGGATCTCGGCCGCGCGTTCGCGTGGTCGCGTGCACTGGCGACGATCGATCGGCTGACCGGCGAGATCGCCGCGTGCGCCAAGCAGACGGTGCGCGACGCGCGCGCTGGGCGCGGCCGCCAGCCAGTTCTACGCGGCCGCCAGCCAGTTCTACGCGGCCGCCAGCCAGTTCTAGTCGATGCCGCAGGCGAGCGCGCCATCCCACGCCCAAGGAGTTCGCCGCCGGCTACATAACCCTCCTACCGAGATGTGCCCTTAGCTTGTGATTTAACCCGGGGACGTGCCCGAGGTGGCCGTCGACCGAGGTCAG
Source organism: Actinomycetes bacterium (assembly GCA_030146615.1). Classification (GTDB taxonomy): domain Bacteria; phylum Actinomycetota; class CALGFH01; order CALGFH01; family CALGFH01; genus CALGFH01. The sequence goes on from JASLBL010000208.1 coordinate 3,307, forward strand.
TGGGCCTGGAGGGCGGGCTGGGCTGATCAGGCGGCCTTGGCGGTCGTGGGCGGCTTCTTCCTGGGCTTGTTGGCGGGCTTCTTGATCGCCGGGTAGCGGGTGG
>JASLBL010000264.1 GCA_030146615.1 Actinomycetes bacterium
TCGCGGGACCACCATGGGCCTCAGTCCAGGCCGCGCCACGACGAGTCCTTCCGCAATGAGTTGTTGAACGGCGCGGGCGGCGGTCTTGTCACTGACGCCGTACTTCGCGCCAAGTTCGACGGCTCCTGGCAGCTCGTTCCGCGCGGGTTCCTCTTCCGTGGGCTCGTAGTCGCCGACAAGGATCGCCGCTCGGAGGGCATCCGCGATCTGCCCGTAGGCAGTCTGCCTCGAGAGGGACAAGAAGTTGCCTCCAGGCACGTCGACCGGCACATTGTCCCCGCCCTCGGGCACCTCCCGCTCCAGCGGCTGACGTCGGCACAGCTCACGGCCTTCTATAGAGGACTGCTTGGCAGTGGCCATCGGAGGGGTAGTGGCGGTCTTGCTCCCAAGACGGTCCGCAACATCCACGGCGCCCTGCATGCCGCGCTCCGGGACGCGGTTCGGTGGGGCTATGTCGCCCGCAATGTCGCGGCTGCGGCCGATCTCCCCAAGGGGATGGCGCCGGAGATGCAGGTCTGGAGCCCGGAGCAGCTCCGCGCCTTCCTCGACCACGTCCGGGACGACCGGCTGTACGCCGCCTGGCTGCTGTTCGCCACCACCGGCATGCGCAGGGGAGAGGTAGCCGGGCTTCGCTGGGTCGACGTCGACCTGGACGCCGGCCGCGTCTCACCCCGGCGCCCTCGCGTGGTCGTCAACCATCAGGTCCTCGTCTCTGAGCCGAAGACGGCCAAGGGCCGCCGTTCGATCGCCCTCGACCCGGCCACCGTGGCCGCCCTCCGCGACCACCGGCGCTGGCAGCTCGAGGACCGGCTGGCGGCCGGCCCGCGCTGGGAGGACTCAGGTTTGGTGTTCACCTGGCCGGACGGCCGGCCGCTGCACCCCGAGCGGTTCTCCAAGTGGTTCGAGCAGCACGCCCGCGCGGCCGGGCTGCCCAAGATTCGGCTGCATGATGTCCGGCACAGCTACGCCACCGCCGCCCTGGCCGCCGGGATCCCGGCCAAGATCGTCAGCGAGCGGCTCGGGCACGCCAACATCGCCATCACCATGGACACCTACAGTCACGTGCTGCCCGGCCTGGATGAGCAGGCGGCCGGCACGGTCGCCCAGCTGATCCTTGGCAAACCACGCCGCCAGAAGCCCTCCGATGACAAAGCGCTGACACGCGGCCGTCGGGCCGCCCGCAGGCGAAAGGAGGTGAAGGGCGAACTGCCTGGTCAGCGGTGGGGTGACCGAGGGGACTCGAACCCCCGACCTTCGGGACCACAACCCGACGCTCTAACCAACTGAGCTACGATCACCATGATGAGCGAGGGAAGGATACCGGGGCCGGCCGGGGTGTGGCCAGCGGGTAGGGGGTCGGCGCGGGTGGGTGATGGCGAACCTCATCCGAAGTGAGCGGCTGCGGCTCCGGCAGCTGGAGGCGTCCGAGGCGCGGGCGCTGCTGCAGGGGAAGGCGGACCCGGAGCGGCCGTGGATGGCCGGCTATCCGATGCAGGGGACGCTGATCGCGGTCGAGGCGTTCGTGCGGGCGATCGACAACGGGGCCGACCCGGGCGCCTACGGGGTCTACCAGGTCGTGCGGTTGGGGGACGACATGGTGGTGGGGGACATCGGCTTCCACGGGCCGCCGGACCCGCGGGGGTCGGTGACGGTCGGGTACGGGCTGGCTCCGGGGGCCCGGGGGCAGGGGTATGCGACCGAGGCGCTGCGGGCGATGGTGGCCTGGGCGCTGGAGCAGCCGGAGGTGGCGGCGGTCGAGGCGGACACCACCCATGCCAACCTGCCGTCACAGCGGGTGATGGAACGGGCCGGGATGCGGCTGTACGACCGGAGCGACCAGCTGCGCTTCTACCGGGTTCCTTGAGCCGCGGGCGGTGGGCGTGGTTCCATGCCCACCCGCCGCCAGACGCCCCGCCAGAGGAAGGAGCTCGGGGATGCGCATCGTCCTGCTCGGCCCGCCCGGGGCCGGCAAGGGGACCCAGGCCGGCCGGGTCGTGGACCGGATCGGGGGCGTCCACATCGCCACCGGCGACATCCTCCGCTCCAACGCCGAGCGGGGCACCGAGCTGGGCCGAACGGCCAGCCAGTACATGGACCGGGGCGACCTGGTGCCCGACGAGGTCATGATCGACATGGTGCTGGACCGGATGGGGGAGGGCGACTGCGCCGACGGCTTCGTGCTCGACGGGTTCCCGCGAACCGTCCCCCAGGCCGAGGCCCTCGAGCGGCGGCTGGAGGAGCTGGGCTGCCCGCTGGACGCGGCGGTCAGCTTCGAGGTCGACGAGGCGCAGCTGCGTGACCGGCTGGCCGGCCGGGCCGAGGAGCAGGACCGGGCCGAGGACGAGGACGAGGGCGCCATCCGGCGGCGGCTGGAGCTGTTCGACCGCGAGACCGAGCCGCTGCTCGCCTTCTACAAGGACCGGGGGCTGCTGGCCAGGGTCGACGCCAAGGGCGACCCGGACGAGGTCACCGGCCGGATCGCGGCCGCCCTGGCCGAGGTCCGGGGCCGGGCCGGGGCGGCATGATCGCCCTGGTCACCGGCGCCTCCAGCGGGCTCGGGGCGGCGGCGGCGCGCCGGCTGGCCAGGGAGCCCGGCGCCCACCTGGTGCTGGTCGCCCGGCGCCGCGAACGGCTGGACGAGCTGGCCGCCGAGCTCGGCGGGGCCACCGTGATCGCCGCCGACCTGCTCGAGGAGGCGACCCCGGCGCTGGTCGCCCGGCGGGTCACCGATGAGCACGGGCGCCTGGACCTGCTGGTCAACAACGCCGGGGTCGGCGGGCGGGGGAGCTTCGCCGAGGGCGGCTGGGCCGAGGTCCACCGGGTCATGGCGATCAACTTCGACGCCCAGGTGCGGCTGACCGAGGCCCTGCTGCCGCTGCTGCGCCGTTCGGCCCCGAGCGGGGTGGTCAACATCGGCAGCGTGGCCGGGCGGGTGTCGCGGCCCCGGGTCGGGTCGTACGCGGCCAGCAAGTTCGCCCTGGCCGGCTGGACCGAGGCCGTCCAGATGGAGGAGCGGCGCCACGGCGTCCACGTCGGCCTGGTCCAGCCCGGGTTCGTGGCCACCGAGGGCTTCCCCCAGCGGGAGCTGCTGGCCCGGCCCTGGACCCGCTGGATGCTCTCGACCGAGGACAAGGTGGCCGAGACGATCCTCGACGTCTGGCGCAACCGCCGCCCCGAGGCGTACGTGCCCAAGCCGTACGGGCTGGTCCCGGTGGCCCGGGTGCTGCTGCCCGGCCTGTACCGGCGGGTCGTCGGTGGTGGCACATTCACGGCCACGCCCAAGCGGCCTCAGCCCTAGGCGTCGGCCCAGCGCAGCTCCAGCTGGCCGCCGGCGACGCCGGCCAGGCGCTCGGCCTCGGCCTCGGCGGCCCGCCTGACCGAGGCGGGCAGGGGGCCGGCGAACGGCTCGATGGTGACCTGCACCCGCCGGCCCTTGGCCTCCTGGCCCCAGATGCCCTCCATACGCCCCCCGACCAGCAGCACCGGCGACAGCCAGCCCTGGGGCCGGTAGACGCGGGCCTTGAACGGCCCTGGCATCAGCCGCTCGGCGTGGAGGGTGGCGGTGACCACGTACTGGTCGAAGGCGGGCAGCAGCCGGACCGTCGGCGACCCGCCGCCGGCGCCAGAGGCGGCCAGGGCGGGCAGGTCGGCGGCCAGGGTGTAGGCGGCGGCGCCGTCGAGCTCGACCTGGGCGACCGCGTCGCCCAGGCGCTCCAGGAGCTTTCGGCCCTTGGCGGGGCTGGGAATGCCCCACCAGCGGGCGAAGTCCTCGCGGGTGACCGGGCCCGAGGCGGCCAGGAACCGGCGGGTCACCTGGTCCATGGCCTGCTCAGGGTCGTGGTCGGTCCAGCGGCCGAGCCAGGTGTCGGGGCGGGTGAAGCGGACCTGCTGGCCCTGGTTGGGGGCGAAGCAGACGAGGCCGAGGGCGGCGGCCGGCTTGAGCATCGCCCCCCAGCTCCCGCGCAGCTTGTCGCCCAGCTCCTCCGATCCGGTGAGCTCGCCGACCCTGGTCGCCAGCTCCTCGCGGGTCAGCAGCTGGCCGTCGAGGGCCTGGGCGATGGCGTCGTTCAGCCGCTGGAGCTCGTCCAGGGTCACCCCGAAGCCGCGCTGCCAGGCCCCGGACTCCCACAGGCGGGTGGTCGAGCGGGCGGCCTGCCACAGCGGGAACTCGGCGGCGGGGAGCAGGTGCAGGGTGCCGCGCATGGCCCAGGTCTTGACCAGGCTGCGGTCCTCCCAGAGGGCGCGGCGGACGGCGTCGGGCTCCAGGCCCTCGACCCGGGCCGCCAGGGTGAGCTCGGCCGAGGACATCACCTGGGCGTGCAGGCCGGCGATGTCGGCGACGACCTCCAGCATGGCCTTGGCCGGGGCGCGCTCGTCCAGGTGGTGGCGGGCCGTCCGCCAGGCGGCCACCTGGTCCCAGCCGAGCCTGGCCGCTGGAGCCGCCACGGCTAGGCGAGCAGGGGCCGGAGGGCGTCCTCGATCTGGCCGGCGGTGACCGGGCCTTCGTAGCGGGCCCGGATCACGCCGTCGCGGTCGATCACCAGCAGCCACGGCTCGGTGGTGAAGCCGTAGTCGGTGAGGGCGCGGACCGGCTTGGAGGTGTCGCGGCTCGGGTAGATCTCGACGTGCACGAAGCTCGCCTTGTCGCCGAGCTTGTCGGCCACCACCATCTGCTCGTCGACCACCGGGCCGCAGATCTGGCTGGTGCACAGCAGCGGCGTGCCGAAGTTGACCACCGTGGGGCGGCCGGCCTTCAGGGCGTCGTCGAGCGAGATCTCGTGCAGCGGGCAGGCCGGCTCGCGGGTGCAGATCTTCTTGCGGCCGGCCGCGGTGGTCGCGACCGGGGTGGACAGCGCCTTGGCCCTGCTGCCGACGGCGGCCGGGACCTCGGCGGCCACGGGCACGCCGCCCTGGCCGACGGCCCGGCCCCCGTCGACCTCGAGAGCGGCGGCCACCATCCAGTTGCCGGCCTCGGGGAACTCGACCTCGGCCCCGTAGAAGCCCTTGAGCGGGCTGCGGGGCGAGGTGTCCTTGGTCGTCTCGTACGCCTTGAGCTCGAACCAGCGGGTCGGGAACGGCCCGGCCGCCCGGCCGGTGTCGTTCTTGGCCACCCAGACCTGGGGGGCGCCGCCGGTGACGAGCCGGTTGTCGGCGGTGGAGAGGCCGAAGGTGTAGAGGGCGACCCCGGTCTGGAGCTGGCTCTGGGCCCCGAGCAGCGACAGCTGGGTGGCGTCGGCCCGCAGGGCCTGGAGCGAGCCGGCCGGGGCCGACCCGCCCGGCTCGTCGTCGCCACCGCAGGCGGCAAGCAGGGCGCCCAGCCCGAGGGCGCTCCCGCCGGCGCCGGCGAGACGAAGGAACTCGCGTCGGGAAGGCAACTGCTAGACGCGCTCGACGGTGGTGCCCGAGGAGGACCCGCCGGTGGTCTGGCCGCCCGACCCGAACAGCCCGTTCAGCTCATCCTGGAGCCGCTGCAGGCTGGGCTCGTCCGCGATCCGCTTGGCCGAGGCGGTGAGCTGCTGGTAGCGCTCGCGGCCGGCGCGGGTGCCGAGCACGTAACCGGCCGCCAGGCCGACGGCGATGCCGAGCTTGCCCTTCATGGATGGATCCCTGCCCTTCGGGTAGTTGGAAGTTTCCCTCTAGCCTACCCGGCGGCGCGACGGTAGCGGTTGACGGCCAGGGGCACGAACACCAGCAGGATGCCGGCGATCCAGGCCAGAGACTTGAGCAAGGGCTCTGTGGTCGGCCCGCCGAGGGTGAGGGCCCGGAGCGCGTCGACGGTGACGGTGACCGGGTTGACCCGCGTGAAGGCCTGGAGCCACCCGGGCATGCTCTGCACCGGGACGAAGGCCGAGGAGGCGAACACCAGCGGGAACACCCAGACGAACCCGGCCGCCTGGGCCGACTCGACGTCGCGGACCGACAGGCCGATGAAGGCCGAGATCCAGGAGAAGGCCAGCCCGAAGGCCAGGGCCAGGGCGACCGCGCCGAGGGCGGGCACGACCCCGGCGTGGAAGCGGAACCCGACCAGGGTGCCGACCACCAGCATCAGGCTGACCACGAACAGGTTGCGGACGGTGTCGGACAGGGTGCGCCCGGCGAGCACGGCCGAGCGGGCCATGGGCAGGGAGCGGAAGCGGTCGATCATGCCCCGCGACATGTCCTCGGCCAGGCCGACCCCGGTCTGGGTGGAGCCGAAGATCACCGTCTGGGCGAGGATTCCGGCCATCAGGTAGTCGACGTAGTTCTCGACCCCCGGGACCTGGATGGCGCCGCCGAACACGTAGGTGAACAGCAGCACGAACATGACCGGCTGGATGGTCGAGAACAGCAGCAGGGTCGGGACGCGGATGTAGCGGTAGAGGTTGCGCCTGGTAACGGCGGCGGCGTCGGTGAAGGTCCAGCGCAGCGGGCGGCGGGGGGCGGCGCGGCCGGCGACGGCGCTCATGCGCCGCTCCTCGCCGGCCGGCGCCCGCGGCCATGGGACGAGAGCCCGGGGTCGTCCTCGCCGGCCTCGGCCTCGGCGACGTGGCCGGTCAGGGCGAGGAACACGTCGTCGAGGGTGGGGCGGCGCAGGGCCAGATCCGAGATCTCCAGCCCGGCCGCGTCCAGGCGTCGGACCACCTCGGCGAGCAGGGAGGCGCCCTCGCGCACCGGCAGTGAGACCTCGCCCGACTCGGCCACCACCTGGGGTGCGCCCGAGCCGAGGTCGGCGATGGCGGCGGCGGCCTCGGCCGCCCGGTCCCGGTCGGCGACCCGCAGGGCCAGCAGGTCGCCGCCGACCCGCGACTTGAGCTGGTCGGTGGTGCCCTCGGCGATCACCCGGCCGCCGTCGATCACGGCGATGTGGTCGGCCAGCCGGTCGGCCTCCTCCAGGTACTGGGTGGTGAGCAGCAGGGTGGTGCCGTCGACCACCAGCTCGCGGATGACGTCCCAGAGCGAGAAGCGGCTGCGCGGGTCCAGCCCGGTGGTCGGCTCGTCCAGGAACAGCACCTGGGGCCGGCCGACCAGGCTGGCTCCCAGGTCGAGACGGCGCCGCATCCCGCCCGAGTAGGTCTTGACCGTGCGGTTGGCGGCGTCGGTGAGCTCGAACCGCTCCAGCATCTCGTCGGCCCGGCGCCTGGCCTCGTCCCTGCCCAGGTGGTAGAGGCGGCCGACCAGGTCGAGGTTCTCGCGCCCGGTGAGGTTCTCGTCGACGGCCGCGTACTGGCCGGCCAGGCCGATGACCGAGCGCAGGGCCTCGGCGTCGCGGACGACGTCGTAGCCGGCCACCCGGGCCGAGCCGCCGTCGGGGGCGAGCAGGGTGGTGAGGATCCGGACGATGGTGGTCTTGCCGGCCCCGTTGGGGCCGAGCAGGCCCAGGACGGTCCCGGCCGGGGCGGCCAGGTCGACCCCGTCCACCGCTCTGATGGAGCCGAAGGACCTGCGCAGGTCCTCGGTGACGATCGCTTCCCGGTTCAAGACGCCTCCTGTGCCGTCGGCCGCGGCCATGACAGCACAGAAGGTTGAGCTCTTCAACTGTATGCACCGTGACCCGGGGGGTGGTCACCCGGGTCACGGGACTACCTGATGCTCAGGCGCGGCTGGCCCAGGCGGGGGCGCCGGTCCCGGCGGCCACCACCTGGTGCTCGAGGGCGAACGCGACCGCCTCCAGTTTGGAGTGGACGCCCAGCTTGACCAGCACGTTCTGGACGTGGGTGCGGACGGTGTTGAGCGACAGGAAGCACTCCTCGGCGATCCGCCGGTTGGACCAGCCGTTGGCCAGCAGGCCCAGGATCTCCCGCTC
>JASLBL010000343.1 GCA_030146615.1 Actinomycetes bacterium
GCGTCAACGGCCACCTGTACCTGTCGGCGCTACGCGTCGCGCTCGACCAGACGATCGCCACCGATGTCACACCGACCAAGGAGGATGCCGCCTGATCACCCTGGGACCGCCGCCAAGTTCCACGGCGAGCGGGACAACCTCTAACCATGCCGCGGGCTACATTCTCGGATGCGCGTCCACCAAAGGGTACGGAAGTAGCTGGATTTCGAGCCGGAGTAAGCACGAGCTCCGGCTACTGGCCGAGGTCGCGTCCGAGGGAGTGGTGAAATGAGGGTGTGGTCGTGAACGTCGGCGCCGGCCCTCGAGCTGGTCGCTAGGTGGCCATGGCTCGAAGGTCGCCCTCCTCGCCTCCTTCGGTCTGGCCGCATCATGCCCGGTTGGGAGCAGCCTGGCATCGAGCCCTCCGACGGGTAGCGCCGCTCAGCCTTGCCACTCATCGTGGCCCTCGATCGGCGCCGGTGGCTGGCGAAGATGGTGCGGATGGCGGCGGGACATCTCGGCTGATCCCTTGGAACTTTGCGAGTGCAGGAAGACGGTGCAGAACGCCGTCCTCGCTGTCGCCGACATCCAGGCCCAGCATCTCCCGACCGCCATCGTTGGTCACGCGGTAGCAATTACTGCCGCCCCGCGAGACGACCCGCCGTCAACGCCGGGCTATCGCCTCCGTCTCGACTTCGGCGCGGCGGCCGGTCGTCCTGCCAAGCTTCTCTCCTCTCGCTGATTCTCTCCTTTGAGCCGAGAATCTGAGACGTTAGAGTTCTGACGATCCGGACATCACTTGAGGGGGGGCCGATCCCATGCGTCGCCGCCTGGTGATCGCGCTGCTAGCCGCTCTGCTCATGGTGGGGCTGCTGGCCCCGGTGTCGGCCGCTGCGTCGCCGACCCTCCCGAATAGCATGGCGGCGCTGGGCGACTCGATCACCCGCGCCTACGACGTCTGCTGCTCCTACCGCGACCACCCCAGGCAGTCCTGGTCGACCGGTGGCGCCTGGTATGACGGGATCAGCAGCCACTACGAGCGGATCAAGCGCCGCAACAGCGCCATCACCGGCCACGCCCATAACCATGCGGTCACCGGAGCCAAGATGTCGGGGGCCGCACACCAGGCCAGCGCCGCGGCGGCCCAGCACGTCGCCTATGTGACCGTCCTGCTGGGCGCCAACGACCTGTGCACCTCCTCGCCGTCCACCATGACTCCCACCGACACCTTCAAAGCCCAGTTCAGCCAGGCCATGGCCATCCTGAAGCAGCAGCTGCCACGGGCACGGATCTTCGTCAGCAGCATCCCCGACATCTACCAGCTCTGGAAGGTGCTCCATACCAACAGGGTGGCCAGGGCCGTGTGGGCGACCGCGCACATCTGCCCATCCATGCTCGGCGCCTCCAGGACCGAGGCCGAGCGGCAGCAGGTCGTCGCCCGCCAGGACGCCTTCAACCAGATCATGGCCGAGGGCTGCCACCAGTACGGGGCCAGGTGCCGCTGGGACGGCGGTGCGGTCTACAGCTACAAGTTCAGTGCCAGCCAGGTGAGTGTCCTGGACTTCTTCCATCCCGACCTTGAGGGGCAGGCGGCGCTCGCAAGGGTCAGCTGGGCTGCCTCCTGGTGGTCGACGACCTAGCACGCTGAGTGTCCGGGGCCCTTCGTTGGCGTGAGTCTCTGGTCCGCGGTGCCACCGGCGGGCCTGGACCGCAAGACGTCCGCGCTCATTCAGGGCTGATTGTCGGCCCGTCCGAGCGGCTAGCCGCGGCAGGGTGCGGTGCTGATCACAATGCGCCCTCGTGGGTGGCGGCGGGTGGCGACATGGTCGGGTGTGGGCAGTACAGTCCCGGTCATGCAGCAGACGAGGGCGGCGCCGCCGGCGACCCTGGACGCGGTGTTGGAGCGGATCACCTACGCCAATGAGGAGACCGGCTACACCGTGGCCCGCGTGGCCACCGACCGTTCCAGTGATCTGCTGACGGTGGTCGGTCCGCTGCTTGGCGCCCAGCCCGGGGAGAGCCTGCGCCTACGGGGGCGCTGGGCCAGCCATCCCCAGTATGGCCGCCAGTTCCAGGTCGAGGCCTATGACACCGTGCTGCCGGCGACGATTCAGGGGATCCGCCGCTACCTCGGCTCGGGATTGATCAAAGGGATTGGCCCCAAGATGGCCGAGCGGATCGTCGACCATTTCGGCGAGACCACCTTGGAGGTGATCGAGCAAGAGCCGGACCGGCTGGTCAAGGTGCCAGGGCTTGGCCCCAAGCGCACCGGGATGATCACGGCCGCGTGGGAGGAGCAGCGGGCCATCAAGGAGGTCATGGTCTTCCTCCAGGGGGTGGGGGTGTCGACCTCACTGGCGGTGCGGATCTACAAGACCTACCAGGACGAGGCGATCCAGGTAGTCCGGGGGGAGCCGTACCGGCTGGCCGGCGATGTGTGGGGCATCGGGTTCAAGACCGCCGACCAGATCGCCCAACGCCTCGGTATCCCCCATGACAGCCCGCAGCGGGTCAAGGCCGGCCTGCAGTTCGCGTTGTCGGAAGCCAGCGAGGACGGCCACTGCTATCTCCCGGAGGCCGAGCTGGTCACCAAGGCGACGGGGCTGCTGGGCGTGGACGCCCAACTCGCCGGGCGCTGTCTTGAGGACCTGGTGGCTGAGGAAGGCGTGGTCGCCGAACCGCTCCCCGCCGACGTGTCTCCCGGCGTCCCGGAGGGAGCGGGGAGGGCGATCTGGCTGGTCCCCTTCCACCGCGCCGAGGTCGCCCTGGCCGGCGGGCTCCTGCGCCTGCTGCGCGCGCCCAGCGACCGGCTGCCCTGGTCGCAGGCGGTGGACTGGACGGTCGCGCTGGACTGGCTGGGCCGCACCATGGGCGTCACGCTGGCCCCCGAGCAGGCCGCGGCGGTGCGGCTGGCGTTGACTGAGCGGGTGGCGGTGCTGACCGGCGGGCCCGGCTGCGGCAAGAGCTACCGCGTGCGCGCCATCGTCGCCCGGGCCCGCGCCAAGCGAGCCAAGGTGGTGCTGGCCGCGCCGACCGGTCGGGCGGCCAAACGGCTGTCCGAGCTGGCCGGGCTGGACGCAGCCACCCTGCATCGGCTGCTGCAGCTGCGCCCAGGTGGCGACGCCGCCTTTGACCGCGACCACCCCCTGG
>JASLBL010000403.1 GCA_030146615.1 Actinomycetes bacterium
ATCGTGAGGAGCGACTCGGCGCTGCCACGGGCGATCTCCGCGTACTCCCGCTGTTCCACGTCGAGCTCGGTGTCGAGCAGCAGGCCGGTCATCCCGATGATCGCGTTCATCGGCGTTCGGATCTCGTGGCTCATTGTCGCCAGGAAGGCGCTCTTCGCACGGTCGGCCTGCTCGGCGGCCATGCGCGCCTGCTGCAGCTCACTCACGTCGGCGTAGATCACCAGCAGGCCGACCAGCTCCCCGTCAAGGGTGACCGGCACGGCCTGGAGCTGGACGTCGACGAGCGTGCCGTCCCGGCGAGCCCGCCGCGTGACGAGCTGCGCCTCCGCCCCGTCCGCGACGCGCTGGTTGACGGCGAGCGCTTCCTCCCGCACCTGGTCGTTCGCCACCAGGTCATCGATCAGCCGGCCCACTGCCTCATCGCTGGTCCAGCCGAACAGCCGCTCCGCTGCCGCGTTCCAGGACTGAACCCTGGCTTCCGGGTCCGCCGTGACGATGGCGACCGGACTGACGCGCAGCAGTGTCTCGACGTACTGGCGCTGCCGGCTCGTGGTCGTGTACAGCCGCTCCAGCTCGGCGGTCCGCGCTGCGACCTTTGCCTCCAGCGAGCGCTCCGAGGCCTGGAGCGCCTCGTTCGCCCGGCGCAGGCCGTCGACCACCTCGCCGAGCCGGCCCGAGTAGCCGTACAGGGTGACCAGGCTCAGCCCGACGAAGGTCAGCCCGACCAGCACAAAGCACACGGTGAGGAACACGTCGGGGATCTGGGCGACCTCCGGCGGGTTCGGGCGGGTGGCGAGCAGCAGGGCGATGACCGCGGCTATGGCGGTGACGATGGTGATGCGCAGCACGGTCGAGCGCCGGACGTGCTGCAGCGCGAACAGCACCGGCCACACCATGAGCAGGGCGAACCCCGGGAACAGCGACGGGATCACCAGCGTGGCGACCACCAGCATCAACCAGAACGTGGCGCACACCGCCAGCACCGCCCGGTCGACTGCGCCCCTTCGGTACAGCCGTAGCGACCAGATCAGCAGCCCTGCGCTCGTCGCCGTCGCCGCCGCCACTGGCCACAGCCAGGACGCGCCCAGCCAGGCCCACGTCGCCACCAGCGTCGCGACACCGGCCACCGCGGCGGCGAGGTCGAGGACCACGAACTGGCGGAACCGGACCGGGTCCGCGGTGAGGTCGGCGGTGCCGGCCCCGCCCGCAGCAGTGGCCGGGACGCCGGCGGCTCCGGTGGTCATGATCCGACCCGGTCTGGGGTCCGCCCGCGCCGAGTGTCCGAGCCCCGCGATGCCCGCCAGTACGGCGAGCCGCGCAGCATCGCCCAGCGAACAAGCGGCGCCACAGCCCACACCACAGGGCGCCGCCACCGGTAACGACGGTGCAGGTCGACGAGGTAGTCGGCGAAGCTGCGCTGCTGGAAGCCGAGCAGCCGTTGGCTCTCGCGAGTGTCCAGCCAGTCGCAATGGAACGGGGTCGTGCTGAACGCTGCCTCGGGCAGGATGCCGACGCCGAGCAGGGACAGCGATCGCCCGAGGATCTCCCGCTGCCGCAGCTGGCAGCCGGGCCCGCCGCCGACGTGCAGCGTCATCCCGGTCAGCCCAGGCAGCTCGCAAGCGCGGGCGGCGGCGAACCCCACGTCACGGGTGTGCACGAACTCGACGCGGTCGGTCAGCGGCACCTCAAACATCAACGGGTCGATCAGCAGCGGCAGACGCAGCGGGAGCACCGCGGCGAACCGGAGAATCACCCAGTCCGTCCCCGAGCCGCGGATAATCTCCTCGGCGGCGGCCTTGGTATCCCCGTACGGGTCCACCGGGTCGACCGGGTCGGTGACCAGCCGGGGCGCCGGCAGGTGCTGGGTCCGGCCGTACACCGACAGCGAGGAGGCATACACCAGGCGGGGCCGGCGCGGGGCGCGGGCCACGGCCTCGGCGACGATTCGGGTGCCCTCAACGTTGACCCGCCGCGCCAGCTCCGGACGCCGGCCGCTGTGCGGCGGGATCAGTGCAGCCAGGTGCACCACGGCGTCGGCCTGGTCGACCACCGCAGCCACAGCCGTGGAGTCGGTCACATCCCCCCAGACCGTTTCGACCCCACGGCCGCGCAAGCGGACAGCGGCCGCCCGATGCGGCAGGGTCGGCAAGTCGAACGCGACGACGTGGTGGCCACGGGACAGCAGCGCAGCGACGGTGCTGACGCCGACGTTGCCGAACGCGCCAGTGACCACGACCGTGCTGCGCGATGTGGATTCCGCCATGGCCTCGCACCCAATCTGTCCCCGCAGCCAGAGCGTAACGGCCCCCAGCTGCACCGCCAAGAGGCCCGGGACGCGCTCGTCGAGTTCTGCAGGAGCGGCGTCCACCGGACCCGGGATCCCAGCCTCCTCGTCAACCGCTCCTTTCAGGACGTCCACCACCACCACGTCCACGCCGAGACCGGGAGGCGCGCCGCTCGAGCCGCGACGTCGCGGCGAGGCTTGCGGGTCGAGGCCGCGATGTCGGGGCCGCAAGCGAAGGACGAGCTTCTGCAGCACGTCGAGTCCCACGTCCACAAGGCCCATCCCGACAGGAAGCTGACACCGGATGCTGGTCGTTGGAGGGGATGCGGGAATGCCCAAGAGTGCCCAAGATCGGCGTGGCTATACACCTTCGACCGATGGGGCCGTTCGTGATCGCCGACCTGGATACTCTTCTCATCGCACTCTACGTGGAGTTGACCGACTGCATCATCCCTGCACGATCGCGCGGCCAGCGCCGTGGGCCCGGTCGACCCTCCAAGGTCACCGACGCCGAACTGGTCTGCCTGGCTGTGGCGCAGGTCCTGCTGCGCTACAACGACGAACACCACTGGCTGCGTGCCGCCCCGACACGGGTCGGGCACCTGCTCTCCCAGCCGGCCTACAACCGTCGGCTGCGCGCGCTGGCCGACCTGATGGAGGCCGCGCTGGGCTGGCTGGCCGACCACACCCCGGCCACCGCCGAGCTGCTGCGGCTGCTGGATGGCACCCCGGTGGTCTGTGGCCGCTCGCGGACCACTGCCAAGCGGTCCAACCTGGCCGGCTGGGCCGGCTACGGCCACGACACCTCGCATCACTGCTTCTCCTGGGGCAGCCGGCTGCTGCTGGTCACGACCCCCGACGGGACAGTGACCGGGTTCGGGCTGGCCAACCCCAAACTGGTGGGCGAACGCGAGGCGGTAGTGGGCACGCTGCGGAGCGTCCCGGCCAACCGGCCGGCACCCGGCACGTTGCTGGTGGGCGACAAGGGCGTTGCTGGCCGCGACTTCCAGGCCGCCCTGGCTGGCCTGGAGCTTGGCATCGTGCGCCCGGCCCGCAAAGACGAGCCCGATGGTGAGGGCTTCCCCAACTGGCTGCGGCAGCGGATCGAGGCGATCATCTGGACGCTGACGCACCAGCTTGGTCTGGACCGTCACGGCGGCCGCCTTCCCGCCGGGCTGTGGGCGCGCGTTATCCAGCGCCTCCTCGCCCTCAACGCCGCGATATGGTTCAACTGGCAGCTCGGCGCCCCGACCAAGCGCTCCCTGGTCGCCTACGACCACTGACACCCCTCCGACCAGCCAAAAATCGCATCAACGATCTAGGAGCCTTGTACGCCCCAGCTGCGGGTGGGCTGGCAGCCCAGCCGCTTCCTAGCCAACCGGGCCGAAGCCGAGCGTGCCTTTCAGCTCGCCGAGCAGCTGGGCAGCGTCAACGCCGCCGCGAATGAGCTGGGGACTACCTGGCCGTCGCTACGCAAGGCCTTTGGTCGCCACGGGCTCGGCATGCCGGTCCGCAACCCCGAGGCGGTCCGCCAGCGGGCCATCGACGCGGCCCGCCAGCGCACCGGGCGGCCGACTACCCGGTCCCTGGATCCGGTGTTCGTGGCCTCAACCCGGGCGCCCTCCCCGCCCGCCCGCGGTCGCCGGCTGAGCTGCATGAGTGGGTCCGCCGCGAGGAGCAGTACGCCATCTTGGGCGCCAACGTGGTGGTCGAGCTGTACAGCGAAAGCCACGCCCGCCAACCCACCACCCGGGCGTGGGCGATCATCCGACGGGCCGACCGCGCCCACCGGCTGGCCGGCCAACGCGCCAGCCGTTCCGAGCGCCGCCAGGCCGAGCGTGCCGACCGCCCTGACCGATC
The DNA here is from genome assembly GCA_030146615.1 of Actinomycetes bacterium. Taxonomy (GTDB): domain Bacteria; phylum Actinomycetota; class CALGFH01; order CALGFH01; family CALGFH01; genus CALGFH01. Next base: position 4,145 of record JASLBL010000403.1, read on the forward strand.
CCAGCAGGCCCAGGAGCGGGAGATAGGGGCCGATGCTCGCTAACCTTCACCTGCCGACCGGCCGGACAGCGAGCAGCGGTATCACCCAGGCGCCGTTGGGTTATACGTCAGTTGAGCACCGTTGCATTGGGTGCCCTCCCGTCCCGAACCAGCTTATCTACCGGGGCCTTGGCTACTTACCCACCCACTGCCGTCCCGCCCTGTTCCTGATGGTGTCGGCTAGTCTCGTGAGCAACTCGTGAGCATCCAGGTTCCCGGGTGGCGAGATGGCATGCAGCGGCGTGCGGCGAGCGGCATCCCAGGTCATCGAGCGCTCCGGCCAAGGTGTTTCGGTTGGTGGCCACCGACCCCTTCGAAGACCACCGGAGTACGGGCACGCTGAGGGCATGGGATGACTTGTGCCGGCCGGGTCGAAGCCGTGAGGATCGTGACTCGCCGCCCGGCCGGAGCTTCATCCGCGCCGAGGACTAGGTCCTCGATCGCAGGGCTCTTTAGATCGCCCTGCCGCGTCTGCCCGTCACCGAGGCCGCAATCATGACGAGGACGGCCGCGACGACGATGCTGATGATCCACCGGATCCAGTCGATGCCGCGCGTCGCCTCAACACCGAGCGCTGCGGCGAGGTAGTAGCCGATGAGCACGCCGCCGACCCCGCAGACAACATTCCGCTCTGGCTGACTGTT
>JASLBL010000431.1 GCA_030146615.1 Actinomycetes bacterium
AGAAATGGGTGGTGCAGATGGGCGCCGGGTGGGCGGCGAACATGCGGTCGGCCCGCAGGAGGGCGCCAGCGGTGAGCTCGTCGACCCGCTCGGCCCTGGCCAGGGAGGTCAGCTTGGCCCCGCCGAGGTAGGCGGCGCCGAGGTCGGCGACGTCCAGAGCGAGGTCGGGGCTGGCCGAGGCGGGCTCGCAGGTGGCGCCGTCGAGGCCGCCCTCGAGCCGGAAGCGGCCCTGGTTGCGGGGGCGCTGGGCGTCGGTGACCTCGAGCACCAGCTCCCCCTCGACCGCGTACCGCCGGGCCGCGAGCGCGCCCGGGAGGTCGAGCAGCCGCACCCAGAGCTGGTCGCCGACGTCGGTGACCCGCAGCCGCCTCGGGTCGGCCAGCCGCCAGCGGATCGGGTCGTCGAGCGGCCGGTCGACCAGCTTGACGGTGCCGGCCAGGTCCATGTCGAGCAGGTAGCGCCAGAGGGCGGCCTCGGCCTCCGGGGTGTGCCCGATCAGCATCCGGACTTTGATGATGTTGGCGGCCAGGCCGTTGGGCCAGCGGTTCTCGACCCGGTAGGTGACCCAGCCGTCGACCCGGCCGGGGTCGGACTCGTAGACCACGTCGTAGTGGCGGCTCGCCCCCTGCCGGGTCCACTCGGGGTCGCGGGCGTACACGTCCCACCAGACCTGGGGCCGGGACAGCTCGCCCGGCTGGCCGCGGCGGTAGCGGTCGTACAGCGGGGGCACGATCTTGGCCGTCTCCTCCGGCTCGAGCAGGCGCAGGCGCCCCCGGACGGCCGGCTGGCGCAGGAACTGGCCCCGCCTCGGGTCGATCTCGTAGTCGGCGAAGGAGGTGGCCAGGCCGTAGCCGAAGCGGCCGTAGATGACCGACTCGGAGGCCCCGAGGGCCGAGACCAGCTCGCCCCGCCCCTCGCACTCCGCGAAGTGGTACTCGATCATCGAGCGCAGGATGCCCCGCCGGCGGTGGGTCGGAAGCACCGAGATGGCGGTCAGCCCGCCGATCGGGATGGTGGTGAGCCCAGGCAGGGTGAGGTCCATCGAGTAGGCCCCGCCGGTACCGACCATCCGGTCGCCGTCGAAGGCGGCGATGCTGCGGTCGTACTCGAACCAGCGGTCATGGTCGGCCAGCTCCTCGGCGGTGAGGGTCTCGCCGAAGGCGACCGCCATGACCGCGCTGAACTGGTCGCCCTGCTCGGCCGTGATCGGCCGGATGTCGATGTCCATGGGGTCCGTTGTACTCGAAAACGCCCGCCCGACACACCTGGTTTTCCACGCCGGCCCGGACATGCCGGTGAATGCCGCACGAACGGAGCGTGGCCGGCCGTGGTATCGTCCTCAGCTTGACCGTGACATCCCGTCAACGGGCCCACGGAACCCCCCGACGTGCTGCACCCGGACTGGGATGCGCCCGCTTGCAAGGAGAAGGAACGCGATGGACCTGGCCTACCTCGACGCCGCCTCGGGCAGCCTGATTATCCAGGCGATCGTCGCCGGAGCCGCCGGTGCGGCGGTGTTCTTCAAGCTCGGCTGGCGGCGGATCACCGCCCCGTTCCGCGGCCGCCAGAGCGACAAGGCCTAACCGGCCACCATGGAGCAGGAAGGGCGGCCCTCTGCCCGCCGCGAGCGGCTCTGGGCCTTCTTCGAGCTGTTCGCGCTGGTCGGGTTCGTGGTCGCCCAGCCGACGCTCGACGTCCTCGGCAAGGCGCCCGACTTCTTCCTGTTCCGGCGGGCCGGCCGGGCCGAGATCCTGATCCTGGTCCTGGCCGTGACCGTGCTCCCGGCGCTCGGCCTGTGGCTGGCCGAGCAGCTCGCCGGCCTGGCCGGCGAGCGGGCCCGCCGGGTGGTGCACGTGGCCATGGTGGCCGGCCTGCTGGCCGTGCTCGCCCTTGAGGTCGGCAAGAACCTGACCTCGGTCCGCGGGCCGGCGCTGGTCGCCATCGGGGTGGCCGGCGGGGTGGCCGGCGGCCTGCTGTACGCCAACTGGGACGGCCTCAAGCTGTGGCTGCGCTATCTGGCCCCGGCGCCGCTGGTCTTCGCCCTGGTGTTCCTGCTCGTGTCGCCGGTGTCCAAGCTGGTGCTGCCCCAGCCGGGCGGCACCGTCGACGCCAACTCGCCCGGCGTGCGCATCAACCCCGAGCACCCGGTGGTGATGATCCTGCTGGACGAGTTCCCGACCACCTCGCTGCTGGACTCCAAGGGGCAGGTCGACGCCCGCCTGTACCCGAACTTCGCCAAGCTGGCCGGCCAGTCGACCTGGTACCGCAACGCCACCGCGGTGTCGGGGCTGACCAACTGGGCCGTGCCGTCGATGCTGACGGGCCGCTACCCGACCAAGGCCCAGAAGGACGCCTCCCCGACCGCCGCCCAGTACCCCGACAACCTGTTCACCCTGCTCGGCCGGTCCTATGACATCGAGCAGTTCCAGGTCGTCACCCAGCTCTGCCCGGCCGACGTGTGCGAGGCGACCAGGGACTCGGCCCCCTCGGGGGCCGGCCTCAGGACCACCCTGCGCGACTCGGCCCGGGTCTTCAAGCGGATCGTCTGGCCCCGGGACGTCGACGAGAACCCGACCGGGGCCTGGCTGACCGCCGACCCCGAGGCCGAGCGCACGCCGGCGGCCACGCCGGGCGACGGCCCCGCCTCGCCCATCCTCAAGGAGATCGAGCAGGGCAACGAGCCGCGCCAGTACTACAACTTCGTGCGGTCGATCGAGGGGACCGACAAGCCGACCTTCTACTTCCTGCACCTGCTGCTCCCCCACCAGCCCTGGCACTACCTGCCCGACGGGCGCAAGTACACCGACCGGGGCGACGGCCGCAACGCCAACGGCTGGACCTCCGAGCCCTGGCCGCCCCAGCTCTCGCGTCAGCGCCACCTGATGCAGACCGGCGAGACCGACCGGCTGATCGGCCAGGTCATGCGGCGGCTCCAGGAGCAGGGCATGTACGACGACACCCTGTTCGTGGTCACGGCCGACCACGGCATGAGCTTCAAGCCGAGCGAGTTCGGCCGCCGCCAGGCCACCCCGGGCAACGTCGACCAGGTCCTGTGGGTGCCGCTGTTCATCAAGGCCCCCGGCCAGTCCGAGGGGCAGGCCAACGAGCGCAACTGGGAGCACGTCGACCTGGTCCCGACCGTGGCCGACATGCTCGGGATCAAGGTGCCGTGGGAGATGGACGGGGTCTCCCAGGCCGGGGCCGAGGAGCCGCGGACCCGCAGCGAGAAGTGGTTCTTCTCCAAACCCGGCGAGCGCCAGACCTTCCCCGGCCCGGAGAACATGGCCAAGGCCCTGGCCGGGGTCACCGACCAGATGACCAAGCCCGGCAACGGCTACAAGGGCTGGTTCCAGTTCGGCCCCCACGGCGACCTGGTCGGCCAGCGCGCCAGCGCGGTCGGGATCGACAAGGCCGGCGCCGGCAGCGCCAAGGTCGAGAAGCTGGCCGAGTACGGCAAGGTCGACCTGAAGAGCGGCCAGGTCCCGGCCCAGGTCAGCGGGCAGGTGAGTCTGGCCGCCGGTGTCGAGCCGCGGCCGGTGGTGGCGGTGGCCCTCAACGGGGTGATCGCCGGGGTCTCGGAGACGTTCCGGGAGCGGCGCGACGCCCAGGGCAGCCAGCCGGAAGGGCCGCCGGACAAGTTCTCCGCCGTGGCGCTGGATACCCTGTTCAAGTCCGGCGACAACAAGCTGGAGCTGTTCGTGATCGACGACTCGGGCGGCCGGGTGCGGCTGCGGCCGCTCACCGTGAGCTGAGAGGACGCCGGTGGCCAGCGACATCGACGAGGTGGGAACCAGCCCGGCCGCGCCCGGGCCGAAGGAGGACGACCGGCGCCGGCGGCTGCTCGACCGGCTGCAACTGTGGGCGCTGGTCGAGCTGTTCGTGCTGAGCGGCTTCGCCATCGCCCAGCCGCTGCTCGACGTCACCGGCAAGAGCCCCGACTTCTTCCTGTTCCGGCGGGCCGACCGGCTCGACATCGTGCTCCTGGTCATGGGGGTGACGCTGCTGCCGGCCCTCGGCATCTGGGCGCTGGAGGTCGCGGTCGGCGTGGTCTCCCAGACGGTCCGGCGCTTCCTGCACCTGGCCGCCATCTTCGGGCTGTTCACGCTGCTGGCCATCCAGGTGGCCAAGAAGCTGACCGACCTGCGCGGGCCCGTGCTGGTGGTGATCGCCCTGGCCGCGGGCGTGGGCGCGGTCGCGCTGTACGCCCGCCAGTCGTGGCTGCGGCTGTGGCTGCGGTATCTGGCCCCCGCCCCGCTGGTCTTCGCCCTGGTGTTCCTGCTGGCCTCCCCGACATCCAAGCTGGTCCTGCCGGCCAGGGCCGAGGCCACCGGCGGCGGTCAGACCCCGGCGGCGGTGGCCACCGGCACCCAGCCGCCGGTGGTGATGATCTTGTTCGACGAGTTCCCCCTCAGCAGCCTGCTCAACTCCAAGGGGGAGATCGACCGGCGGGTCTACCCCAACTTCGCCGCCCTCGCCGACCAGTCGACCTGGTACCGCAACGCCACCGGGGTCGCCGGCTACACCCCCTGGGCCATGCCGGCCATGCTGACCGGCAACTACCCGGCCAAGGTCAAGGCCCCCTCCTACACCGAGTACCCGGACAACATGCTCACGCTGTTCGGCAACCACTACGACCTCAAGGTGTACG
>JASLBL010000433.1 GCA_030146615.1 Actinomycetes bacterium
GCCGACGGGGCTCGGTGGCCACCAGCGCCAGCGCTCGGCCGGTGGCACGCAGGCTGGCCCGCGCGGCCGCCGGCGCCGTCGGCCGGTCGGCCCGCCTCCGCGGACGGGCGGGCTCCTGGGAGCTGACCGGCTGCTGGGACCGGGCCGACTCCCGCGACCCGACCGGCCCTTCGGAGCCGACCGGCCCCTGGGAGCCGACGGGCTCCTGGGGACGGCCCGGCTCCTGCAGGTCGGTCGGGTCCTGGGGTGGCTGGTTGCTGCTCATCAGCCCTTCCGCTTGGCGACCTCGTCGGTCAGCCTCGGCACGACCTTGAACAGGTCGCCGACGACACCGAAGTCGGAGATGGCGAAGATGGGGGCGTCGGCGTCCTTGTTGACGGCGACGATGGTCTTGGAGGTCTGCATGCCGGCCCGGTGCTGGATCGCCCCGGAGATGCCGACGGCGACGTACAGCTGCGGCGAGACCGTCTTGCCGGTCTGCCCGACCTGGTGCTGGTGAGGGTACCAGCCGGCGTCGACCGCGGCCCGGCTGGCCCCGACGGCCGCCCCGAGGGTGTCGGCCAGCGCCTCGACCAGGGCGAAGTTGGACGGGTCCTGGAGGCCTCGGCCGCCCGACACGACGATCTCGGCCTCGGCCACGTCAGGCCGGCCGCCCTGCTCCTGGACGACGTGGTCGGTCACGCGGGCGCCGTCCTGGCCCTCGGCGGCCACCTCCAGGTCGACCACCTCGGGCTCGGCCGGGGCCTCCTGGACGGGGAAGGAGTTGGGCTTGACGGCCAGCACCGGGGTGCCGGTGCGGACCCGGGAACGCACGGTGGTGGCCCCGCCGAACACGTTCTGGGTCGCGACCAGGTCGCCGTCGAGGTCGACGATGTCGGCCAGCATCCCCCAGCCCTTGCGGGCGGCCAGCCGGGCTCCGGCGTCCTTGCCCATGGGGGTGGCCGCGACCAGGACCGCGGCCGGCTCGGCCCGGTCGGCGGCGGCCGCGAGCGCCCCGGTGAGCGGCCCGGCCAGGCGGTTGTCGCCGCCGGCGGCGTAGACGGCGGTGGCGCCGTGGCGGGCCAGGCCCTCCCGGGCGCCGTCCAGCCCCTCGCCGACGAACAGGGCCACCGGCTCGCCGAGGTCGCGCGCCTTGGTCAGCATCTCGTAGGTCACCTTCTTGGTGGCGCCTTCCTCATGCTCGACCAGAACGAGAACTCGCGGCATCGCGTTACGCTCCCCGATCTCAGATGAACTTGTGGCTGGCCAGGAACTCGGCCAGCTCGACCGCGGCGCTGCCGTCCCCCGGGTCCTTGACCTGCTGGCCCGCCTGCCGCGGGGGCCGGGGGGCGAAGTCGACGACCTCGGTGGTGGCGCCGGCCGTGCCGACCTCACCCGGGTCGATACCCAGGTCGGCCAGGGTGTAGTCGGTCACCGGCTTGGACTTGGCCGCCATGATGCCCTTGAACGACGGGTAGCGGGGCTCGTTGATGCCCTTGACCACGCTGACCACGGCCGGGCCGTCGGCCTCGACCACGTCGTAGCCGTTCTCGGTCTCGCGGTGGACGCGGACGGTCGCGCCGTCCACCTCAAGCTGCTTGGCCCCGGTCAGCCCGGGCCAGCCCAGGTACTCGGCCAGGGCGCTGGGCACCAGGGAGGTGCGGGCGTCGGTCGACTCCGAGCCGCAGAGGACGATGTCCGGCTCGACCTGACGGATGGCCGCCTGGAGGACCCTGGCCGTGTTGAAGGCACAGGACCCGTGGAGGGCGTCGTCGTGGACGTGGAGGGCCGCGTCCGGGCCCATGGACAGCGCCTTGCGCACCGTGGCCAGGGCCGAGGTGGGGCCCATGCACAGGACCACGACCTCGCCGCCGTGCCGCTCCTTGAGCCGCAGAGCCTCCTCGACCGCGTACTCGTCGACCGGGTTCAGGATCGTCTCGACCGACTCGCGGTCGAGTGTCTTGTCCGCCGGGTCGAGCCGCTTCTCGGCGGCCGTGTCGGGCACGCGCTTGACGGTGACCAGGATCTTCAACGCTGCCTCCAGGGAATGGCCGGTCCCGGACGGTGCCCGGGCCGCCGACCATGATGCCGCAACGGGCCGACCCTTTGCGCGGGCTGTCCACACCCCCCACGCTCCGGATGCTCTAGGCTGCGGGCCCATGACCCGCATCATGCCACCGCCGGCGCTGCCCAACGCCCCTGGTGAGCTGCGCCAGGACCCGCTCGGGGGCGGCTGGGTGGCGATCACGGTGGGTCGGGCGGCCCGCCCGGAGGCGTTCCTGGGCGACGTCGGCACGCCGCGGGGCCCGCTCGGCTGCCCGTTCTGCCCGGGAAACGAGCACATGACCCCGCCCGAGGTCTGGGCCGACCGCGACCCGGGGACCAAGCCCGACCACCCCGGCTGGCACGTCCGGGTCGTTCCCAACAAGTTCCCGGCGTTCGCCGGCCCCCTGACCACGGCCGAGCGGAACGGCGGGCCCGGGGGGCTCGTGGCCGGCTCGACGGTGAGTCGGGGCCTCTACCGGTCGGCGCCGACGGCCGGGGTGCACGAGGTGGTCATCCACAACCCCGACCACCGGGCCACCCTGGCCGACCTGGAGGTGCCGGAGGTGACGCGGGCGATGGCCGCCTGGCGGGAGCGGCTGGCCGCCCACCGCGACCAGGCGTTCGGGGCGGTGCTGGTCATCGTCAACCAGGGCCGGACCGCCGGGGCCTCCCTCGAGCACCCGCACAGCCAGGTGTTCGCCACCGCCGGCCGGCCCGACCGCGTCCAGGCCGAGCTGGACCGGCTGGCCGGCGAGACCTGCGCCGCCTGCGCGACGGTCGCCGCCGAACGCGACGGCCCCCGGATGGTCGGCAGCACCGGCGACCTGCTCACGATCTGCCCGTGGGCGTCGGCGTCGCCGTTCGAGGCCCTGCTCCTGCCGGCGACCCACCGGGCCCGGTTCGAGGACGGCGACGCCGAGGTCGACCTCGCCATGGCCACCGCCCTGCGCGACCTCCTGCGGCGCTTCCGCGGGGTCGCCGGCGACCACGCCCCCTACAACCTGGTCCTGCACTCGGCCCCGCCGGGGGTGGACGACTTCCACTGGCACCTGCACCTGCTCCCCCGCCTCACCACCTACGGCGGGTTCGAGCTCGGCACCGGGGTGATCATCAACGTCGTCGACCCCGACCGGGCCGCCGAGGCGCTGCGGGCTAGCGGTTCCTGAAGGTCGCCTTGCCGGGGCCGTTGGCCACGAACGAGGCCATGCCCTCGGCGGCGTCCTCGGTCGCGAACAGGGAGTAGAAGGCCTGGCGCTCGAGCAGGAGCCCGGCGTCGATGCCGGCCTCGAGCCCGGCGTCGATGACCTGCTTGGCCGCCCGCAGGGCCAGGCCGGGGCCCTTGGCGTAGCCGGCGGCGGCCTCACAGGCCCGCTCGTAGACCTCGCCGGCCGGGTAGACCTCGTCGACCAGGCCGATCGCCTTGCACTCGGCGGCGCCGTAGAAGCGGCCGGAGTAGACCATCTCCTTGGCCTTCGACCGCCCGACCAGGCGGGGCAGCCGCTGGGTGCCGCCGGCCCCCGGGATGATCCCGAGCAGGATCTCGGGCTGCCCGAACGTGGCGTCCTCGGCCGCGAACCGGAAGTCGGCCGTCAGGGCGACCTCGCAGCCGCCCCCGAGGGCGTAGCCGTTGACGGCGGCGATCACCACCTTGGGGATGGCCGCCAGGGCCTCGCAGGCATGCCCGAGATCGGTCGCCCTGGCCGAGATGTCGGCGAAGCTGCGCCCGTTCATCTCCTTGATGTCGGCCCCGGCCGCGAACACCTTCTCGCCGCCCCAGAGCACGACCGCCCCGACCCGCTCGTCCTGCCCGGCCTCGGCCGCCGCCTCCCGCAGCTCGACCTGGATCTGGGCGTTGAGGGCGTTGACGGGCGGCCGGTCGAGCCGGATGGTCCCGACCCGGCTCGCCTCGTCGACCTCCAGACGTACGAACTCACCCACCAGTGGTCCCTCCCGGCTGTTCGGCAGCGGCCGCGATTCTAGCGGCGGGCCAGGGCGCCGGTGGCGGCCAGGCGGGTGGCCCGGTCGTGCTGGCGGGCGGTGGTGCGGCGGACGACCCGCAGGGCGAGGACGCCGCAGACCACGGTGAGCAGGTCGGCCAGGATCTGCATGCCGGCCGAGGGCTGGAAGCGGTCGAGCTGCTCGGGCAGCAGGCCGAGGAGCATCAGGTCGGCGGCGGCGTGGACGGCCTCGGTGGTGATGCTGCGGACCAGGATCGAGGCCAGGAAGGCAAGCCACCACCAGCCGAGCAGCTCGACGACCGGTCGCTTGCGCCAGGCGTCGGGCTGGTCGAGGGGGAGGTCGGGGTCGCTGGCCCGCCAGATGTCGTTCAGGACCTGCTTGGGCCGGAACAGGCTGAACACCGGGAGCAGCCAGGACCCGACCGCCCACCACGGACGGAAGCGGAGGCGCCGGGCCCCGAGGCCTGGCAGGTTCAGGTACGCGCGCCGGAACCAGGCCAGCCAGAGCCCGGCCGTGACCAGGAACCACGCCGCCTGGACGACGCCGACCAGGAGGTAGAGGTCGCCGGAGGAGGCGCCCTCCCCGGCCAGCTCCCTGGCCGCGCTGGTGTCGCCGAGGTTGGCGGCCGCGCTGGCCAGGGCGAGCAGGATCGACAGCCACAGGGCGACCCGGGCCCGCCGCGCCAGCCGCCGCAGCGGCAGGTAGCCCTCGATCGCCCCCGCCGGGCCCGACGCGTCCCGGGCGGGCCAGCGGGTCGGCCCCGGGGGGCTGTGGACAACCGGCGGAGCGCGTTCCGCGCCTGGGCTACGCTCCCCCACCGGGGGGGCAGGTGCCGACGGGCGGGGTTGCGGGACGCCCGGCGTCGGCGGGTGCTGGGTGGGGGTGGTGGGCCGTGGCGAGGGACGGGTGAGAGCCTGGCGTGCCGCGGTGATCAGGGATCGGCAGTCGGGGAACCGGTCGGCTGGCATCTTGGCCATGGACTTGGCGACCACCTGGTCGATCGGTGGGGGGAGGTCGGGGCGGACGGTGGTGACCCGGGGTGGAGGGGCTTCCAGGTGGGCGAGGAGGACGGCTTCGCCCGACCCGCTGGGGAAGGGGGGCTGGCCGGTGAGGCACTCGAACAGGACGCAGCCGAGGGCGTAGCCGTCGGAGCGGCCGTCGACTGGGCGGCCGGCGGCCTGTTCGGGGGCGGCGTACCGGGGGGTGCCGAGGAAGGAGCCGGCGCCGCCGATCGAGCGGTCGTCGCTGTCCGACCTGGCCAGGCCGAAGTCGACCAGGTAGACGTGCTCGGGGTCTCCGTCCAGGACCGGCGGGGCGAGCAGGATGTTGCCCGGCTTGACGTCGCGGTGGACCAGGCCGCGGGCGTGGGCGGCGTCGAGGGCCCTGGCCACCTGGTCGAGGATGGCCAGGGCCCGGGTGGGGTCGAGCCGGCCCTCGGCCTCAAGGACCTGGCGCAGGTCGGAGGCGTGGACGTAGCGCATGGCCAGGTACAGCTGGCCGCGGTCCTCGCCGGCGCGGTAGATGGGGACGATGTTGGGGTGGTCGATGGCGGCCGCGACCCGCATCTCGCGCAGGAACCTGGCCCGGAAGTCCGGGTCGCCGGCCAGGGCCGGCGGCAGCAGCTTGAGCGCCACCGGGCGGCCGCCGAGCCCGGTCTCCTCGGCCCGGTAGACCACACCCATGCCGCCGCTCCCGGCCTGCTCCACGATCCGGTAGCCGGCCACCTCGGTGCCGGCGGCGGGGTCGGGGCTCAACGACACCTCCAGCACGACGAGACCACGCCAGCATCCCGCCTACCCGTCAAGGCGTCCCGGCAACCCGCGGCCGCCACCCGCCCCAGCCAGGGCCTCGGCCAGCGGGGTCGGGACCAGCCCGGGCGGAGCGGGCAGGGCCGGGTCGGCCACCGAGTCGGCGGCCAGCACCCTGGCCTGCACCTCGGTCAATCCGCCCAACGGAGCGGGGTCGGCCCCGAGGTGGTGTTTGGCGACCCGGTCGCCGTGGACCACGTCGACCAGGTCGTCGAACGTGACCTCCTCGGGACCGGACAGGGCCCAGGTCGTGGGCGGCAGCTCGGGGGCGTCGTCGGCGGTGGCGATGGCGTCGGCCACGTCGTCGACCCAGACGGGGGCGACCCGCTGGCGGCCGGTGCCGGGCACCGGGACCGGGTCGCCAGCGGTGAGCAGGGCGAGCAGGCGGCTGCCAGGACCCAGCACGTGGGTGCAGCGCAGGATGGCGTGCTCCAGGCCGGAGGCGGCGACCAGGCGCTCGACCTCGGCCTTGGCGGCGAGGTGAGGGTTGTCGCGGGCGGCTGGGGCGGCGACGGCGGCCGGGGAGCAGACGACCACGCGTCGGACCCCGGCGGACACGGCGGCGGTCAGGAACACCTGGGCCGGCTCGACCACGGCGGCGTACGGGTCCTCCCCCGGGCGGGACCACAGGCTGCCGGTCAGCGAGCAGGCGGTGAACACCCCGTCCATGGCCGCGGCCAGGCCGTCGGGGTCGGTGGCGTCGAGGAGGGCGACCTTGGCTCCGAGGCGGCGCAGGTCCCCGATCTGAGCGGGCCCGCGGACCACGGCCCGGACGTGCTCGACGCCCTGGCGCAGGAGCGCGGCCACCGCGGCCCGGCCGACCAGTCCGGCCGCGCCCGTCACCAGAATCGCCACTCAAGACCTCCCTCGGCCGGCACGACATGGTCTACAGTGGGCGACGACCGGGTCTGCCCGTGTGTCCGAAAGGACGCATCGTTGCGGCTCGGTCGAGCTATGTCAGACATCGACAAGCAAGGAGCTCAGCACGTGATCAAGAAGACTCCGGTGAAGGGCAGCGACAAGGTCAAGGTCAACTTCGTCCTCCCCAAGGAGTCGACGGCCGGCAAGGTGTCGGTGGTCGGCGACTTCAACGGCTGGGACCCCTTCGTCCACCCCCTCAAGCCGCGCAGCAACGGCACCAAGAGCGTCAGCGTCACCCTTCCCGTGTCGCAGCGATTCGCCTTCAAGTACCTGGACGAGAACGGCCAGTGGCTGGACGACGACGCGGCGCACGAGTACGCCGACAACGGCGCCGGCGGCGTGAACAGCGTGGTGCGCACCTAGGGGCCAGTCGCCTCGGAGTCGCCCGGAGGTTCTCAGAACCTGGGCGGCTCGGTGTATTCGCCCCAGACCTCCTTGAGGGCGGCGGCCATCTCGCCGACGGTGGCCTCGACCCTGGCCGCCTCGACCAGCCGGGGGATGAGGTTGTCGTCGGTGCCGGCCGCCGCCGTCAGGGCACCCAGGGCGTCCTCGACCGCGTCCTGGTCTCGGGCCGCGCGGCGCCGGGCCAGCTCGGCTCGCTGCTCACGCTCGACCTCGGCCGAGATACGCAGGATCTCCAGCGGCGTCTCGTCCTCGGTGACGTACTTGTTGACGCCCACGATCACCTTCTCGCCCTTCTCCAGCTGCTGCTGGTAGCGGAAGGCGGCGTCGGCCATCTGCTGCTGGAACCAGCCCTGCTCGATCCCGGCGAGCACGCCCTCCAGCATCCGGCCCTCGCCGAAGCGGTCGATCTGGGCGAAGATCTCCTCGGCTCGCTGCTCCATCAGGTCGGTCATGTGCTCGACGTACCAGGAGCCGCCGAGGGGATCGATGACGTTCGCGACCCCGGTCTCCTCGGCAATGACCTGCTGGGTGCGGAGCGCGATCGCCGCCGCCCGCTCGGTGGGCAGGGCGAACACCTCGTCGAGGGCGTTGGTGTGCAGCGACTGGGTGCCGCCGAGGACCGCCGAGAGGGCCTCGATGGCCGTCCGGACGACGTTGTTGTCGGGCTGCTGGGCGGTGAGGGACACCCCGGCGGTCTGGGTGTGGAACTTCAGCTGCATCGCCTTGTCGGTCCTGGCTCCGTAGCGCTCGCGCATCCACCTGGCCCAGATGCGCCGGGCCGCCCGGAACTTGCCGATCTCCTCGAAGAAGTCGACGTGGGCGTCGAAGAAGAACGACAGCCCAGGCGCGAACGCCTCGATGTCCATGCCGCGGGACAGCCCGAGCTCGACGTAGGCGAAGCCGTCCGCCAGGGTGAAGGCGAGCTCCTGCGCGGCCGTGGAACCGGCCTCGCGGATGTGATAGCCCGACACCGAGATCGGCTTGTACGCAGGGATCTTCTCCGCGCAGTGCTCCATCAGGTCGCCGATCAGGCGCAGGTGCGGCTCGGGCGGGAAGAGCCACTCCTTCTGCGCGATGTACTCCTTGAAGATGTCGGTCTGCA
>JASLBL010000449.1 GCA_030146615.1 Actinomycetes bacterium
TGGAGGCGGCGGCCACCGCCATGGCCGCGGCCGTGCGCGAGCACGCCGCCGGGCCGGCGCCGGTCGCCACCGTCGTGTTCGCCCTCTACGACCGGGCGGCCCTTGAGCGGTTCGGGGACGCCCTCCAGCGTGAGCTGGGACGCGGCGATGGACCCTGAGCTGGACCCGCTGGCCGCCGGCGGGCTGCTGGAGCGGATCGTCGACTGGGCCGGCCAGACGGTCGGCACCCCCAACGGCTACATCTGCCTGATCGAGCCGGACAGCGGGGAGATGGTCCTGCGGCTGGGCACCGGGGTCTACGCCGACCTAGTCGGGCTGCGCATGCTCAAGGGCGAGGGCCTGTCCGGCCGGGTCTGGGAGACGGGCGCCCCCTTGGCCATCCCCGACTACAGCCGCTGGGAGGGGCGGGTGCGCCAGGTGTCGGTGGACGCCTTCCGGGCCGTGCTCGGGGTCCCCCTGGTCATCGGCGGGACCGTCACCGGCGTGATCGGCCTTGCCTTCTCCGAGCCAGGGCGGACGTTCAGCGACGACGAGGTCCGCCAGGTCAGCCGGTTCGCCGAGGTGGCCTCGGTCGCCCTGGACAACGCCCGCCTGTACGCCTCGGCCCAGCAGGAGCTGGTCGAGCGGCAGAAGGCCGAGCGCCGCTTCCGGACCCTGGTCGAGGAGATCCCGGCCATTGTCTACAGCGAGGAGTTCGAGGTCGGCGGGGCCCGCCAGTACATCAACCGCCAGATCGAGGTCCTGTTCGGCTTCACCGCCGAGGAGGGCAGCCGGGCCAACTTCTGGAAGACCTGTGTCCACCCCGACGACCTGGAGGCGGTCCTGGCCGAGGAGGCCCGCTGCGAGCAGACGGGTGAGCCGTTCCGGATGGAGTACCGCTGCTTCACCAAGTCGGGCGAGGTCAAGTGGGTCCGTGACCAGTGCGTGCTGGTCCGCGACGAGAACGGCACGCCGCTGTTCTGGCAGGGCGTGAGCGTCGACATCACCGACACCAAGCGGGCCCTGGAGCACGAGCGGGAGGTCGCCCGGCGGCTGCGGGCCCTCGACGAGATGAAGAACACCTTCCTGGACGCCGTCTCCCACGAGCTGCGCACACCCCTGGCCGCGATCGTCGGCATCGGCCTGACCCTTGAGCACAAGGCCGACATCCTGGCCGACGCCGACCGCAGCGACCTCTACACCCGGCTGGTGGCCAACGCCCGCAAGCTCGACCGGCTGCTCAACGACCTGCTCGACCTGGACCGGCTGACCCACGGGATCGTCGCCCCCAAGCGCCGCCCCACCGACGTGGCCGCCCTGGCGGCGCGGATCGCCGACGACTGGGGCCTGCTCAACGGCCGCACGCCCAAGGTCGTGGTCCAGCCGGTGACCATCTCCCTCGACCCGGGCAAGGTCGAGCGGATCATCGAGAACCTGCTGGCCAATGCGGCCAGGCACACCCCGCCGGACACCCCGGTGTGGGTTCGGGTCTCCCAGCCGCCCGGCGGCGGCGGGGTCCTGCTGGCGGTCGAGGACGCCGGCGCCGGGATCCCGGCCGAGCTCCGCGACAGCGTGTTCGAGCCCTTCCGCCAGGGCCCGGACACGCCGACCCACGCGCCCGGGGTCGGCATCGGGCTGACCCTCGTCGCCCGCTTCGCCGAGCTCCACGGGGGCCGGGCCTGGGTGGAGGAGCGAGCCGGCGGCGGCTCGTCGTTCCGGGTCCTGATCCCGGACGCGCCCCAGGAAGGCTGACCACCACCGTTATACTGCGAGCGGCCGCACGCATCGCCACGGGAGGGCATGGAGTGGAGCGAGCGCTCGTCCTCAACGCGTCGTACCAGCCGATCTGCGTCGTGCCGGTGCGGCGGGCGGTGGTGCTGGTGCTCAAGGAGAAGGCCGACGTGCTCGTGCCCGGCAGCGGGCTGGTCCGCGGGGCCACCCTGGAGGTCCAGGCCCCCAGCGTCATCCGGCTCCGGTACTTTGTGAAGGTGCCGTTCCGAGCCCGGGCCGGTCTCTCCCGTCGAGCGGTGTTCGTACGCGATGACCACACCTGCCAGTACTGCGGCGAGCGAGCCGAGAACGTCGACCACGTGGTGCCCCGCTCCCGTGGCGGCCTGCACGTGTGGGAGAACGTGGTCGCCGCCTGCCGGCGCTGCAACAGCCAGAAGGAGGACCGCCTCCTCCACGAGGCGGGCTTCCGCCTGCGGCGCGAGCCCCGGGCGCCCAAGGAGACGCTTTGGATCGTGATCGCCGTCGGCCGCATCGAACCTGGCTGGGCGCCGTTCCTGGGCCTGGAGGCCGACGCCGTCCCCGCCTGACCCTCCGCCGACCGACCAGGGCCTCCCTCACCGCGTTCGCCAGGCGGATCGCCCCCTGGGCGCTGCCACTGCTGGCCGGGGCCCTAGGGGCGGTGCTGGCCGTGACCTTCCTGGCCCGGCAGGAGGTGACCGTCGGCCCGGCCCGGGTCCGGCTGGAGGCCGGGGCCGCCCTGACCGGGTCCAGCCGGCTGGCCGCGCCCCCCTTCGGGTCAGTCTCGGCCCGGACCCACCTGGGCCCCCTCGCCTTCCGGGCCACCGTCGACGACGTCGACGTCCTCCGCCTGGGGCGGCTGCTGGAGGGCAGCCCCGGCCCGGCGGGGCCCGGCGGGCCGCGGTTCGCCGAGCTCGAGGCGACCTTGGGCCCGCTGGAGGACCAGGCCCGCCGGGCGGCCACCGTGTTCCTGGCCCGGATCGCCGTCCTCGGCCTGGCCGGCGGGCTGGCCGCGGTGCTGCTGTTCCGGCGGCGGACCCGCCAGCGGCTGCTGCGCTGCGGCCTCGGCGGGCTGACCGCCACCGTCCTGCTCCTCGGCCCGGCCCTGGCCACCTACGACGTGACCGCCTTCCGCGAGCCCCGCTACGACGGCGCCCTCGAGTACGCCCCGGCCCTGATCGGCGACGTCCGCACCGGGCTGGACCGGCTGCGGACGCTGCGCGAGGAGATGGTCCGCATCGGCCGCAACCTCGACCGCGCCTATGCCGCCCTGGCCAGCCCGGTCGGCGAGGTCGACGGCAACGGCACCGTGCGGGTCCTGCACGTCTCCGACCTCCACCTCAACCCGGCCGGGTTCGACCTGGCCGAGCGGCTGGCCGACCAGTTCGACGTGGCCGCGGTGGCCGACACCGGCGACATGGGCACCTGGGGACTGCCCACCGAGCCGCAGGTCGCCACCAACATCGGCCGCTTCGAGGTGCCGTACCTGTTCGTCAAGGGCAACCATGACGACCAGGACATGGTCGAGGCCGTGGCCGCCAACGACAACGCCCGGGTGCTGGACGGCACCGGCACCGAGGTCGAAGGGATCCGCTTCTTCGGGGTCGCCGACCCGACCTTCACCCCGGGCAAGGGCTACCAGGTGGAGGAGTTCGAGGAACTCAAGGCGGAGCGCAGCGTCGCCGTGGCCGACGCCATCGAGCGCCAGGCCCTGCGCCCCGACGTCCTCCTGGTCCACGACGGCCGGCTGGCCGCCTACGCCCGCGGGCACGTGGCCACCGTCCTCGAGGGCCACCTGCACCGCTTCGGCACCGAGGTCGTCAACGGCACCCGGACCCTCATGGCCGGCACCACCGGGGCCGGCGGCCCCGACAACTTCCGGGCCCAGGACCCGCCCCCGGCCGACGCCCAGGTCATCTACTTCGACCCCGAGACCCGCCGCCCGGTGGCCGTGGACCGCATCACCGTCCGCCTTCCCGGCTCCTCGTTCTCGGTCGAACGCGTCCTCCTCCCCGAGGGCGCCACCACCTTTGGCCCCGACCCCCTCGAGGTCCCCCCGGACCTCGTCCAGGCCCCCGGCGCCCAGGGCGGCTGAGCCTCTCCCTCTCGCTCCAGTGGAGCGAAGTGGAGGATCAACGGTTGTTCCCCTCTGTGGCCATTTCTGGGCGTCGATCCCTATTTTCCCTGCTCAAATGGCCTCTCTCTGTGGCTGCATATGCATTGACGGTGGGTACTCGGTGGAGTAAAGTGGCGCGAAGTGGAGGGCACGAGGGAGGGGAGTGGGGCGCTGTTCATCGGCACCTACGACCATTCCCTGGATCCGAAGGGCCGGGTGATCCTCCCGCGGAAATTCCGGGACGAGCTGGGGCAGGACATGGTGATCACCAAGGGCGTCGGCAAGGAGCGGTGCCTCTATGTGTTCCCGCAGGCCGAGTTCGAGGCCTTCGCGGCCAAGCTCCACAGCCAGCCCCTGACCGCCCGCCCGACCCGGGACTTCGCCCGCATGTTCGTGGCCGGGGCCAGCTCCGAGACCGCCGACTCCCAGGGCCGGGTGGTCATTCCCCAGGCCCTGCGCGAGTACGCCGGTCTCTCCAGGGACGTGGTCCTGCTCGGCCAGATCCGCCGGGTCGAGATCTGGGACAAGGCGGAGTGGGAGCGGTACCGGGCGGTCGCCGAGGCCGCCTACGCCGACGAGACCAACGCCGCCCACCTCGCCGAGCTGGGGATCTGATGGTGTTGACGCTGCCAGCGCATCAGCCGGTCATGGTCGACCGGGTGACCGACCTGCTCCGGCCCCGCCCCGGCGGGACCTACCTGGACGCCACCCTCGGCCTCGGCGGCCACGCCGAACGCCTGCTGGAGGCCAGCGCCCCCGACGGCCGGGTCGTCGGCCTCGACCGCGACCCGGCCGCGCTGGCCCTGGCCCGCCAGCGCCTGGCCTGGGCGGGGGACCGCCTCCAGGCCGTGGCCGCCTCCTTCGACGAGCTGGGCGAGGTCGCCCAGCGCCTCGGCCTGGACGCCGTCGACGGGGTCCTCTACGACCTCGGGGTCTCCTCGCTCCAGCTCGACGAGGGCGAGCGCGGCTTCAGCTACCGCGCCGACGCCCCCCTGGACATGCGCATGGACCCCACCAGCGGGATCTCCGCGGCCGAGGTGCTGGCCACCTACCCACGGGCCGAGCTCGCCCGCATCCTGCGCGACTACGGCGAGGAGCGCTTCGCGGGCCGGATCGCCCGCGTGCTGGACGAGGCACGCCGTCGTGGCCCCATCACCACCACCGGCCAGCTGGCCGAGCTGGTCAAGGCGGCGGTGCCCGCAGCCGCCCGGCGGACCGGTCCCCACCCGGCCCGCCGGGCCTTCCAGGCCCTGCGCATCGAGGTCAACCGGGAGCTGGACGCGCTCCGGGCCTCCCTGCCGCAGGCCATCGACCTGCTCGCCCCCGGCGGGCGGCTGGTCGTGCTCGCCTACCACTCCCTCGAGGACCGCATCGTCAAGCAGGCCTTCGCCGACGCGGCCGGCCGGCCGGTGGAGGCCCCGCACCGCCTCCCCGTCGACCCGCCCCCGGCCGAGCCGGCGACCCTGGCCGTCCTGACCCGGCGGCCCGAGCGGCCGTCGGAGGCCGAGGTGGCCGCCAACCCGCGAGCCGAGAGCGCCAAGCTGCGCGCGGCCGAGAAGCTCCAGCCGAGGACCGAGGCCCGAGGGGGACAGCGATGAGCTCCACCACCGCCAGGGCCCAGCGCCCGGCGCCACGCCCCCAGCTTCAGCTGCCCCGGCTACGGGCGGTCGCCCCGATCAGCCGGGTCCCGCGGCTCCCGTTCCTGCTCCTCACCATCGCCGCGATCCTGGCCGGGGTGTTCGGCCTGGTCGCGCTCAACGTCAGCGTCAACCAGCAGTCGTTCCAGATCAGCGAGCTCCAGCGCCAGAACCGCCTGGCCGAGGCCCGCTGGACCGCGCTGCAGGCCGACGTCGACCGGCTCAAGGCGCCCGCGCGCATCGCCAAGGCCGCCAGGTCCGCCAAGCTGGCCCCCGCCGGCCGGCCGCGGGTGGTGGCCCTGCCTGGCTCGCGCGGCCGAGATGTGGCCACCCCGGGGGCGGCGACTTCCCCCGCCGCTCCCGGGGCCGGCCTCGCCCGAGGCGACGACCAGTCCGGCTGGACGGCCGGCGACCCGTTCCCGCTCAAGCGCTACCTGGCCGAACCCTAGGCCGCCGGTCCGACATCTCTAAGGGGGAGCAATGCCGCAGGCAAGCGGCAGGAAAAGGCCGCCGCCACGCCGTCGGCCGCAGCGCCGCCCGCTGCGGCCGAGGCGTCGGCGGGTCAACGGCCGTCGGCGCCTGCTGGCCCTGCTGATCCTGAGCGTGCTGGCCTTCCTGGCCATCTCCGGGCGGCTGATCGTCCTCCAGGTGCTCGACGCCGGCTCCCTTGACCAGGCGGCGGCCCGCCAGCGCCTCACCGTGATCGACCTGCCGGCCACCCGTGGCCGCATCTTCGACCGCAACCTCAACGACCTGGCCCTCTCGGTCCCGGCCCGGGCCATCTGGGCCGACCCCCGCCTGGTCAAGGACAAGCCGGGCACGGCGGCCCGCCTGGCCAGGGCCCTCGGCGTCAAGAAGGCCACCCTCGCCGGACGCCTGGCCTCCAAGGGCCGCTTCGTCTACCTGGCCCGGCGGGTCCCCAAGATCCGGGGCGACGTCGTCCAGCGGATGAACCTGCCCGGGGTCTTCGTCGAGGTCGACGTGGCCCGCCGCTACCCCTCGGGCAGCGTCGCCGCCCAGGTCCTCGGCTTCGTCGACATCGACGGCCACGGCCAGGCCGGCATCGAGCAGCAGTACGACGGGCTGCTGCGGGGCCACCCGGGCAAGATCCAGCTGGAGCGGGACCCGCAGGGACGGGCTATTCCCCAGGGCCGCCGCTCCCTGGAGCCGGCCGAGCCCGGCACCGACCTGGTCCTGACCATCGACCAGCACCTCCAGTACGTCACCGAGCAGGCCCTGCACCGGGCTGTGCGGCAGCACAAGGCCAAGGCCGGCTCGGTGGTGGTGATGAGCCCCCGCACCGGCGAGATCCTGGCCATGGCCAACATGCCCACCTTCGACCCCAACCGGATCGCCAAGAGCAAGCCCGAGGCCCGCAAGAACCGGGCCATCGCCGACATGTTCGAGCCCGGCTCGACCAACAAGACGATCACCGCCGCGGCCGCCCTCCAGCACGGCATCGTCACCCCCAGGACCGAGACGATCGTCCCCGACAACATCCCGCTGTGCCCGGAGAAGACCTTCCGCGACTCCCACTCCCACGCCCCGGAGCTGATGACCTTCGCCGACATCGTGGCCAAGTCCTCCAACGTCGGCACGATCATGGCCGCCAGGGACCTTGGCCCGGAACGGCTCTACAAGGCCCAGGTCGACTTCGGCTACGGGCGCAGGAGCGGCGTCGACCTGCCCGGGGAGTCGCCAGGCATCCTGCGCGACGCCAAGGGCTGGTACTGCACCGACCTGGGCACCAACGCCATCGGCCAGGGCGTCGCCGTGACCGTGCTCCAGATGGCCAGCGTGTACGCAACCGTGGCCAACAGCGGGGTGCTGCGGTCCCCGACCCTGCTGCGGGGCACCGTCGACGCCCGGGGCCACGTCGCCAAGGCCACCCGCAAGCCGGGCCGCCGGGTGCTGTCGGCCAAGACCGCCCGGACCCTGTCCAGGATCCTCGAGGGCGTGGTCGCCGACGGCGGCACCGGCACCCTGGCCGCCCTGGAGGAGTGGCGGGTGGCCGGCAAGACCGGCACCGCCCGCAAGCCCGACAACGTCCGTGGGGGCTACCGGCCGGGCGCCTACGTCGGCAGCTTCATCGGCTACGCCCCGGCCGAGAAGCCGGCGGTGGTGGTGGCGGTGGTGATCGACGAGCCGACCCGCGGCTACTACGGCGGGTCGGTTGCCGCGCCGGTGTTCCGGGAGGTGACCGGCACCGCCCTGCGGCGCCTCGGGGTGGTCCCGACCTTACCGGCCAAGGCGGTGCGCTGATGCTAGGCTTTCGCGGGCTGCCACCGATGCCAGGGAATGGCGGTCGCTAGCGGGCGCCGGCGTACCCGCCGCCGGCCGTCCGAGCCGACGAAGCGGGCCTCGAAGGTCATGACCTTGACGTCCCGGCGCGCCCCCCTTGCCAGTCTCGCCCCGGTCGTCCAGGGCGAGGTCCGCGGCGACGCAGGGACCATGGTCACCGACGTCGTCCTCGACACCCGCAAGGTGGTCCCGGGCGCGCTGTTCTGCTGCGTCCCCGGGGCCAGGGTCGACGGCCACGACCTGGCCGGCAAGGCCCTGGAGGCGGGCGCGGCCGCCCTGTGCGTGCAGCGGCCCCTCGACACCGAAGCCCCCCAGCTGGTCGTCGCAGGCGTCCGGGACGCCCTGGCCCCGCTGGCCGCCGCCTTCTTCGACCACCCCTCGGACCGCTTCGACCTGGTCGGGGTCACCGGCACCAACGGCAAGACCACCACCACCTACATGCTGGAGGCGATCTTCCGGGCCGCCGGCCGCGTCCCCGGGGTGGTCGGCACCGTCGAGGTCCGGGTCGGGGACGCCCGCAAGCCGGCCGTCCACACCACCCCGGAGGCGCCCGACCTCCAGCGGCTGCTGGCCGAGATGGCCGACGCCGGGGTCCAGGCGGCGGCCATGGAGGTGTCCAGCCACGGCCTGGCCCTGCACCGGGTCGACGGCACCCGGTTCAAGGCGGCCATCTTCACCAACCTGACCCAGGACCACCTGGACTTCCACGCCGACCTGGACGACTACTACCTGGCCAAGCGGCGCCTGTTCACCCCGGCGTTCACGCCGCTCGGGGTGGTCAACGTCGACGACCCCCACGGGCGGCTGCTGGCCGACACGGCCGGGGTGGCCACCGTGACCACCGGGACGGCGGCCGACGCCGACTGGCGGGCCACCGAGGTCACCGCCTGCCTGGAGGGGACCAGCTTCCAGCTGCGGTCGCCGGCCGGTTCCCGGCCGGTCCGGCTGCGCCTGGCCGGCCAGTTCAACGTCGCCAACGCCCTCGGCGCCCTGGCCGCGGCCGGCGCCCTCGGGATCGGCCTGGACACCGCCGTGGCCGGGCTGGAGGCTCTGGCCGGGGTGCCCGGCCGCTTCGAGCGGGTCGACGCCGGCCAGCCGTTCACCGTGCTGGTCGACTACGCCCACACCCCCGACTCCCTCGACAACCTGCTGCGGGCGGCCCGGGCGGTGACCGGCGGGCGGGTGATCGTGGTCTTCGGCTGCGGCGGCGACCGCGACCGGGCCAAGCGGCCGCTGATGGGCGAGATCGCCGGCCGCCTGGCCGACGTGGCCGTGGTCACCTCCGACAACCCCCGCTCAGAGGACCCGGAGGTGATCGTCGCCCAGGTGGCCGAGGGGGTCGCGGCCAGCGCCGGGCCGGACGGGTTCCTGGTCGAGGTCGACCGCCGGGCGGCCATCCGGGCCGCCCTGGCCATGGCCGGGCCGGGCGACGCCGTCCTGGTCGCCGGCAAGGGCCACGAGCAGGGCCAGGAGTTCGCCGGCGGTCGCAAGGTCCCCTTCGACGACCGCCAGGTCGCCGCCGAGGAACTCCGGGCGCTTCTGGGGGTGGTTCGGTGATTCCGATGACCCTCAACGAGGTCGCGGAGGCGACCGGCGGGCGGCTGGCCGGCGCCGACCCCGGCACCGTTGTCACCGGGGTCCAGGTCGACTCCCGCAAGGTCCGGGCGGGGGAGCTGTTCGTGGCCCTGCCGGGCAGCCGCACCGACGGCAGCCTGTTCGCGGCCGCCGCCGTCGAGTCCGGGGCGGCGGCCACCCTGGCCCAGGAGGGGACGGTCTTCGCCGGCCCCCGGGTCGAGGTCGCCGACCCTCTGGCCGCCCTGGCCGCCCTCGGCACGGCCGTCCGGGAGCGGTCGGCGGCCGCCGTGGTCGCGATCACCGGGTCCAACGGCAAGACCACCACCAAGGACCTGCTCGCCGCCGCCCTGGCCACCCGCCTGGCCACGGTGGCCAACCAGGCGTCGTTCAACAACGAGGTCGGCCTGCCCCTGACCCTGGCCCGGATCGAGCCGGGGACCCAGGCGGTGGTGGTCGAGATGGGCGCTCGCGGCCCCGGCCACATCGCCGCCCTGGCCCGCCTGGCCCGGCCGGCGGTGGGCGTGGTCCTCAACGTCGGCGAGTCCCACCTGGGCATGTTCGGCTCCCGGGAGGCGATCGCCAAGGCCAAGGGCGAGCTGGTCGAGTCCCTGGCGCCCGACGGCACGGCCGTCCTCAACGCCGACGACCCCCAGGTGGCGGCCATGGCCGACCGCACCGTGGCCCGGGTGGTCCGCTTCGGCCAGGGCCCGGCGGCCGAGGTCAGGGCCGAGGGGGTCGCCCTGGACGGCGACGGCCGGGCCAGCTTCTCGCTGGTCACCCCGGCCGGGACGGCCCCGGTCACCCTGCCAGCCCCGGGCGAGCACCTGGTCGCCTGCGCCCTGGCCGCGGCCGCGGCCGCCCACGTCCTCGGGGTCGGCCCGGCCGACGTGGCCGCCGGGCTGGGTTCGGCCACCCTGTCGCCCATGCGCATGCAGGTCCGGCGCCGGCCGGACGGGCTCACGGTGGTCAACGACGCCTACAACGCCAACCCCTCCTCGATGGCGGCCGCCCTCAAGACCCTGGCCGCCCTCGGCCGCCCGGGCGGGCGCACGGTCGCCGTGCTCGGCGAGATGGCCGAGCTGGGCCCGGCCGCGACCACCGAGCACGACCGCATCGGCCGGCTGGCCACCCGCCTGGGCATCGACCGGCTGGTCGGGGTGGGGGAGCTGGGCCGGGTGATGGTCAACGCCGCCCGCATGGAGGGCATGTGGCCCGAGGAGGCCGAGGCCGCCGGTGACCCCGACGCCGCCCTGGCCCTGCTCACCCCCGCTCTCGGCCCGGCCGACGTGGTCCTGGTCAAGGCCAGCCGGGTCGTCGCCCTCGACCGCGTCGCCGACGCCCTCCTCCAACCACGGGCCCCGGGGGGTCCGGGGGGCTCAAGGAGCGAAGCGGTAGCCCCCCGGAGGGACAATTGGTCGGCATCCTGATCGCGGCGGCGGTCGCCCTGGCCCTCGGGCTGGTCGGGACGCCGCTGGCCATCCGGACCTTCCGGCGGCGTGGGCTCGGGCAGCTCATCCAGGTCGACCTGCCCGACGCCCACCAGACCAAGCGCGGCACCCCGACCATGGGCGGGGCGGTGATCATCCTCGGCGCCGTCGCCGGCTACCTGGTCGTCCACCTGTTCAGCGGCGGCCGGGTCCCGTTCACCCCGGCCGGCATCCTGGTGGTGATCACCATGGTGCTGCTCGGCACCGTCGGGTTCGTCGACGACTACCTGAAGATCCGCAACCAGCGCAGCCTCGGCCTGACCAAGACGGCCAAGTTCGCCGGCCAGGCCCTGGCCGCGATCGTCCTCGGGGTCGGCGCCTGGTACTGGGCCGACGCCTTCCGGGGCATCTCCTTCATCCGCCCCCTCGGCGGCACCGAGCTGCACCTGATCCTGTTCCTGATCTGGGTGTTCCTGCTCGTCTCGGCCACCTCCAACGGGGTCAACCTGACCGACGGCATGGACGGCCTCGCCTCCGGGTCGACGGTCCTGGTGGTCAGCGCCTACGTGGTGATCGGGTTCTGGCAGTTCCGCCACCTGTGCGGGACCCCGGCCGACACCCCCGGCTGCTACCAGTTCCCGGCCGGCGAGTCCCCCCAGGACCTGGCCATCGTGGCCGCGGCCATGATGGGCTCGACGGCCGGGTTCCTGTGGTGGAACGCCCCGCCGGCCCGCATCTTCATGGGCGACACCGGCTCCCTGGCCCTCGGCGGCACCCTGGCCGCCCTGGCCCTGTTCACCAACACCCAGCTGCTGCTGGCCGTGCTCGGCGGGCTGTACGTGGTCGAGACCCTCTCGGTGATCCTCCAGGTGGCCTCCTTCCGCCTGCTCCAGCGGCGGGTGTTCAAGATGGCCCCCATCCACCTCCACTTCGAGCTGTCGGAATGGCCGGAGTTCACCGTGATCGTGCGCTTCTGGATCCTGGCCGGCCTGGCCGTCGCGTTCGGGCTCGGGCTGTTCTACGCCGAGTTCCTGGCCGCCGGAGGCACCGGTGGGTAGCCCCGGCCACGGCCCCCCCGAGGCCTGGCCGGCCCGCTGCGCGCCCGGGTGGTTCGCCGGGCTGCCGGTGCTGGTGGGCGGGCTGGGCCGCTCGGGGCGGGCCGCCGCCCGGCACCTGGCCGAGGCCGGGGCCGACGTGATCGCCTGCGACGACGCCCCCGACCTGGACACCGGCGAGCTGGCCGCCTTCGGGGTCAAGACCCACCTCGGCCCGGCCGACCCCGCGCTCCTGGACGGCCGCGCCCTGCTGGTCGTGGCCCCCGGCCTGCCCGAGGGCCACCCGCTCATCCAGGCCGCCCTGGGCGCTGGGGTCCCGGTCTGGAGCGAGATCGAGCTGGCGGCCCGGGTCGCGACCATGCCGCTGGTCGGTGTGACCGGCACCAACGGCAAGACCACCACCACCGAGCTGGCCGCGGCCATGCTGACCGCCTCCGGCGTCCAGGCCGTGGCCGCCGGCAACGTCGGGCTGCCCCTGGTCGACGCCGTCCTCGACCGCCACCCCCCCGACGCGGTGGTGGTCGAGCTGTCCAGCTTCCAGCTCCGCTTCACCTGGACCCTGCACCTGGACGCCGGGGCCTGGCTCAACTTCGCCCCCGACCACCTGGACTGGCACCCCGGCCTGGCCGCCTACGCCGAGGCCAAGGCCAAGGTCTGGGCCAACCAGGGCCCGGACGACTGGTCGGTGTACGGCGCCGACGACCCCGTGGTCACCGCCAACGTGGCCGACGCCCCGGGCATGCCGGTGCCGTTCACCACCGGACGGGCCGCCCCCGGCGGGCTCGGGCTGGAGGCCGGGGTGGCCCTCTCCCGGGTCCCGGGCCACGAGGGCGGCCTGTGGCGGGCGGCCGCCCTGCGCCTTCCAGGCCGGCACAACCTGGCCAACGCCATCGCCGCCTCCGGGGTGGCCATGGCCCTCGGCGCCCACCCGGCCGGCATGGCGAGGGCGGTGGCCGCCTTCCGGGCCGGGGCGCACCGGCTGGCAGGAGTGGGCGAGGTCCGCGGGGTCCAGTTCGTCAACGACTCCAAGGCCACCAACCCGCACGCCGCCGCCCGTGCCCTGGCCGCCTTCCCGCGGGTCGTCTGGATCGCCGGGGGCCGGAACAAGGGCCTGGACTTCGACGACCTGGTCGCCGGGGCCGCCCAGCGGCTGGTCGGGGTGGTGCTGGTGGGGGAGGCGGCCGAGGAGCTGATGGAGGCCCTCGGCCGGGCCGGCTACCCAGGCCCGGTGGTCCGGGCGGCCTCGGTCGGCGAGGCGGTCACGGTCGGGTTCGGCCTGGCCGACCCGGGGGACACCGTGCTGCTGGCCCCGGCCTGCGCCAGCCAGGACCAGTTCGCCGACTACGCCGAGCGCGGCGCCGCCTTCGAGGCCTCGGTGAGCCGCCTGGCCGCCCGTCACAACGAAGGCGGGAGGTCCGGCCGGAGGGGTCCGGGGAACCCCGAAGGGGTGCCCTGGTCAATTGGGCCCTATGGAGACTCCCCGGTGGAAAGGGGTCGCGATGGCGGTTCGTGACACCGCGGCGCCGCGGCCACTCCTCAAGGCCGGCTCCACCTACTGGCTGCTGCTCGCCGTCGCCTGCGCCCTCCTGGTCGTCGGCCTGGTCATGGTCCTGTCCGCCTCCTCGGTGTTCGCCCTGGCCAAGCAGGGCGACGCCTACGCCTACTTCAAGCGCCAGCTGACGTGGGTGGTCGGGGGGGTGGTGGTGATGCTGGTGGTCAGCCGCATCGACTACCGCCGCTGGCGCCGGCTGGGCACCCCGCTGCTGGTCGTGGCCATCGCCGGCCTGGTCTACGTGCTCGTCCACCCGGGCGCGGTGTCGGCATACGGGTCGACCCGCTGGATCTCGATGCCGGGCGGGTTCACCGTCCAGCCGGCCGAGTTCGCCAAGCTGGCCCTGCTGCTGTTCTCGGCCGACGTGCTCACCCGAAAGGCCCGCCTCCTCGGCGACGTCCGCCACCTGCTGGTGCCGGTGCTGCCCCTGACCATCTTTCTGGCCGCCCTGGTGATGCTGGAGCCCGACCTCGGCACCACCCTGCTGCTGTGCGCCATCGCCTTCGGGACGCTGTTCGTGGCCGGGACGCCGCTGCTGCTGCTGGGCGGGATCGGGGCCCTCGGCCTGACCGCCGGCATGGGCCTGATCATGAGCGCCGACTACCGCCGGACCCGGTTCCTGTCGTTCATGGACCCGGCCGCCGACCCGCAGAACGGCGGCTACCAGTTCATCCAGGGCCGCCTGGCCCTCGGCTCGGGCGGGCTGCTCGGGGTCGGGCTGGGGGCAGGGCGGCAGAAGTGGTCCTATGTGCCCAACGCCCACACCGACTTCATCTTCGCCATCATCGGCGAGGAGCTCGGCCTGCTCGGCACCATGTCGATCCTGCTGCTGTTCGTCGCCTTCGCCTACGCCGGGGTCCGGGTCGCCCAGCGCGCCCCCGACCCGTTCGGCCGCTACCTGGCCGGCGGGATCACCGTCTGGATCGTGGTCCAGGCGCTGGTCAACATCGGCGCGGTGGTGGGCGTGCTGCCGATCACCGGGGTGCCGCTGCCGCTGGTCAGCTTCGGCGGCTCAAGCATGCTGGTGCTGCTGGCCGCCACCGGCATGCTGCTGAACGTGGCCCGGCACGAGGTCTGGTCGGTGCGGGCCCCGGTGATCGCGACCACCACCAAGGCCGCGGCCGAGCGCCGAGGTCGCCGCACCGCCGGCCGGGCCCCGGCCCGGCCGGCCAGCAGGGGCCGCCCGGCCGCCGTCACCACCACTCGAGGCGGCGGCCACCGCCAGACCCCGGCCTTGGCCTTCTGGGCCGGGG
>JASLBL010000453.1 GCA_030146615.1 Actinomycetes bacterium
CGCGAGGAGCCGTTCGCCGGGGAGGAGGTCCGCGCCGCGTTCGAGGCCGAAGGCATGACCGTGCTGACCGGCGCACGGATGCAGGCCGCCCGCCGCCGGGGCAGCGACGGGCCAGTGGTGGCCAGCCTGGAGGACGGGCGACAGCTGGAGGCCGACGAGCTGCTGGTCGCGGTCGGCCGGCGGCCGGCCACCGACAGCCTCGGCCTGGAGACGGTCGGCCTGGAACCCGGCCGGCCGGTGGCGGTGGACGACCGGCTGCGGGCGGTCGGGGTGGACGGCGGCTGGCTGTATGCCATCGGCGACTGCAATGCGCTGGCCCCCTTCACCCACATGGGCAAGTACCACGCACGGGTGGCCGCCGCGGTGATCCTCGGCCAGAACGCAACCGACCAAGCCAGCCGGCGGGCGCTGCCCCGGGTCACCTTCACCGACCCCCAGGTGTGCGCGGTCGGCCTAACCGAGGCCCAGGCCCGCGAGCAGGGCCTGGAGGTCACGGTGGTGACCACCCCGACCGGGGACGTACCCGGCGCCTACACCCTCGGCAACGGCATCCGCGGCACCAGCCAGCTGGTGATCGACAACCGCCGGCGGATCGTGGTCGGCGCCACCTTCACCGGCCCCAGCCTCCAGGAGCTACTGCACGCGGCCACCGTCGCGGTCGTCACCGAGGCGCCCGTGGAGCGGCTGTGGCATGCCGTGCCGTCGTTCCCGACCGTCAGCGAGGTCTGGCTCCATCTGCTGGAGGCCTACGGCCTCTAACCCCACAGGAAAGGAACCGTGATGAGCACGCTCCCGATCGGCGACTACGCCTTGTTGTCGGACTGCCGCTCGGCCGCCCTGGTCAGCCGGGCCGGGTCGGTGGACTGGTTGTGCTTCCCCCGCTTCGACGGGCCGAGCATCTTCGCCCGGCTGCTGGACGCCGACGCCGGCCACTTCTCGATCCGGCCGGCCGGGGAGGCCGAGGTGTCCCGCGCCTACCTCGACCAGACGATGGTCCTGGAGACCACCTTCCGCACCCCGACCGGGGTGGCGATGCTGGTGGATGCGCTCGCGGTGGGCCGCAACGACCGCGGTCACGACCTGGGCGCCGGCTCGCCGGGCGTGCTGCTGCGCCAGCTGCGCTGCACCGACGGCGAGGTGGAGGTGGACGTCGAGTACGCCCCCCGGCCGGAGTACGGGCTGATCCACCCACTGCTGGAGGCCGTCCCGGGCGGGCTGGCGGCCCGCGGGGGCGCCGACCGGCTGCTGCTGTCGACCCCGGTCGACCTGGCGGTCGACGGCGCCACCGCCACCGGAGGGTTCACACTCCGGGCCGGAGAGTCGGCCGGGTTCTCGCTGCAGCATGGACGGATGTGGGAGCGAGCCCTTCAGGCCTGGGACCAGGAAGAGATCGCCGCCCGCCTGGACGACACGTTGGAGGGCTGGCGGTCCTGGTCGGCCATGCACCAGGCCTACGAGGGCCCCTGGCGCGACCTGGTCCACCACTCCGGGCGCGTGCTCCAGGCGCTGACCTTCCAGCCCACCGGGGCGATCGTGGCCGCCCCGACCACCTCGCTGCCCGAGGCGGTCGGGGGCGAGCGCAACTGGGACTACCGCTACACCTGGGTCCGGGATGCCAGCCTGACCATGGAGGCCCTGTGGGTCGCCGCCTGCCCGGATGAGGCCAACAAGTTCTTTGCCTTCCTGGCCGGGGCGGCCGCCTCCCAGCTGCACCGCGGGATGGACCTGCAGATCATGTTCGGCATCGGCGGCGAGCGTGACCTGACCGAGCGGGAGCTGCCGCACCTGTCGGGCTGGCGAGGGAGCCGGCCGGTGCGGGTCGGCAACGGCGCCTGGAGCCAACGCCAGCTGGATGTGTACGGGGAGCTCCTGGGGGCCGCCCAGCGGCTGGTCGAGCAGCTGGGCGAGCTGGACGAGCCGACCCGCCGGTTCCTGGTCGCGGCCGCCGATACGGCTGCCGTTCGTTGGAAGGAGAAGGATCAGGGGATCTGGGAGATCCGGGGCGAGCCCCGCGACTTCCTGTACTCCAAGCTGATGTGCTGGGTCGCCCTGGACCGGGCCATCGCCCTGGCCGAGCCCCTGGGAGCCAAGGACAAGGTGCCGGCCTGGACGGCCGCCCGGAACGAGATCCGCACGGCCATCTTGGAGCACGGCTGGAGCGACCGCGCCGGCGCCTTCACCCAGGCCTTTGGCGCCGACGACCTGGATGCCTCCAACCTGATGCTGGCCATCACCGGCTTCCTGCCCGGCGACGACCCGCGCATGAAGGCGACCATCGACGCCACCGCGCAGCGGCTCACCGACGAGCGTGGCCTGGTCTATCGCTACCTCGCCCACGACGGGCTGGAGGGCGAGGAGGGCACGTTCCTGCTGTGCACCTTCTGGCTGGCCCAGGCCCAGGCCCTGGCCGGCGAGGTTGACCAGGCCAGGGCAACCTTCGAGCGGGCCGTGGTCTACGCCAACGACGTCGGCCTGCTGGCCGAGGAGGTCGACGTGGGCGGGGCCGATATGATCGGCAACTACCCCCAGGCGTTCAGCCACATCGGCCTGGTCAACGCCGCCTGGGCCATCATGGAGGCCGAGAAGGCGAGCCCAGCGCGGGCCGCCGCCGAGGGCGCGAAGGCTGGACGCTGACCATGCACTCCACCCGTTACCGGATCACCCTGCGCGGCCGGCTGACCGACCGGTTCGCCGCCGCCTTCGACGCCATGGCCCTGGAGCCCGCTCCCGACCTCACCGTGCTCGTCGGCGAGGTCCGGGACCAGGCCCACCTCTTCGGCCTGCTCGATCGGGTGCGTGACTTCGGGCTGGAGTTGGTCGCCGTGGAGCCGGTCGGCGCCGCGGCGGCCGCCGCCAGCTGAGCAGGGGTCGCCGCAGGGTGAAGGCCGAGCGGGGCGCGGACGCGGCCGTCCGTGCCAAGGTGGAAAAGGCCGCATAGCCCCGGGACGACAAGGTCCCAGCTCCCAAGAAAGGAAGATTGTCCATGCGAAGGATCCGGCTCGGCAGCGCCGCCGTCGTGGC
>JASLBL010000597.1 GCA_030146615.1 Actinomycetes bacterium
GCCATGGGCGCCGCGCCGACTACCTCCAGGCCTTCCTCCATCTGGCCTGCGCGCTAATCTGCGCCCGCTTCCTCCAACCCTTATGAAACCGCCCTCTAAGGCCCTCGGACCGCCACCGCCACCAGCAATTGTTGTTGCTAATTCTGCCTGGCTCTCGGACGGCTCTGGAGCGATTCCTGGTCCCTCGGTGGAGGGCGGACGATTGAGCCGGCCCTGCGGGCCGGGCGTGCTTCGCGCGCATTCCAGAAAACCAACTTGCGGCTGCGCCGCGATTCCCGCATTTCACGTTCGGGCTCTGTCAGTTGCCGGTGGCATTGGCGACCGAGCGCCTCTTGGGCTGTCCGGATGCGGTGGGTGATCGTTCTCGCGCTCGAAGGTAGCGGCCGCGCGGGCTGGGTAGGTGAAGGACGAGTCGGGACCCAGGAGGACCAGCCATGGCCACCGCTGCCATCTACGGGCTGCTGGCCAGCTCCAGCTTCGTGGTCGGCGTGCTTCTCGGGCTGGCCACCAAGCCACCCCAACGGCGTAGCCTGCACGGCCACGGATCTGTCGATGACCGGGGCCCGGATCTCGGCCCCCTCCCCGCTTCCCGCTGAACCGTCGACGCTGGTTCTTGAGGCACCTGGGCGGGCCGTCGGGTCGCGTTGCGCTGCTCGAGCCCGTCTCGACCACCCCGACGGAAGCCAGACCGTCGCCGTCGAATTCCAGCCCGGACAATGGCCAGCCATCAGCGCGTTGACCCATCTGCTGTTCAACACCGGCGTCGGCCTTGAAGTGGTCCCAGAACCGGTCCCGCTGGGTGCTGTCGCCTGAGGCAGCCAGCAGTCCAGGGCTTAGCACCTAACTGCGCTGCCTATGGAGTGCTGGCCACTGCGACGCGTTCTTCGATCACCGGGAACACCGAACCTTCCCCAGGGGGTGCTTCTTCGCTGGTGCAATGCTGGAGATGGGCACCCGTCCTGGTCCAGTCTGAGGAGCGAGTCGCCGTCTCCAAGCCGGCATCGTAGCGCTGCTCCGAGACTTCACCACCGCCGCTCATGCACAAGGGCTTCCACCTGGCGAGGAGTCGGACGATTGGCATTGGAGTTCAACGGGATTATCCACGCCGCAGACGCCAGGTTCGTTAATACGCAACGACCCCCGCGCATGGATTTGGTCCGCCAGATCGTTCGCAAGCGACGGGTACTCGACACCTCCATCCGCCCAAGCCAGCAGTAAGGCGCCAGAACCTACCGTCGGCGAAGAGCGAGGATTCCGCCTGACCATCTGTCACTGAACAGGCGAATCTATATTGAGCCATTATACGGTTATTTGAACAATTATAGGGCAATCAGCTCGTGCAGGCTTCGTATATTTCCTGCGACGATCGCCGGTGGGCAGTACTGCGGGCTCCGGATACTTTCTCTGGGATCGCGGCATCCCGATCGAGCGCATCGATCATCAGGAGATCCTCGGATGGGCCTTCGTCGTCAGCTTCCTCGTTCCAGGCTGTTCAGCGTCGCCCTCGTGGTGAGTGTGGCGCTGTTATTGAGTGTGTCGACGGCATCGCTGGCCGCCGAGACGCCCCATTCGGTCCTGGTCAACCCGGATCCGGCCGACTGGACGCCGCAGATCCAGGACGGCCAGGTGAACGCCGTCGTCCAGCTGGGCACCAAGGTGATCGTGGGCGGCACCTTCACCACCGTGCGCCGGGCCGGGACCTCCCAGAACCTGACCCGCAACTACCTGTTCGCGTTCGACATGCACACCGGCGTGATCGACCCCAACTTCGTGCCGCAGCTCAACAACGTCGTGCTGGCGCTGGCGCCGGGGCCGGACGGCGCCTCGGTCTTTGTGGGGGGAGAGTTCGGCACGATCAACGGCGTCACCTACCGCAACCTGGCCCGCCTGCGCCTGTCGGACGGCCAGCCGCTACCTACGTTCAAGGCCAACACTAACTCCCGGGTCCAGGACCTGGAGCTCAACCACGGCTGGCTGTACGTCTCAGGGAAGTTCACCCAGGTCAAGAGCGTAGCTCGCTCAGGGCTGGCCCGGGTCGATCCGAACACCGGCAACGTCGACCCCAACTTGGACCTGGCGTTCACCGACCCGGTGCAGGGGACCATGGGGGTCCCGGAGATCGACGTGAGCGCCGACGGCACCAAGCTGGTCGTGATCGGGCCGTTCGGCAAGGTCGCCGGCCAAGAACGGATCCAGCTGGCCGTGCTGGATGTCGGGGCGACACCGGCAACGCTGTCCTCGTGGCAGACTAGCGACTACCCCATCCTGGTGCCGGGGACCACGACGGCCTGGTGCGCGACCGCGTTCAAGAACACCTACATGCGCTCGGTCAAGCTCGCACCTGATGGCAGCTACTTCGTCGTCGGGACCACCGGGGCCTACCGGGCCAACCGCCTCTGTGACACCGTCGCTCGCTGGGACCTCACCGCGACCGGTCCTGGCCAGCACCCGACCTGGGTGAACTGGAGCGGCGGGGACACCACCTGGAGCGTCGGGGTGACCGGCACCGCCATCTACGTGGGTGGCCACTTCCGCTGGTGGAACAACCCCTATGCGGCCGACCGGGCGGGCCCCGGCGCCGTGGCCCGGGAGGGCATCGCCGCCCTCGATCCGTTGACCGGTCTGCCGTTCAGCTGGA
>JASLBL010000666.1 GCA_030146615.1 Actinomycetes bacterium
GGCAGACCCAGCACCGGGGCGCACCAGCGCCGGATGGCCAGCCCCACCGGGGCGTCGAACTGGCTCGTTCCCGCCGGCGCAGGGTCGAACCCCTCGGTGAGGAACCCCTCGAAGGGCCGACGGTCGAGGTCGCCGGGGACCACCCCGTGGCAGTGATGGTCGACCAGCGGCATCCCGCTGCTGGACGCGAAGGTGTCTCGGGCAGGCCTGTTGGGGTCGAGGTCCGGCATCGGCCTAGTACTTCAGGAAGTGGGCCCGGAACCGCTCTTCCTCTGGCCTTGCCGAGTAGGCTTCCCACTCGGACCGCCGAACAGCCAGATAGGAACGGGCCAGCAGGTCACCCAGCGCCTCGACGAGGACCTGGTCGCTCTCAAGGGATGTGATGGACTCCTGGAGCGTCGTCGGGTACCGGTGCGCCCCGGCCGCTTCACGCTCTCGGTCTGGGAGCGTGGCGGGATCCACTGCCAGGGGCTCGGGAGCTTCCAGCTCGCGCTCGATCCCGTCCAGGCCCGCGGCAATCAGGGCGCCGAAGGCAAGATATGGGTTGCAGGAGGCATCCGTCGGCTTGAACTCCAGGTTGGTGGAGGCCTGCTCCATCCCCCAGAAGGTCGACGGCACCCGCACCGTCGCCTCCCGGTTGTCCGGGCCCCAGCACACGAACGCCGAGCTCCAGTGCTGGGGCAGCAGCCGGTGGTAGGAGTTGACCGAAGGCGCCGTGAGCGCCAGCAGCCCGGGAACATGGGTCAGCACGCCGGCGATGAACTGCTCCGCCGTCCTCGACAGCCCGAACCTGCCCGCGGGGTCGTGGAACAGGTTCCGGTGGCCGTCGCCGTCCCACAGGCTGAAGTGGATGTGCGCCCCGTTGCCGGCCTGGTCCGGCCACGGCTTGGGGGCAAGAGACGCCACCAGGCCGAACCGGGCCGCCACGCCCCGGATCGTCTCGCGCACCAAGATCTGGGTGTCGGCCGCCCGGACCGCCGGTCGGGGCGCCACCGACAGCTCCTGCTGCCCGTGGCCCAGCTCGGCGTAGTACTGCTCCACCTGGATGCCCTGCTCGCCGAGGGCCGCCACGGTCGCGTCGGTGACCTCGGCCGAGGCGGCCATCCCGACCGTGGAAAAGCACAGGCTCTCGTCGACCGGGACATGACGGCCGTCCCGCTGGGTGGCCAGGCTCCACTCGTTCTCCACGGCACACGACAAGACCATCCCCCGCTCGGCCAGGCGGGCTGTCATCCGCTTGAGGAAGTTACGCGGCCCGGCCTCATACGGCTGCCCGTCCAACCGCACGTGGTCGACCAGCATCGCCGCGGTGTGCGGCGCATACGGCAGGACCGTGAAGGTCTCGGGATCGGGTACCAGGCGGATCTCCCCCACCGGGCCCATCCCCTCGACCGGCTGGAGCTGGTCCAAGGAGTTCATGGCCTGCATGGCCACGGTGAGACCGATCCCGGTGCGGATCCGGTCGCCCAGCCGCTCCACGTGGGTGGCCTTGCCGCGGATGACGCCGCCGTTGTCGCAATAAAGGAACCGGACGAGGCGGACGGCCTGGGTCCGGCAGGTGTCGAGGATCTCCTCTGGCGTCATCGCTCAAGTAACTCGAAGTCCATCAACTCCGCCATGCCGCCCTCGGCGTCTAGGCGTTCGCCGCGGCCGGCACACCGTCGCCCGATCTTAGAGTCTCCGCGATCCAACCGGGGAATGACCCGAAGAAGGTCTCGCGGCATTCATTTGTAGGACCGGTGAGACTCGACGCCGCCAACCGCTGAAGAAGGAAGGCACGAGGGCAGTCGCGCGCATCAGGGAGCGGCCGATTCCCTGCCCCATGTCCCAAGGAGCGCCACACATGCCAGGCAGGCACCTTGGGGTCAGTGCACCTCGTCGACCTGGTTGACGCTGCCACCAGCGCCAGCCAGGTAGCCCGCGACCGCGTCGGTCCGCAGCGCCCGATACAGCGGCTGACCCTTGACCGAGTCCAGGTAGACGACGCTCTGGCGACCCTCGGTCCCCATCCCGGCGACCGGGGCGGTCACAAAGACGAGATCGCTCGCGCGTACCGAGCGGAACTGCAGGGCCAGCGAGCGGAGCCTGGAGATGGTAAGCGACTCATCCACACTCACGGCCTTGGTCGAGGCCTCCAAGAAGGCATTGAGCTTGAGCGGGTTGGCCAGCGTGCCCCGATCCACCACCTGGCCGGCCAGCGCCTTGAGGAAGGCCTGCTGGCGCTTGATGCGGCCCAGGTCGCCGCCGGGCAGGTTGTGGCGCTGGCGCACGAAGTCCAGCGCCCGCGCCCCGTCCAGATGCTGCGTCCCAGCCGGCCAGACCACCTGCCGGGCCGGGTCCCTGACCGTTCGGGCCACCCGTACCTCCACCCCGCCGAGGGCGTCGGTCATGGACCGGAAGCCCTCAAAGTCAAGGATCGCGAAGTGGTCGACGCGGACCCCGGTCAGCCGCTCGACGGTGGCGATGAGCAGCGGCGGGCCGCCGAAGGAGAAGGCGGCATTCAGCTTGGCGTGCCCGTGACCCTGGATCGGCACCCAGGCATCACGCGGGAACGAGACCAGGTGGACACGGCGGCGGTCAGCCGGGAGGTGGACCAGGATGATGGTGTCCGCCCGCTGGGCGCCGTAGCGCCACAGCGGCTCATTGGCGTCTAGGCCGGTCGTGGCCTGGGCGGCCCGGCGGTCAGAACCGACCAGCAGCCAGTTCTGGGCCCGGCCCGCAGCGTGGGCCGGGCGTTCTGCCTCGGCCGGGAAGGCGCCGGGGATCCGCTGGATGTTTCGGTCATAGGTCCGCTGCCGCTCCAAGAACAGCCCGGTGATGCCCCCGACGAGTAGCACCGCCGCCGCCGCGGCGGCAAGCAGCACGCGGATGAGAACGCGGCGGCGCGGGGCTCGTGGTGGGTCCTCTGGCTTCAGGCTCCCACCGTGGGCGGACACGCTCATCGGCGTATCGTCCCATTTTTGCTGGGTGCAGCATGTGTGACCAGATTGTCAGGAAGAGGGTGGTTCCCCGCCGGGCGCGGCCCTGACCCTCGCCCGACGACAGCCTGAACCTCGGCGGCGCCGACGGCTGATCAGTGGCTGTTCGGCGTGTTAGCCGGTGCATTGTGAAGGGCACGCGGCCACCCCGTGCCGTCAACCACCGGTACCTGGAACCCTGGAACTCAGGGCGACACCCGGGAGACGCTCGACCAAGTGGGCGTGGTTGGGTTCCAACCAACGGCTTCTGCCGTGACGCTCCTGTGGTTGGTCGGTGCGTACCCCCGCTCTTAGGAGAGCTACCCAGCGTCCTCTGCGAGCGCGCGACGCTCGGCGGCGACGGTCAAGATTCGGTAGGCGGGGGCGAGCAGCTCGGCAAGGTCGCGTCCCGCCACGTCCACCGCCGGCGGGTCGAGCTGGCGCAACAGTGCGTCGGGGACCTCAGCTGCCCGCGGGCGGACCCGGAGCGCGTCAAGGTCGCCCGCCGACCAGAAGCGGTCGAGGCATTCGGCCAGTGGCGGAGCCTCGAGCGGCGGGACCCGCCCGCCGTCGTCGCCCGGGTCCGGCCCGCCGGCCTCGGACGTCCCGGGTGCCTCGGCCGGGCTGGTATCGCCGCCCCGCAGCGTGCGCAGGCGGGCGAGCAGCTCGCCCCTGGTCCGGCCCCGCCAGGCGAAGATCAGGAACGGGTCGTCGTCGAACGCCTCGGCGAGCAAGTAGTAGACAGCGGCGACGTGCTTGCAGGGGTTGGACCAGTCCGGGCAGGAGCACGAGCTGGCCAGGTTCCGGGGCGAGGCCGGGAACAGCGACACCCCGGCGGCGGCGAACGCCTCCTCGATGTCGTGGGGCATCTCGCCCGCGAGTAGTCGGGCCGCGAACGCCGCCCGGCCGGCCATGGCCTGCTCGACCCGCTCCCAGTCGGGCGCGGCCAGTACCGGCGTCTCCAGCCGTACCCGGTAGGGCCGAACCCGCGAGCCCTGCACCCGGGCGCTCACCAGCCCGGCCGCCACCTGGAGGTCGAGCACCTGCCCGGCCC
Organism: Actinomycetes bacterium; assembly: GCA_030146615.1. GTDB lineage: Bacteria > Actinomycetota > CALGFH01 > CALGFH01 > CALGFH01 > CALGFH01. The sequence goes on from JASLBL010000666.1 coordinate 4,012, forward strand.
GCGCGTAGCGGCGCCCACGATCCAGGCGGCCGCCCAGGCGGAACGACTCCAACAAGTCGATGAACCGCCTGGACCACCAGGTCTCCCCGATCGCGCCGCGCCGGCTGCGAGCCTTCAGCCCGCCCTCGACCGGGCGGGGGCGCGACGGCGGCGGGTACCAGCCGCTCACTCGACCACCGCCTCGGCGCGCAGCGCGACCAGCTCCCGCAGCTCGCCGGTCGACAGCTCGGTGAGCCACGCCTCCCCGGTGCCGACGATGCGGGCGGCCAGCCCCCGTTTCTCCTCGATCATCCGGTCGATGCGCTCCTCCAGCGTGCCCACGCAGATCAGCTTGCGAACCTGCACGTCGCGGCGCTGGCCGATCCGGAACGCCCGGTCGGTGGCCTGGTCCTCAACCGCCGGGTTCCACCAGCGGTCGAAGTGGACGACGTGGTTGGCGGCGGTGAGGTTCAGCCCAGTCCCGCCCGCCTTGAGCGACAGCAGGAACAGCGCCGGCCCGCCGTCACCCTGGAACCGCGCGACCAGCTGGTCGCGGGCCTTCTTCGGGGTGCCGCCGTGCAGGTACAGGACCTCCCGGTCCAAGCGGGCGGTCAGATGGCGCTGCAGCTGCTGCCCGAACTCGGCGAACTGGGTGAACACCAGCACCTTGTCGCCGGCCGTGAGCGCCTCCTCCAGCAGCTCCTCCAGCCGCTCCAGCTTGCCCGAGCGCCCACCCAGGCCGGAGGCGTCGGCCAGCAGTTGGGCCGGATGGTTGCAGACCTGCTTGAGCTTCAGCATCGTCGCCAGCACCAGGCCCCTGCGCTCGATGCCCTCGCTCTGCTCCACCCTGGCCAGCATGTCGTCCACGACCGCCTGGTAGAGCGTGGCCTGCTCGCGGGTCAGGTTGCAGTACACCTTCATCTCCAGCTTGGCTGGCAGGTCGGCGATGACCGAGCGGTCGGTCTTCACCCGGCGCAGCACGAACGGGCCGGTGAGACGCTTGAGCAGCGTGGCCGCGTCCTCGTCGTGGAAGCGCTCGACCGGGACCGCGAACCGGGCGCGGAACGCCCGCGCGGAGCCGAGCAGCCCAGGGTTGAGGAACTCCATGATCGACCACAGCTCGGCCAGCCGGTTCTCCACCGGGGTGCCCGTCAGCGCCACCCTCCGGGGGGCGCGCAGAGACCGGACCGCTTGTGACTGTCTGGCCGCGCTGTTCTTCACGTTCTGCGCCTCGTCGAGCACGATCCGCGCCCAGGGGACCTCGGCCAGCGCATCGCGATCGCGGGCGGCCAGGGCGTAGGTTGTGACGACCAGGTCGGCCCGCTCGGCGGTCTCCCTGAAGGCCGGCCCGGTCAGGCGCTCGGCCCCGTGGTGGACGTGGACCGCCAGCCCGGGCGTGAACCGCTCGGCCTCCCGCTGCCAGTTGCCGACCACCGACATGGGACACACGAGCAGGGTCGGGCCGGGCCGCGCCCCCGCCGTACGCTCGGCCGCCAGCAGCGCAAGGGTGGTCGGGCTCTTGCCCAGGCCCATGTCATCGGCCAGGCAGGCGCCAAGCCCGAGGTGGCCGAGGAAGCTGAGCCAGGCAAGGCCGCGCTCCTGGTAGGGGCGCAGGCGGCCGTGGAAGCCGGGCGGGGTCGCCATCGACTCCAGACGGCGGTCGGCGGCGGCCAGCAGGTCGCGGACCCAACCCTGGGCGTCGACCGCCACCACGGGGAGACCCGCCTCGGTGGCCTCGAGCCCGAGCGCGGTCCGCAGCAGCTCGGCGGCACTCATCTCACCGGTGCCATCCGGGCGGGCTGGGGCCTGCCGCTCAAGAAACCCGAGCGCGCGGTCCAGCTCCTCCGGATCCAGCTCCACCCATCGGCCGCGGACCCGCACCAGCGGCAGCTTGAGCCGGGCGAGCTCGCGCAGCTCCTCGGCCGGCAGGGGGTCGTCGCCGAGGGCGAGCTGCCACCGGTAGTCGACCAGGCTCTCGAGCCCCATCCCGCCGGGAGCAGCCGCGGCCGAGCCCGCCTCTGCGGGTCGGGCGGTCAGCTTGAGCCCGAGGCGGGCCGAACGCGACCGCCACCACGACGGGGTCAGCACGCCGAAGCCGGCCTGGGCGAGCAGCGAGGCGGCTTCCCGCAGGAAGCGGTACGCGCCCTCGGTGTCGAGGTTGAGCGCGACCGGCCGGCGTTCGGCGAGCGCCCGCTCCAGCTCCGGGTACAGCCGGGTCGCCCGGCCCAGGTCGGCCAGCAGGCGCTCCTGCGGATGCTCGACCCGGCCGCTGGCCAAGGCAAGACCGCTACCCGCGCGCCAGACCTCGGCCGCCGGGACCAGCAGGCTGGGGTCATCGGCGCCTTGGAGCAGCAGCTCCAGCCGCCAGACCACATCGGATGGCGCCTGGTCCGGGTGGCGACCGTCGCCGGGTGGGAGCAGCCGGAAGCAGGTGCGTACGCCCCCGGTGGCGGACAGCCCGGAGCGTCGCCACTCGTCGAGCGCCCGCGCCAGCTCGGCCAGCTCGGCCGGGCCGGCGTCGACCACCGGGGTGGCCGCGGTGAGCGCGCCCAGCCAGGCCGTCGTACCCGGGAGCCGGGCCGGGCGCCGTCCCGGCTTGCTCGGGAGGAGGGAGCGACCCGCCAACGCCTCCCGGACGACCGCATCGGTCAGCGCCTCGAGCGCCGCCCCGAGTACCACCTGCGGAGGGCATCCCTCCAACTCGGGGCCGTCCGCCGCCGACCCGCTGGTGGTCCGCTCGGCCCGGCAGCTGGGGGGCATCGCGCGAGCCAACAGGGCCAGCTGCCCGGCGTCGGTGGGTGCGGGCAGTGGCCGCCAGCGGGCGGCCGGGTGGCCGCCCTCCTCGACCAGCGCGGGCAGGACTCGTCCGGCTGCGGCCAGTTCGCAGGCCAGCTTGGCCACCTCAGCCAGGTAACGCAGGGAGGCACCCGGCCTGAACGCCTCGGGTGGGGCCAGCAGCAGGTCGACGGCCGCACCTGGGGCAATGGCGAGGGCGGGGACCTGCCAGGGGGCGAGCCCGGCCGGGGACTCGGGTGCCAGCACCTGCCCGCGCACCAGCTCAGGGGACGCGAGCGGCCCGTGCCGGCCGCTCGGGAGCAGCAGCGTGAGCTCGGCGTCGACGACCGCGCCTTTGGGCAAGTCGTCGCCGAGCAGCTCGCGCAGCCCCGGCGTCGGGCAGGCGAACGGGTGCAGGCGGGGCTGCGGCACCCTAGCGGGGCGACCCCGCCTTGGTGGGGCAGTGGCCGGCAGCGCCGGGTCCTCCGCCCACAGGCACAGCCGGCAAGAGGCCGACCAGAGCGCGTGAACAGCAAGCACGGGACCGCGGATCAGGCCCGCAAGGCGGGCTTGAGGGCCTGCATGGCCGCCACGCCCGGGCCCGCCCGCGCCGGCGGTCGCCGGAGAAGACATGCCAGCGGGTCAGCTCATCGGCTTCGCGATCCAGAACGTCTTTGAAGCGGCGAAAGGCGCCGCGCCCATCCAGCGCGACCTCCAGACGGTCGGTCAGCACCGGGTCGGTCGCGGTGGCGGCGAAGTCGACCATGTCCCGGTAGGCGACCCCCGAGCCGACGCCGTCGATCCACAGCCAGCGGTCGGAATCCTCCAAGTCGGCCGGCTCAGCCTCGCCAAGCCCGAGACCTTCGCCGCCGTCGAGGCCCTCCACCTGGGCCGACCAGATCTCCCCAGTCTCAACATCCAGCCGGGCGCCGCCGTCGACCGGGCTTCTCTCCAGCCAGCTCGACAGCTCGTCCAGCTCGACCGGGACCAGCCGGCGCATGAGCACCGCACCCCCGAGGGCCGCCGCCAGCTCCTCGGCCAGCTCCTCGTCGCCCTCGGCCATACGCTCGCGCAGGGCATCCAGGCAGGCGTCGGCCAGCTCCCGGGCGCCTCCCGTCTGCTGCCGCAGCGCCACCAGCAACCCGTCGCCGGCCAGCTGCAGCACCGACTCGAGCGGCCGCTCGCGGAGCGCTGCAAGCACGGCCTGGCCGTCACCCCGATGGACCGCGCCACGCAGTTCCTGCACCGCCGCCTTGTCCCAGCCGTTCGCCTGCCCCACTGTCCACCACCGAAGTCGCTCCCACCTTGCAGGTGGAGGCTACCGCGAAAGCGGTGACATCCCCGGTGGTGGCGTGCCGGCCGGGGCGCCATGGCTGAAACTGTCGCAGCCGTCGACTACCTGCGCCAGGTGCGCCCCAAAGGACACCGTGTCGTCGCACGAGAAGTTGCTCTCTGCGGCCGGATGTCCCTTCACCACCGGCAGCTCGAGCAGCTCGAGCAGCTCGGAGCGAGAGGGAGCCCGACGCTGCGGGTGATGAACGACAGGAAGCCGCTGGAGCTGTAGCACCAACACGCGCCTCGGAACCGCAGCATGAAACCCGTCACAAACGTCACGACTTCAAGCCCCATGAACGACTAGATGACCAGCAGGTAGGCCGGACTGTCGCCCGAGGCGTGGCCGGGGTGATAAGGAGGCCCCATATGATGTCGTTCTGGAAGTCTCTGGTGACCCGCGGGTCATAGCCTCCGGCGCCACGCTGTTGAGCCCGATGAAGCCGCTGCCGCTCGGTCAGGTGGTGTCGACGGGGGCAGCAGCCCGAGGCGTCGACTCGACCGAGCACCGCCCACGCCGAGCTGCGAGGTCCGAACCATGTTCGATCTTGCGCCGTCCGACCATCGGATCGAGATCGCCGCTCGGTAAGGCTAGGCCTGGCGGCAGCCGCTCATCTCCAACCAGCCGATTGGCAACCCGCTGCCTTGAGGTCGACGGCCTGACCATCCCACGCCACCGCTGCACAACAGCTCGGCCAAGCCATGGCGCAGTCAGGTCTCAGGGATCGTTCGGACGCCGAGGTCGCCCTGTGGACCCGGCTCGTCATCGCTCCCCTCGTCCTCGGCCAGCCCATCGTCTTGGGCTGCCGGGTCATCGAACACCCGGAAGGGATCGCGCGACGGGCCGATCCTCGACTCTGGTTCGCGCCGCCCGCCCAGGTTCCGGTCCCTCGCGGCTGCCTCCTCGACGGTCAGCTCGGCCAGCGGGAACGCCTCCAGCCGCTCGTCGGGAATGGGTCGACCGCTCAGGATCGAGGCCCCGTAGGTGCCCGCCGCAAGCCGAGCCTCCGCCCGCTCCAGGGCGCCCCATCGGTCCCGCAGCCGCTCGCTCAGGGCCTGGCTGGTCTCCTCAGCGAGCCGGCGACCGGCGCCGTCCACCGGGTCCTCGGGGCTGGACCCGCCCACGGCGTCGTCGTGGTCGCGCGACACTGCCCGACCCAGCTGCTCGAGTCGGCGACGCTCCTGGTCCAGTAGGGCTCGCGCTCGCGCCTCGTCCACCAGCGCTCCTCATCGGCCCGTACCGTCGCCATCGCCGCGACCGCACCGGTTGGCAGAACCAAGCCGGGATCTAGCCCGAGCATCCATAGACTTGGCCAGCATACTGCCTGATCGTCGGGCAGCGTCCAACCGTGGCCTCACTCCGCCACATCGGCGCCCCACGATCTTTGGCACACTCTCTGGGCCGGGTTGGACGACACCACCCGGCTCCGGTAGTCGACGAACTGATCTGCCATCAATGCAGCCGGCACGGGCCACATGGACATCGGCGGCCGCAACGGCGCAGGCGCCCACACCAGGGCCTGAGCTAGCCGTGTCGTGGAGGCCATCGATCCTCGAAATCCCCAACCGGTCAGCGCTGACACCGCTAGCGCAGGATCTGCAACTGGATTGCTAGCAGTCTCCCTTGTAGAC
>JASLBL010000691.1 GCA_030146615.1 Actinomycetes bacterium
CCGGCGGCTGTCGGACGTGGCCTTCAGGGCCCTGCGTGCCGACGAGCACATCCGCTCCACCGCCACCCAGACCAGCCACTCCGCAGCGGCCAGCGCTCGGGCGGCTTGACATAGGAGCATCGCGGAGCTCGACCGCCGACCAAGCAGATGATCGCCTACATCGACCAGCACAAGCACCGCTACGGGGTCGAGCCGATCTGCCAGCTGCTGCCGATCGCCCCCTCCGCGGAACTCGCCGCGGCCGGCGCCGCCGCCATCGACGCCCAAACCCAGCGGTGGACGCTCCGGCCAGCTGCCCACCATCCCGTGCTGGAGGCGGTCGACCTGCACGGCGCCCATGACTTCCGCCACACCTTCTCGACCTGGTTGGAGGACGCCGGCATCCCGGCCCGGGTCATCGACGAGCTCATGGGCCACCAGGCCAGCGGACGCACTGGGCGGCATCCGGGCAGCGCCATCGGGGCCCACTACCGGCACACCACCCCCGAGATGGCGGCCCGCGTCATGGCCGCGGTCGAGGAGCGCCTGGTGGTCGTCCTTGGCGACGGCGGAGGCTGCCCTCGATCAGCAGCCTGGTGACCCTGCGCGTTGATGCGGCCACGCTGCGTCATTTGCTAGCAGATTGCTGGCAAACAGCGGTCAGAGCGGGAGTGGAAGATGCGTTGTGCCTGGTGGAGCTGAAGGGATTTGAACCCCTGACCCCTTGCATGCCATCGAGGGATCCCCGCCTTGGCACCCACCACGAAACCACGTGTGGCAGGCGTTTCAACGGAAAGGGAAGAACGGTGACTGGTGGATCGCGTGGGCTCGCGTGGTTAGTTTGCTGTGCGCTTGCTGCGCGTAGGTTGGCCGGCCGTCCACCGAGCTGTAGGCACCACGTTCGTTAGGACGACGGCCTGGAGGAAGCAGACAGCGAGGATCCCTGAGGCCGCAAGCATGCTTCCTTGATGGGGCGCTGCTCCTTGAGCAGCTCCGTGGCACGGCGAGTGGCCGGTAGTTTGGTCTCCAGCTGCGCGATCCGCCGCGTAGCTGCCAGCTCCTGCTGCTCGTGACTGCTCAGGCCCGGCGCAGGCGCCCATGTCGATGCGGTCCTGGCGGCGCCAGCTGGAATCGACTGGGCGCTGATCCCTAACGCCTTGGCGACCTCGGCGATCGGCCGTCCGTCCTCGACCAAGTCCAGGACCTCATGGAGCTGCAGTCCGCGCCGGTGACGATGTGGCCGTCAAATCGAGGGCACGCACCTGCTGGGGTCGCTGTGCATCCGGTGGGTCGTGGCCGGGCTGCGCCGCGGCGTTTGCCAGGCCTTCCGGCTGGCCGCCGGCAGCGCGCCCAGCACTATCGCATACTGAAACCTGGCACCACTATGCGGTCGCAGGTGGTACGGTCGCGGAGCCTACCGACGTCGCGCGAAGGAGGCTCAGCGCATGCGGGCGACGGATCAGGCCAGCAGGCGCGGGCTGGAGGTAGCTCCACAGGGCGAGGCCGACATGGTTGCCGGCGTACCGCGTCCCGCCCGACGCCGCCTCGGCCGCTCCATTGCTTCGGTCCTGCTCCTGGTGGCCGTGGTGGCCGGCTGGGCCGCCGCCAGCCGATGGGAGCTGGTCGACCCGGTGATCGTGCCGGCCCCCGCCCAGATCTGGGAAGGCCTGCGCGAACTGCTGACCTCCTCGTTCCTGCTTCCGCACCTGTGGGCCACGACCTACGAGACGGTGGTCGGCTTCCTGCTGGCCGCGGGCGCCTCCATGGTCCTTGCCGTGGTCCTGGCCAACTGGGCCTTCGTGCGCGACGTGCTCTACCCGTACCTGGTCGTGTTCCAGATCCTGCCCAAGGTCGCCCTGGCGCCCATCTTCATCGCCTGGCTCGGCTTCGGGGCGTCCTCAAAGATCGTCCTGGCCGCCGCCGTCGCCTTCTTCCCGATGCTCATCAACACCATGGTCGGGCTGGCCTCGGCCAGCGAGGGCTCGGTCCTGCTCATGCGCTCGCTGGTGGCCAACCGGTGGCAGATGTTCTACCGGCTCACCCTGCCGGCGGCCCTGCCCAACGTCTTCGCCGGCCTCAAGACCTCGCTGACGCTGGCCCTTATCGGCGCCATCGTGGCCGAGTTCGAGGGGGCCGAGTTCGGGCTGGCCGTGCTCATCAAGTCCTACAGCTTCCAGTTCCAGATGGGCCGGGTCTACGCCGTGCTGCTGATCCTCAGCGTGCTCGGCATCACCATGTACGGCGTCATCGAGCTGATCGAGCGTCGCGTGTGTTTCTGGAAGGACGAGCCCTGAGGAGGCGGCCATGAGAAGGGTCCTAGCCCTGGTCACTGGCCTGGCGATGGCGCTGGTGCTGGCGGCGTGCAACCCGGACAGAGGCGGCGGCGGGCAGGGCGCCGCCGGCGACACCGACGTGACCCTGATGCTGCCGTTCCAGAAGGGCCTGTCCTTCTGGTCGGAGATGCTGCCCGAGGAACTCGGCTACTACGAGGCCGAGGGCCTGAAGGTCACGATCCAGCCGAGCGGCGGCGGCACCGAGGCGCTCCAGCAGCTGCTGACGGGCAACGTCGACATGGCCATGGTCGCCCCGGGCGTGATCCTGGAGGCCGTGGCCCAGGGCGAGCAGGTCAAGGTCCCGTACACCGACAAGTACAAGGGCCTGTTCAGCATCGTGGTGCCCGAGAACAGCGACATCCGCTCGCCGGCCGACCTGAAGGGCAAGACCGTCGGCGTCACCGACTTCGGCAGCGGCGAGATGCCGATTGTGCGGGCTATCCTCGGCAAGGCCGGCCTCAAGGAGGGCACCGACGTCAAGCTCGTGGCCGTCGGCGAGGGGAACCCCGCCGTCGCCAAGGCGATCAACGACGGCAGGGTCCAGGCCTACGGCGCGTCGTGGAGTGACTTCATCCCGCTCATGGGTCTGGGCATGAAGTTCCGCGAGGTCACCTTCCCCGAGATCCAGGCCCTGCCCAGCGAGGTCCTGGCCGTCCGGCCGAATTTCCTGGAGGCCAACAGGGAGACCGTCCTCAAGGTCGCCCGCTCCATGGCCAAGGCGTCCTACGTGGTGACCCAGTTCCCGGACAAGTGGCTCGGGCTGCTCAAGAGGCTCGCCCCGCAGGACGTGGCCGACCCCGAGCTGGCTCGGCTCGCCATGGACGTGTGGCTGGACATCGCCGCCTACCCGCGCGACGGCGGCGACTACGAGTTCGGGCGCAGCGACGAGACGGCGTGGCGGACGCTGGAGTCAGTCGGCCGCGAGTTCGGCGGCGATGAGAACCGCAAGCAGGTCGACGTCACCACGGTGATCGACAACAGCCTTATCGATCAGATCAACGACTTCTCCCGCGAGGAGGTCCGCAGGCAAGGCGAGGCGATCGAGGCCACCTTCCCGTGAGCTGAGACCGGTGTGGTGGAGGCCGGGACGGATTCCGGTCCGCCGCCGCCTAGCTCCAGACCTCCATGACCAGCCGCTTCGGGTAGCCGATGTTGTAGGGCGCGTCGTCCGGGCAGGCTGACACGGCCACGAGCGCGTCCATGCGCGCCCGCAGGGCGACGTAGTCCCCCGGCTGGACCGGCGAAGCGCGGAACTGGTAGGTGCCGTCCTTGTGCAGCAGCGGGTCCATGAAGATGTTGAGCACGTCGGGCACGTCGAAGCCGCTCATCCCGTAGGGCTCGATGGTGGCGGCCAGGATGTCCTGGCAGTTGGCGTGCCCCGGCCTGCCCAGCCGCTCGTACTTGAGCCGGTTGCAGCGCCCAGGCGACAGCCAGAACACCCCCGGCGGCGCGAGCTCGACGTCGAACATCACCCGCCCGGCCGGGAGCTTGCTGTAGATCTGCTCGGCCCTCACGAAGCTGCCGCTCATGTGCCTGGTCAGCCAGGTGCACAGGCTCTCGCGGTGGTCGTCGGCGTTGAAGGCGATCAGGTCGGCGGCCTGGGGCCCCTCTACGGCCACGACGCGCAGCTGCTGGCCGGCACGCACGGTGAACGCCCTGCCCTCGCAGGCTGGCACCTCGATGGAGGCGACCAGCGACTCCGGCATCGCCGGGGCCTCAGCCGACCGGCGGCCGCGGGATGTACTGTCCGTGCGCCGGCGAGCCGACGATCTCGCCGAGCTCCATCACGACCTCGCCGCGCACGATGGTGTGGGTCGGCCAGCCCTTGAGGTTCCAGCCGTCATACAGGCCCCAGTCGGCCGCGGACTGCATGTACTCCGGCGTGACCACGCGCTCCTGTTCGAGGTCGACCAGGGCAAAGTCCGCGTCGGAGCCGACCGCGATGGCGCCCTTGCGCGGGTAGATGCCGTAGGTCTCGGCGTTGTTCTGGCACAGGACCCTGGTGAGCTGCTCAAGGGAGATGCGGCCCTTGTGGTACCCCTCGCTGAGCATGATCGGGAGCAGCATCCCCATGCCGGGGAAGCCGGGGATCGCCTCCCAGATGGAGCCCCCGATCTTCTCCTGCCTGGGCACGACGGTGGAGTGGTCGGAACCGAGGCAGGTGACCGAGCCGTCGCGCAGGCCCTCCCACAGCAGCCGCTGACTCTCCTCGTCCCGCAGGGGCGGATTGACCTTGCCCAGGCTGCCGACCTTGTCGTGGTCGTACTTGGTCAGCACCAGGTAGTGGGGGCAGGTCTCGGCGATCACGTCCACGCCCTCAGCCCTGGCCTTGCGGACCCACTCGACCCCGCGGCCGATCGTCATGTGGACGATGTACAGCCGCGAGCCGGTCTGCTTGGTGTACCAGATGGCCCGGCGGGTGGCCTCCTCCTCGGCCAGGTCCGGTCGGGCGTCCGTCCACGCCTTGAGGTCGTCACGACCGGCCTCGATGTAGCGGCCCTTGAGGTTGTGGATGATCGACATGTTCTCGGCGTGGACCATGGCCATCGCCGGCCGGCCGATCTCCCGCACCGTGCGCAGCCCGTCCAGGAACTGGGCGTCGTCCACGGCCAGGATGCCGAACACCGACGCCTCGTCCTGGGTGTAGGCCATGTAGAACTTGTACGAGGCGATGCCGCACTCGCGGGCCATCCGCGGCAGCTCCTCGATCTGCTTGCTGGTCCCGACGACGGCGCTGAAGCCGGCGTCGATGAGCGACCGCTCCTGGACCGCCCGCAGCGCCCACGGGTAGTACTCGAGGAACGAGACCGAGGCGTCCTCGCGGTTCAGCAGCATCGGGATCATCGTGGTGACGCCGCCGATGGCCGCGTTGCGGGTCTCCAGGCCGACGTTCACGTCGAACGGGTCCTGGAAGGTCTGCAGGTGCACATGGGGGTCGATGATCCCGGGGAACACGTGCAGCCCGTCGGCGTCGATCGTCCGGGAGGCGGCGGTCAACGAGCCCGGCTCCCCGATGGCGGCGATCCTGCCGTCGCGCGCGGCGACGTCGGCCTGGACGACGCCGTCGGGGGAGACGACCCGTCCGCCCTTGATCACCAGGTCGAAATCGCTCACAGACCGTTCGCCTCCTGGCGCGTAGGTGCTCCGTTCCTGGTCAGGCCGCGCTGACCTCGTCGAGGGCGTGACGCAGCCCGTCGTAGAGCTCACGCAGCTCCTCGGTGGTGATCACCAGCGGCGGGGAGATGTGGATGGCGCCGGTGGCCAGGGCCCTGGTCGCGACGCCGGCGGTGCGCGCCGCGCCGACCACCCGGAGCGGCAACCCGGCGTCGGTCGCGATCGCCGCCGGGTCGATCTGCACGGCCGCGAGCACGCCCTCGGCCACGCGGACCTCGCTGACCAGGTCGTGGGACTCGAGCGGGAGCAGGGCGTCGGCCAGCTCCTTCTCCAGCACCCTTGCCCGGTCGACCAGGCCCTCGCGCTCCATGATGTTGAGGTTGGCCAGGGCGGCGGCGGCGACGGCGGCGTGCCCGGAGTAGGTGTAGCCGTGGCGCCACATGCCCACCCGGCCGTCAAAGAAGGGCTCGGCCACGGCGCCCGAGGCGACCAGCGCGCCCAGCGGCAGGTAGCCGGAGGTGATGCCCTTGGCGCACACCAGCAGGTCGGGATCCAGGTCGAAGCGCCCGCTGGCGAACCAGGAGCCGACGCGGGCGAAGCCGGTCACCACCTCGTCGGCCACGAACAGCACGCCGGTCTGCCGGCAGATGTCGCGCACCTTGGCCAGGTAGCCGGGCGGGGCGTGGAACACCCCGCCGGCCCCGATCACCGGCTCGCAGAAGAACGCGGCGACGTGCTCGGCCCCGATCCGGGCGATGAGGTCCTCCAGCGCCTTGGCGGAGTCCCAGGCAACCGACTCCGCCCCGCCCATGAGGGGGCCGCCGTAGCCCTGGCGGTTGGGCTCGATCCCCCCCAGGGCCGTGCCGGCCACGTGCATGCCGTGGTAGCTGCCGGTGCGGCTGACCGCGATGGTGCGCTGGGGCTGGCCCACGGCCTGCCAGTAGCGGCGGGCGAGCTTGAGGGCGGAGTCGATCGAGTCCGACCCGCCGCTGGTGAAGAACACCTTGGGGTCCTCGAGGGGGGCATGGCCCGCCACCACGTCGGCCAGCTCGAGCACGGGGCGGTTGGCGAAGTCCCCGAAGGTCGAGTAGGCGGCGAGGCGAGCCATCTGGGCGCCCGCGGCGTCGGCGATCTCGCGCCGACCGTGCCCGACGTTGCAGTACCAGAGGCTGGCCGTCGAGTCGATGTAGCGCCGGCCGTGGATGTCGTAGACCACAGCGCCCTCGCCGCGCTCGATGACCAGCTCTCCGTTGTCGACGACGGACTGCATGTCGGAGAAGGGGTGCCAGAAGCGCTGTGCCATGGAGCGGATCGTGGGAGCGTTTTCGACCCACGTCAATAGGGTTTCAACAAGTGAAAGCGCCGACCGCCTCACGAAGGCGCCTCGTGAGGGCCCACCGCCCCACTGTCGCATGCTGGAACAGAGATTCACCAGGCGGGAACGACGTGCTAGGCTCGGCTCCCAGCCAGTTAGAGCTCCCAGCCAGTGGGGAAAGGACAGGCATGGAGTTCAGGCGCAACGCTCGCATCAACGCCCCGCTGTCCGACGTCTGGGCCCTGATCGACGACATCCCGACCGTGGCCGCCTGCATCCCCGGCGTGACCGGCGTCGAGATGCGCAGCGACACGGAGTTCAGCTGCGTCGTCAACCAGCGGCTCGGCTCGGTCAAGTCCAGCTTCCGGATCGCGGCCGAGCTGACCGACGTCGTCCCCCGCCAGCAGGTCGCCATCGTCTGCCAGGGCGAGGACAAGGGCCTGCGCAGCACCGTCCGGGCCGACCTCAGGTTCGGGCTGGTCGACGAGGGCGAGGCCACGGCGGTCGACATCCTCGCCGACTTCCAGGTGACGGGCCGTATCGCCACCTTCGGCCAGCGGATCGTCGCCGTCCAGGCCGAGCAGGTCGTCCTCAAGGCCCTGCGCAACGTGGATCAGCTGCTGACAGAACGCCGCGCCGCCTCGGCCTAGCCGGCGCGCCGAGGAGCACCGGCCGCACCGGAGGACCCGATGACCGCGACCGCCGAACCCGAGACCCTCACCCACGTCGGGTCGAGCTACACCGGCCTCACCAACACCGAGCTGGCCCTCGGCAAGGGCACCTTCGTCAGCGACCTGGAGCTGCCCGGCATGACCTGGGCGTCGATCCTGCGAAGCCCGCACGCGCACGCCCGCATCGTCTCGATCGACACCGCGGCCGCCGAGGCGCTGCCCGGCGTCGTGTACGTCATGACGGGCGAGGAGGCCGCCTCGGCCATGCGCCCTATCCCCGAGGCCTGGAACACCAGGGAGATCGGCGCCAAGGGCGTCCCCTGGTACCCGCTGACGCCCGGCCGGGTCCGCTACGTCGGCGAGGCGGTCGCGGCCGTGGTTGCCGAGGACAAGTACACGGCCACCAAGGCCCGCGACCTGATCGAGGTCGAGTACGAGGTCCTGCCGGCCGTCACCGACCCCGAGCGGGCGATGGAGCCGGGCGCCGACCTGGTCGAGCCGGACTGGGGAGACAACCTGCTGATCACGCGCGACTGGCGGGCCGGCGACGTCGAGGCGGCGCTGGCCGCCGCCGAGCGCCGGACGAGCGGCACGGTCCGCTCCGAGCGCATCACCGGGGTCCCGCTGGAGCCGCGGGGCATGATCGCCTCCTGGGACCCCTTCGCCAAGCGGCTCACCTACTGGGAGTCCACCCAGAACCCGCACCCGCTGCGGACCTTCCTGGCCGAGACGATCGGGATCCCGGAGAACGACATCCGCGTGATTCAGCCGCGGGTCGGCGGCGCCTTCGGCCTGAAGCAGCCGCCCTTCCAGGAGGAGCCGCTGCTGGCCTATCTCTCCCAGCGGCTGGCCCGGCCGGTGAAGTGGATCGAGGAGCGGGACGAGAACTTCCAGGCCACCGGCCACTCCCGCGACGTCCGCTTCTCCTATGACGTCGGCTTCGACGCCCAGGGCGTGGTCTCGGCGATCGACATCCGCGTGGTCGCCGACGTCGGCGCGCCCACGGCGCTGCTCGGGTGGGGCCAGTCGTTTGTGACCGGCTACTGCCTGCCCGCCTGCTACAAGATCCCCAACGCCCGCATCCAGCTGTCGGTCGTGGTCACCAACAAGTGCCCTTGGAACGCCTACCGCGGGTTCGGCAAGGACTCGGCCTCGTTTCTCATGGACCGGGTCATGGACCGAGTCGCGCGCGAGACTGGCGTCGACCGCACGCAGGTGCGACTCAGGAACTTCATCCCCGCCGACGAGTTCCCCTACCCGCAGCCGACCGGGGCCGTGCTGGACAGCGGCAACTACGCGGGCACCCTGCACAAGGTGCTGGAGATGGTCGGCTACCAGGACTTCCCGCGGCTCCAGGCCGAGGCCAGGGCCCAGGGCCGGCGGATCGGGCTCGGCATCGGGCAGGAGCTCACCCCGGAGGGCTGCGCCATGCCCGGCGCGGTGATGATCAGCGCCTACGACGGGACGACCGTGCGGGTCGCCCCGACCGGCGAGGTCACCGTGCTCACCGGCATCACCTCCCCCGGATGCGGCAACGAGACGGCCATGGCCCAGATCGCGGCCGAGTACCTCGGCTGCGAGCTCGGGCGCGTCCGCGTGGTCCAGGGCGACACCGATATCTGCCCCTACGGGCTGGGCAACTACAGCTCCCGGGGCACCATGTACGGTGGCTCGGCCACCCAGAAGGCCGCCGTCGAGCTGCGCCAGAAGCTGTTCAGGGTCGCCGGCAGGATGCTCGAGGCCCACCCGGAGGACATCGACGCCCGCAACGGCCGCATCTTCGTCAAGGGCGCCCCCGGATCGTCGGTGGCCTTCGACGAGGTCGTGGACCAGATCTACCGGTTCCCCTTCCGCGAGTACGCCGAGGACGAAGAGCCGGGCCTGGAGGCCACCCGCTACTTCCGCATGGGCAACATCTACCACCAGCCGGAGAAGCAGGGCCGCTTCAGCAACTATCCCTCCTGGCCCAACGGCACCTCGGCGGCGGTCGTCGAGGTGGACGAGGAGACCGGCCACGTCACGGTGCTGCGCTACTGCCTGGTCGACGACACCGGCCGGCTGGTCAATCCCCTGCTGGTCGCGGCCAACCTTCACGGCGCGATCACCCAGGGCATCGGCGGCGCGATGTTCGAGGCCATCGCCTACGGCGAGGACGGCCAGCTGCACACCGCCACCCTGATGGACTACACCATCCCAACGGCCGTCGAGGTGCCGATGTTCGAGATCAGGCACCAGGAGACGCTGTCGCCGTTCACCCCGCTCGGCATGAAGGGCGCCGGCGAATCCGGCGTCGGATCGGTCCTCGGCGCCCTCTGCGGCGCCATCGAGAACGCGTTCCCCGAGCTCGACCTGGAGCTGAACGAGCTGATCCTGACCCCGAGCCGGGTGTGGAAGGCGATCCAGGACGCGAAGGCGAACCGGGAGGTCCCGACAGAGGCATGATTTCCAACGAGATCGAGTTCCACGCGCCGGACACCCTGGCCGAGGCGCTGGGCCTGCTGGCCGAGGACGGCGACAATATCACCGTGCTGTCGGGCGGGATGAGCCTGCTGCCGATGATGAACCTCGGGATCGTGCGGCCGGAGAAGGTCGTGTCCCTCAACCGGGTCCGCGAACTGGACCACGTCACCGAGCGCGACGGCGAGCTGGTCATCGGCGCGCTGGTGCGGCACGCCCGGGTCGCGGAGGACCCGCTGATCCGGCGGCACAGCCCGCTGCTGGCCGCGGCGGCACGGGTCATCGGCGACATCCAGGTCCGCAACCGGGGCACCATCGGCGGCTCGGTGGCCCACGCCGACCCGGCCGCCGACTACCTGCCCGTGCTGGCCGCGGTCGGGGGCAGCGTCACCCTCAGCAGCGGCCAGGGCGAGCGAACGCTCGGCCCGGATGAGTTCTTCATCGACCTGATGTTCACCAGCCGCGAGCCGGAGGAGATCGTCACCGCGGTCACCGTGCCCAAGCTGGCCGGCGGCTGGCGGTCGGCCTACACCCGCCTGGCCAGGGTCGAGGGCAGCTTCGCGATCGTCAACGCCGCGGCCGTGGTCGCTGGCGACCACAGCTCGGCCACCGTGGCCGTCGGCGGGGTCGGGCCCACGCCGGTGGTGGTGGACGTGACCGAGCAGCTGCGCAACGGCGCCGACGAGGCCGCCCTGGCGGCGGTCGGCGAGGCCGTCCACGAGGCCGCGCAGGACGCCTCGGGCGACCTGCTGTCGGATGCGACCTACCGCCGCGCCATGGCCTCGGTGTTCGCCCGGCGCGCCTGCGCGGAGGCGGTAGCCAACTCGGCGGAGGTTCGCTCGTGAAGACCACCATCAAGGTCCGCGTCAACGGCGAGGACCGTCAGGTCGAGGTGGACACTCGCATGATCGTGGCCGAGATGCTGCGCGAGCGGCTGCGCCTGACCGGGGTACACATCGGCTGCGCCACCGGCAACTGCGGCGCCTGCACCGTGTTCCTGGACGGCAAGACGGTCAAGTCGTGCTGCGTGCTCGCCGCCGACGTCGACGGGGCCGAGATCCTGACGGTTGAGGCGCTCAGCTCGGGCCCGGACGACCTGCACCCAATCCAGGAGTCGTTCGTCCAGAACCAGGGCCTGCAGTGCGGCTTCTGCACCCCGGGCATGATCCTGGCGGCCAAGGCCCTGCTGGAGTCCAACCCCGATCCGACCGAGGACGAGATCCGCCACGGCATCTCGGGCAACCTGTGCCGCTGCACCGGCTACCACTTCATCGTCAAGTCGATCCAGGACGCCGCCCGCCGCATGAGCGGCAACGGCCAGGCGGTAGACGCCGGCTAGCTGTTCAGGCCGGTCAGGAAGGCCGGGTTGTACTGGGTCATCTTCTGGAGATGGTCGGCGGGCACGCCCTCGTCCAGCAGCGAGTACAGCAGCATCCGTATCCCCTCGGGATGGGGCGGGCCCGAGCCCTGGCCCAGGTCGGAGCTGAGGATGATGTGGTCGCCCTTGGTCTCCATGATCCAGCCGGCCAGCTCGTGCGGGGTCTGCTCGTAGAAGGTGGCCGAGACGCAGCTGATGGACACGTACTCGAGGTAGGCGCCCTTGCCGATCAACTCGCGCTGCAGGTCCAGGTCCTTCTTGCACAGGGCCCAGTTGACGTGGGTGACGAGGAACTTGCGGACGCCGGCGTTGATCGCCGCGTCCTGCAGCAGCCGGACCTCCTCGAGGTCGAGGTGGCCGGTGCAGAGGCAGGCGTCGGCCTCGGCGACCAGGTCGACGATGCTCAGCACCTCCGGCTTGAGCTTGCCGTTCTCGTCGAGCACGGTCACCCCGGGCCCGGGAAGCTGCGGCTTGGACCTGCCCAGCTGCGGATAGTCCGGCATGCCGAAGTACTCGGCGTGGTGCTTGGCGTGGTTGCTCGGCATCCACACCACCTTGGCCCCGTACTGGAGGGCGGCCTGGACGACGGCCGGGTTGAGGCCGCCGACGGAGCGGTTGAGCACGATGGCGCCGATCGGCTCGAGGCCGGGGAACTGCCGCTTCAGGTAGAAGGCACGGTGGAAGGTGGCGCTGTCGTGGTCCTTGAGGACGAACCCGCGCATGCGGTAGTCGAGGGCGATCTTGGCCAGGTCGGTGTCGTAGATCGGCCGCGGGAACAGCGCCGGCGCGGTGTGCGCGTGCATGTCGATCGCGCCTTCGAGGAGCTTGAGATCCGGTCGGGTCACCTGGCCTCGTCCTTTCACCTCGTCCCAACCACCACCCCGCAACTTCCACGATGCGGAAGTTTCTTTCGTGTAACGATCGCACTATCTGCGGCTCCGGAGGCGATGTCAAGCGATTCGCCGCCGCCACGGGCTTTCACAATTTGGTTCCGGCTTTCGCCGCATGGTTGTTCCAGGGTAAACTTGCCCATACCTGTCAGGAAGTGTACCCGCGCCGTGAGGGCCATCTGCGATCGGAAGCCGAAACGTGACCACCCCCAAGGAACCAGGCATCACGAAGGCGGACCAGCGGCGGACCAACCCAGGCACGCCCCAGCTTCTGGAGCGGACCTTCGCCGTCCTGGCCCTGTTCACCTCCGAGCGCCGGGAGTGGACCACTACCCAGATCGGCCGCGAGTGCCAGCTCCCCGTGCCCACCACCTACCGCATCCTGGCGGCCCTCGAGCGCCACGGCTTCGTGGTCCGTGACAAGGTCACCAAGCGCTTCCGGCTCGGCCCGGCGGCCCTCGCCCTCGGGCGCGTGGCCGAGGCCTCGACCGACCTGCGGACCGTGAGCATTCCCGTGCTCCAGCAGCTCTCGGCGCAGACCGGCGAGACGACGCTGCTGGTGGTGCCGACCGAGGACCGCCTCAGCACCGTCTGCCTTGAGCGCGTGGAGAGTCCGCAGTCGCTGCGCCTGTCGGTGCAGCCCGGCCGCCTGCTGCCCTTCCACGCCGGCGCCCAGCAGAAGGCGATCCTGGCCTACATGCCCGCCGAGGAGCAGGCGCGGATCCTGGCCGGTCCGCTGAAGAAATTCTGCAAGGCCACCATCGACGACCCCGAGCAGCTCCGGCAGGAGCTGGCCTCGATCCGCAGCAAGGGCTGGGCGCGTTCGTTCGAGGAGACCAACCTGGGCGTCTGGGGGGTCGCGATGGCGCTGCTGGACGACCAGGGCCACTCGGTCGCCTCGATCGGCATCGCCGGCCCGCGGGCCCGTCTGGACCGCTCCTCGCTGAGCAACTGGATCAAGCTGCTGCACGTCGGCGTGGAGGAGCTGGCCGACCAGATGCGTCTGCGCTGCTCGTGCACCGCGTCCACCCCGCCGGCCCAGGCCGACGGGGGTCGGGCCCGCGTCGGCGCCAACGGTCAGCCGAGGTAGGCGTCCAGGTCGATCTGCTCGCTGCCCTGGCAGCGGGCCTCCTCGAAGGAGGCGCGCTGCTGGTCGTCAAGGTCGCTGCGGAGGGTGCAGTCCAGCAGCAGCTTGGCGTTGGGGTACTCGCGGTGGAAGCTTGAGGGGTCGTAGCTGGCGCCCTTGAGGTTCGGCAGGACCAGCAGGCGCGGCTCGCCGCTGAGCGGGTCGACGGCCTGGAAGCGGCGGGCGATCGCGCCGACGACGGCCGTGTCGTCGTAGAGGTCGACGTCGTCGTCGACGGCGACGACCAGCTTGATCTGGGGCACAGCCCCGACGGCGGCCAGCATGGCGTTGCGGTGCTCGCCCCGCTCGCGGCCCTCGACCGTCGGCACCTTGTGCACGCCCAGGTAGCAGTGGAACCCGTAGCCGCTGGCGGGCACGTGCACGCCGGTGACGCACGAGCTGGACTGGTTGACGGCGCGCCAGATCGCCACCTCGTGGCAGACCGCGGCCATGTTGGTGGCGTCGGGATGGCCGGAGAAGGCGAGCTGGAAGATGGGGTCGGCCCGGTGGGTGATCGCCAGCACCTCGACCAGCGGTCCCTGCTTCTGGCGGCTGTAGGACCGGGACATGTCGGCGAAGGGGGCCTCCGGATAGCGGCCGCCCGGCTGGATGCGGGCCTCGATCACGACCTCCGCCGCCGCCGGGACCTCGACGTCGATGGTGCGGGCCGGCACGAGCTCCAGGGGTTCGCCGGCCAGGGCGCCGGCCAGGGTGATCTCGTCGGTCCCGAGGGCCGCCTTGTAGCTTGCCGCCAGCCCGAGCAGCGGCGACACCCCGGGGACGATGGCGATGTCCAGCGGCCGGCCCTTGGCCTCCTGGCGGGCGAAGATGTCGGCGATGTTGGAGATCGAGGTCAGCGACGGCACCAGCTCCCTCGGGCCGCGCTGCATGAAGCGGTAGACGCCGACGTTGCGGGCCCCCGTCTCCGGGTCCTTGCAGATGGCCACGCCGTAGGACAGGTAGGGGCCGGCGTCGCGCTCGTGGTGGGTCGGGATGGGCAGCGCCTCGAGGGTCGCCTCCTCGCCGAGCAGGACCCGCTCGTGGACCGGCCCGTCCCCGACCACCAGCGGGTCGACCGGCCGCTCCAGGCGGCCGGCGACCTCCTGGGTGAGGCGGTCGACGGGCGCGTCGAGCAGGGCGGCGATGGCCCGCCGGCTGGCGAACACGTTGCCCACCACCGACCATCCGGGGAACCCCTTGACCGAGGTGAAGCGCACGGCCGGGTAGCGGTGCTCCCGCTCCAGCCGGTCGAGCACGGCGGTGATCTCCCAGGTCCGGTCGACCTCACGCTCGACCACCTCGAGGGCACCGGCCTCGCTCAGCTTGCGCAGCCCGTCCCGCAGGTCACGTACCCCGCCGATGGTGCCCCCCTCCCGGTTGGGCCGGTGGCTGTCGCGGCTCGGTGAGCAGGCCGTACAGCTCCGGCCGGCGGTCCCGGTACATCGTCTGCCTCGTCCTGACCTCGGCGATCCAGCCCAGGTCGAGGTCGGCGCCGACGGTCTGGCCCGGTTCGGCCTCGCCGGCCACGGCCAGCACGTCGCCCCTGGGACCGATGATGCAGGAGAGGCCGTAGTAGCGCGACCGGCGGCCCTCGACCTCCTCGACGCCGCCGCGGTTGGTGGCCACCACATACAGGAGGTTCTGGGCGGCGCAGGTGCGCATCGACGGCAGGAAGATGTCGGACACGTCCCCCAGGGAGGCGTTGGGCACGCAGACGACCTCGACACCCTGCAGCGCCAGCATCCGCCAGGCCTCGGGGAACCAGCGGTCGTAGCAGATCAGCACGCCGATGCGGCCGACGTCGGTGGGGAAGGTCGGAAAGCCCTCGCCCGGGCGGAAGTAGAACTTCTCGTCGTTCACCGAGCTGTCCCAGCGGAAGGAGGACACCGCGTGCTTTCGGTAGGTCAGCACCTCCTGGCCGGACGGCAGCCGCCCCGGCACCGGGGCGCCCGACCGGTCGAGCACGGCCACGCTGTTGTAGTACTCCCCGGCCACCGCACCGCGCTCGAAGAAGGGGGCCACCACCACCGCGCCGAGCGTGCTGGCCAGCTCGCCCATGGCGGTGAGGACCGGCCCGTCGAGCCCCTCGGCCCAGGCGAAGTAGTCGGGGTTGGCGAGCCCGACGCACCAGAAGGGATTGGCGAACAGCTCCGGCAGCACCACCAGGTCGGGCCGCGGCCGGGCCGTCGTCACCAGCCGCCGGGCGGCCTCGAGGTTCGCGGCGACATCGGCCACCGCCGGTCCGGTCTGGACGGCGAGCGCGCGTACGACCGCTCGGCTCAGACGCCCTCCACTCAGACGCTCCAGCCCGCGTCGACGATGATGTCCTGACCGGTGATGTTACGGGCTCCCTCCGAGACCAGGAAGCCGACGGCGGCGGCGATGTCGACCTCGTCGACGAAGCGGCCGAGGGCCGTCTGGGCGGCGAAGTCAGCGTAGACCTCCTCGGGGGTGCGCCCGAGCTTGCGCGCCTTCTCGCGGACGATGCGCTCCATGCGGTCACCGTTGGTGACGTTGGGCACGACCGCGTTGACGGTCACCCCGTACGGCCCGAGCTCGAGGGCCAGGGTCTTGGTCAGGCCGCGCACCGCCCACTTGGAGGAGGAGTAGCCGACGCGGTGCTTGTAGCCGCGGATGCCCGACGTGCCCGCGAGGTTGACGATGCGGCCGCTGCCGCGCCGGATCAGATGGGGGATGATGGCCTTGCAGGGCAGGAAGGTGCCGAGCACGTTCAGCTCAAGCACCTCGCGGAAGCCTTCCAGCGGGTACTCGTGGCACGGGGTCTCGATCGGCCCGGTGCCCCCGGCCGTGTTGACCAGGATGTCGACATGACCGAAGCCGGCGACCGTCGCCTCGACCATGTCGAGCACGGCCCGCTCGTCCAGGACGTTGCAGGGCGCGGCCATGCTTTCTCGGCCGCCGTTGGCGGCGTCGAGCCGGGCCGCATGGGCCTCGAGGGCCCCGCGGTCGCGGCCGACCAGCGTGAGGTCGGCGCCCTGCTCGGCGAACAGCTCGCTGACGGCCTTGCCGAGACCCTTGGCGGCCCCAGTGACGATGGCCACCTGGCCGAGGAGCGGTCGCTCGGCGCCCTGCACCGCCACGTCGCTCGTCTGACCTGTCATGTCGGGTGCTCCTTCTCTCACGCCGGCCCGGCGGCGGGCGCGATGGTGCCGCTAGATGCCAGTACGTTACCTGGGGTGACTACTCCACGAAAGCTCCTTCCGAGTGATGAAAGGTTGCGGGGCTACATGGTGGCGAGGATGCGTTCGGCGCGCCGCTGGCACTCGGTCACGACCTCGTCCTGCCGCAGCGTCTGGAAGGTGCGGTCGCGCAGGACCAGGCGCCCGTCCACCACCACGTCGCGGACGTCCTTGCCGACCACGCTGAACACCAGCAGGGGCACGAGGTTGCGATGGGGCGGCGTGGCCAGCACGGGCGTGGTCGACGGGGAGGTCAGCTCGACCACGATCACGTCGGCCTTGGCCCCCGGTTCCAGGCGGCCGACCTGACCCTCCAGACCGAGCGCCCGCGCCCCGCCGGCGGTGGCCAGCTCGAGCGCCTCGCCGGCGGTCAGGGCCTCCGGGTCTTGGGCCGTCGCCCTGGCCAGGAACGCGGCCAGCCGGGCCTCCTCGAACACGTCACAGCCGAAGGTCGAGTCGGGCCCGTCGGTGCCGAGGCCGACGGCCACGCCGGCGTCCAGCAGCTTGCGCAGCGGGGCCACGCCGTTGCCGTAGCGCGAGTTGCTCCTGGGGTTGTGCGCCACCGCCACCCCCGCCGCGGCCATCCGGCGGATGTCGTCGTCGTCCACGTGCACGCAGTGGGCCAGGTTGACGCCCCTGCGGACCAGGCCCGCCTCGTCGAGGCGGTCCAGGTCGCTGCGCTCGAACTCCGAGAAGTGCGTGTGGACCAGCGCGTCCAGCCGCTCGCCGGCCTCGCCGGCCAGGCGCATGGTGTCGATCGTTGCGATCTCCGGGACCTCGAGGCCGAGCCCGGTCCTGACCCGGTCGGCGCCGTTGGCGACCTCGGCCTCGATCCGCGCGATGGTGGCCTCGACGTCCTCGCGCTCGACCACGTGCGGGACCAGCCTGGCCCGGATGCCGCTGTCCTCGGCAGCGGCGACCTCGCTGTCCTCGACCACGGTGATGCTGGTCATGACCTGGACGCAGGTGATGCCGTTGCGCAGCATCTCCAGGAAGGTGGTGGCCGCGCCGAAGTAGGCGTCCTCGGCCGTCATGCGGGCCGAGAACTGGTGGACGAAGCGGTCGTGCCAGGCCATCATGCGCAGCCCGTCCCCCAGCCCCCGAAACGGCCTGGCGTGGGCGTGGCAGCTGATCAGCCCGGGCAGGACGGCGCACCCGGTGGCGTCGATGCGGGTGGCCCCGTCAAGGGCCCGCCGGTCGCTCCCGGCCGCGTCCAGGCTGGCGATCGTGTCGCCCTCGATGACCACGACGCCGCCATCCAGCAGCTCGTCGCTGCCCGGCGCGGGCACGACCAGCCCGTTCTCGATGATGATGGGCTCGTTCACCGCATGGTTCCCCTCGCTGGTGGGTGGCCGATCCGGTCGAGCCGGGCCGCCAACCCGGCCAGGCTGCCCAGGGTGTCGCCGGCCACGAGCTCGTCAATGTAGGGCAATGCGGCCCGCATACCCCGGGAAACCGGACGGAACTCGGGGTCACCCTTGAGCGGGTTGACCCACATGACCCGGTGGACGAGGCGCGACAGCCTGGCCATCTGCTCGCCGAGCACGGCCGGGTCGCCCCGCTCGAGCCCGTCCGAGCAGATCAGCAGCAGCGACCGGCGGACGTAGCTCTGGCGGCCCCAGCTGCGGACGAAGTCGCGCAGCGACTCCCCGATGCGGGTGCCGCCGTCCCAGTCGACCACGGCGGCGGCGGCCCGCTCCAGGGCGACGTCGGGGTCGGTGGTGCGCAGCGCCGGGGTGATGCGGGTCAGGCGGGTGCCGAAGCAGAACACCTCGACCGGGGTGCCCGCCCTGGCAAGGCCGTAGGCGAAGAGCAGGAGGAAGCGGGAGTAGGCGGCCATCGAGCCGGACACGTCGAGCACGAGCACGATCGTGCGGTGCTTCAGGCGCCGGCGCCGCCAGTGCCTTGTCACCAGCTCCCCCTGGGTGCGCAGCGACCGGCGCACGCTGCGCCGCAGGTCGAGGCGGGCGCCGCCCTCGTGGGGCCGGGTCCTGCGGGTGACGCGCGTCGGCAGGTTGGGGCGCAGGTCTCGCAGCAGCCGGCGCAGCATCGCCTGCTCGTCGGCGGTCATGGAGGGGAACGACTTGTCGCGCAGCACCTCGAAGGCGGAGGCGACCTCCCCCACCGGCGCCCGCTCGATCCGGCCGCCCCCCTCGTCGCCCTGCGGCACCAGGCGGTCCCGCTCCGCCCCGGCGCGCCCGGGCGGTGGCTGCTCGCGTCCGTCAGGGGCCGGCCCGGCCTCGGTCCCGGGCGGCGGGGGCGGCTGGCCGGTATCCGGCCCGGCCCGTCCCAGGAAGTGCTCGGCGAAGGCCCGGTCGTAGGCGGGCACACCGGCGCGGTCGCTGAGCAGGCAGGCGCGGCCGGCCCAGTACAGGTCCTCCAGGTCGGCCCGGTCCAGCCGGGCCAAGGCCCGCCGGTAGCGGATGACCTGGTCCGGCCCGACGCGGAGGCCCCGGTCGCGCAGGACCCGGCCGAAGCGCACCAGGGCCTCCTCGAGGCCGGCCTCAGGGTCCGGCATCGTCCAGCAGCAGCTTGAGCCCGGCCTGCACCCGGGCCAGGTCGTCGCGGTCCTTCAGGACGGCCCCCAGGGTGGTGGGGACGACCCCCTCGGCGTCCAGCCGCTCGACGCCCAGCAGCCCGAGGGCCCTGGCCCAGTTGATCGTCTCGGCCACGCCGGGCGCCTTGATGAGGTCGAGGCCGCGCAGGCGCCCGACCACCTCCACGACCGCCTGGACCAGGGGCTCGGGCAGGTCGGGGGCGCGGCGACGCACGATCTGGACCTCGCGGGCCTCGTCGGGGTAGTCGATCCAGTGGTAGATGCAGCGGCGCTTGAGGGCGTCGTGCAGCTCGCGGGTCCGGTTGGAGGTGAGTACGACCATGGGTGGCTGCTCGGCGGCGACGGTGCCGATCTCCGGGATGGTGATCTGGAAGTCGGACAGGATCTCCAGCAGGAAGGCCTCGAACTCGTCGTCGGCCCGGTCCACCTCGTCGATCAGCAGCACGGCCCCCGCGCCACGCCGCAGCGCGGTGAGCAGCGGCCGCTCCAGGAGGAAGCGCGGCCCGAAGAGGTCGTCGACGACCCGCTCGCCGGCGGTGGCGGTGTCGGACACCGCCCGGAGATGCAGCAGCTGGCGGGGGTAGTCCCACTCGTAGAGGGCCTCGCTGGCGTTGATGCCCTCGTAGCACTGCAGGCGAACGAGCGACCGTCCCAGCGAGGCGGCGACCGCCTTGGCCACCTCGGTCTTGCCCACCCCGGCCTCTCCTTCCAGCAGCACCGGCTGGCCGAGGGTCAATCCCAGGTAGACGACGGTGGCCAGGCCGCGGTCGCACAGGTACGCCTGGCCGGCGAGCAGGTCGGCGACCGCCCTCGGCGAGTCGGGGACGGCGGCCGTCGCCGTCGCCTCAGCCATCCGCCCGGCCGGCCAGCGTGCGCAGGACGCGCGCGCTCACGTCCCAGCGGTCGAGCCTGGCCACCTCCTCGGTGGTGCGGAAGCCGATCGGCTCCAGCGGGATGCCGTAGCTGTCCTCCTTGAGGGCGACCAGCTCGAGGGCGCAGCCGAGGAGCCCCTCCATCTCCAGGCTGCGGGTGACGCGCAGCTTGGCGTAGTGGGCCACGGGCCCGCCGATGGCGATCAGCCCGGCGCGGCCGTCGCGTTCAAGGTTGGCGCGGGTGTGGGTGCTGTAGACGGCCACAAGGACCTCCTCGCGACCGGGCGAGACGTCGAGCTCGTTGCGCGACAACAGGGCCACATGCGGG
Source organism: Actinomycetes bacterium (assembly GCA_030146615.1). Lineage (GTDB taxonomy): Bacteria > Actinomycetota > CALGFH01 > CALGFH01 > CALGFH01 > CALGFH01. Next base: position 20,221 of record JASLBL010000691.1, read on the forward strand.
AAGCCGGCCTCGTCGACGGTCAGGAAGGGGAACGCCTGCTCGTGCTCGCCGATGCCGGGCGCTCCGGTGAGCAGCTCCGCCAGCTGACCGGGGACCTGGCGGGCCGTCACGACGTCCATCTCCGGAACAGCTCGTGCGGGATGCCGAACTGGTCCAGGACCTTGCCGCAGGTCTGCAGCAGCAGGTCCTGGATGGACTTCGGCTTGTGGTAGAAGCCGGGGACGGGCGGCAGCACGGTCGCCCCGGCCAGGGTGACCGTCTCCATGTTGCGCAGGTGGATGAGGTTGAGCGGCGTCTCCCTGGTGACCAGGACGAGCGGCCGGCGCTCCTTGAGGGTGACGTCGGCCGCCCTGGCCACGAGATTGTCGGAGTTGCCGCTGGCCACGGCGGCGAGGGTGCGCATCGAGCAGGGGATGATGGTCATGCCCATGGTCAGGAACGAGCCCGAGGAGATGGCGGCGCCGAGGTCGCGGGCGTCGTAGACGACGTCGGCGAGCTTCTCGACCTCGGCGGGGTCGAGCTCGAGCTCGAGCTCGATGCTGCGCCTGGCGCCCTGGGAGAGCACGAAGTGGGTCTCGACCGCGTCGATGCCACGGGTCGCCTTGAGGAACTCGTAGCCGAGCTGAGGGGCACTCGAACCGGACATCCCGACCACCAGCCGCCGTCGTTGCACGTCCGCCATGGAACTCCTCCCCTGCCTTTTACTAGATGGACAGTGCTTTCACGGTTTGGTCACAGGATGGCCGGGCCGCATGGCCGGCGCAAGCGCTGACGCCCGAGCGGCGCCGGATCCCGCCGGCTTTCGCATGGTAGAAGGGCCTTTCATTCAGCTACTTCGTCACCTAAGATGACCGCGCCCATCAACGTCGTGCGGCGCTCCGCTTCGGGCGCCATGCGGAGGCCGTCTTCGTGAGCAATGCCGGCACGGCCCTCGAGCTTCGCGCCGTGGCCAAGTCATTCGGCCGGGGCGACGGCCGGACCATCGCCCTCCGGGACGTTTCCATGGACATGGCGGCGGGCGAGTTCGTCTCCATCGTCGGCCCCTCGGGGTGCGGCAAGTCGACCCTGCTGCGGATCGTCGCCGACCTCATCGAGCCGTCCGGGGGCACCGTCAAGGTCAACGGCAAGACCGCCCGCAAGGCCAGGGAGGACCGTGACTACGGCATCGTCTTCCAGACCCCGGTGCTGTACGAGTGGCGCACCATCGCCCGCAACATCCAGCTGCCTCTCGAGCTGATGGGCTACGGTGCCGTCGAGCGCAAGGAACGCGCCCGCCAGATGCTGGAGCTGGTCGGCCTTGACGGGTTCGACAAGCACCTTCCCTGGCAGCTCTCCGGCGGCATGCAGCAGCGGGTCTCGATCGCCAGGGCGCTCGCCTTCAGCCCCTCGTTGCTGCTCATGGACGAGCCGTTCGGCGCCCTGGACGAGATCACCCGTGAGCGGATGAACATGGAGCTCCAGCGCATCTGGATGGAGACCAGCACCAGCGTGCTGTTCATCACCCACTCGATCCCGGAGGCGGTCTTCCTGTCCGACCGGGTCCTGGTGATGAGCTCGCGACCGGGCCGGATCGACTACCAGTGCGACATCTCGCTGCCTCGGCCGAGGACCGAGGCCATCCGGGAGCAGGACGAGTTCTTCTTCCACAGTCGAGCGATCCGCTCCCACCTGCGACGCCCAGGTGGCGTCCACGTATAGCACGCCGTAGCGATGTCGAGATGAAAGGCTGGTGGGTCAAGATGCGCTTCGCCGGTTCCCGGGTGCGCAACCGCTGGGCGGCCCTCGCCCTGCTGGTGGTCTTGGCGCTGGTGGCCGCCGCGTGCGGCTCGGACGATGGCGGTGGCGACGACGGCGCCCAGGCGGGTGCGCGGGCCAAGGTCCGGATGCAGCTGTCCTGGATCCCCGACGCCCAGTTCGCCGGGTACCTGATGGCGAAGGAGAAGGGCTTCTACACCGAGGAGAACCTCGACGTCGAGCTGCTCGCCGGCGGTCCCAACGTCAACGCGGTCCAGCAGGTCGTCACCGGCGCGGCCGAGATGACCGTCAACAAGGTCTCCGAGCTCTACGCGGCCCGCGACAAGCGCCTCCCGGTCGTCTCGATCGCCCAGTTCGACCAGCGCTCGAGCTTCCCGCTGGTGGCGCGCAAGAAGGACGGCATCGACGGCCCGGCCGACCTCAAGGGCAAGAAGGTCGGCATCTGGTACGGCGGTGACGAGTACGAGTTCTTCGCCCTGATGAAGAAGTTCGGCATCGACCCCGAGAAGGACATCACCCTGTTCGAGCAGGGCTTCACCATGGACCCGTGGCTGAAGGGCGACTACCCGGTGGCCATGACGACCTCGTTCAACGAGCTGAACGTCATCCGGCTGGCCGGGCTGGGTGACGACGACCTCACCATCATCAACCCCTCCGACTACGGCATCTCGGTGCCCCACGGGGCGCTGCTGGCCAACCAGCAGTGGCTCGGCGGCAACAAGGACGCGGCCGTCCGCTTCGTCCGCGCGACGATCAAGGGCTGGAACTACGCCTTCGAGCACGCCGACGAGGCGGCCGGCGTGGCCGCCAAGTCCGCCCTGGCGGCGGGCGGCGAGGCCGCCACCAAGGACCTGGAGCAGCTCCAGAGCATGAGCATCGCGGAGATGCAGCGGCTGCACTACCCGGAGGGGTTCGACAGGGCCAACCACGCCAAGATCGACCCGGCGATCTACGCCGACGTCGCCGGCATCGTGAAGGAGTTCGGGCTGGTCAAGGGCGACCCGGACGTGACGGCGGCCTACGACGTGAGCGTCTGGCAGTCGGCGATCGGCGGCAGCTGATCGCGTGACCATCGCGTCGGGAGTGGTGCGGGCGGCGCGTCGGCACGCCGCCCGCATCGCCGGTCTGGGCCTGGTGCTGCTGCTCTGGGAGCTGGCGTCGGCGCTCCTGGTGGCCAGCGGCACGGCGCTGGCCACCAGCAAGCTGCCCGCCCCGCACGCCATCGCGGCCCGCATCGTCCAGGAGGTGCCGCTGCTGCTGGACGCCCTCTGGGTCACCTCGAGGGGCGCCGTGATCGGCCTGCTGGTCGGCCTGGTCCTCGGCGTGACGGTGTCGCTGGTGCTGGCGCAGTCGCGGCTGCTCGAGGCCGCCTTCTACCCTTATGTGATCGGCGGCCAGATGCTGCCGACCATCGCCCTGGCGCCGCTGCTGCTCGCCGCCCTCCAGAACGCCGCCCTGACCCGCATTATCGTGGCCGCGTACATCACCTTCTTCGCCATCACCATCGGGACCCTCAAGGGCCTCAAGAGCGTGGCCCCGGAGTCCCTGGAGCTGATGCGGAGCTACAACGTGGGCCGGCGCCAGCTGTACACCAAGCTGAAGCTGCCGGCGTCGCTGCCGTTCCTGTTCGCCGGGCTGAAGGTCGCCGCGCCGCTGGCCGTCGTCGGCGAGATCGTGGTCGAGCTGACCGGGTCGAACAGCGGCCTCGGCTACCTGATCCTGTCCACCCAGTACTACGGTCCCCAGTACGCCACCCTGTTCTGGGCGTCGATGCTGCTCACCCTCGGCCTCGGGTTCGTGTTCTATCGTGCCGTGGCCCTGATCGAACGGGTCGTGAGCCCGTGGCAACATGAGTTCCGTACGCGCTGACGCGCCCGACAGCGACCGCGTCGCCATCCAGAGCGGCGGCGGCGCCCCGGCCGGCCGGCGCGCCGGCCGGCTGTGGCGCGTCCTGCTGCCCGCCGTCACCTTCGTCGCCTTCGTCGCGGTCTGGCAGTCCGGGCTGGTCCACGACGCCTTCGGGCTGGAGGCTTACACCCTGGCCTATCCCTCCGACATCCTGGACACCCTGCGCTCGGAGGAGGCCGCGTCCCTGCTGCGGGAGACCGGGGTGACGCTGGTCGCCGCCCTGGCTGGCTTCGGCATCGGTTCGGGCACCGGCTTCCTGCTGGCGATCCTGCTGGCCGAGTCCGGCATCCTCAGGCGGGCGCTGCTGCCGATGCTCAGCGGTCTGGTGTCGATGCCGATCATCGCCCTGGCCCCGCTCATGGTCCTGTACTTCGGGCTCGGCATCTCGTCCAAGATCGCCGTCGCCACCATCATGACCGCGGCCCCCATGGCCGTGACCGCCTACAAGGGCCTGAACGCCTACGACACCGACTCGGCCGACCTGCTGGTCTCCTACGCGGCCAGCCGAGCGGACTTCTGGCGGCGCCTCAAGCTGCCCGTGTCGTTGCCGTTCGTGTTCACCGCCCTCAAGCTCAACGTCAACCTGAGCCTGATCGGCGTCATCATCGCCGAGTTCTTCGGCGGCAACCACGGGCTGGGGCGCGAGATGAAGTACGCCATCGAGACGTTCAACATGCCGATCGCCTGGACCACGATCGTGATCGCGGCCCTGCTCGGGATCGTCATGTACCAGGTCGTCAACGGCGTCGAGCGACTGGTGGTGCCCTGGGACCACGAGTTCCGCGGCCAGGCGGAGTGAGCACCGCGGCGGCGCTGTCATGTCCTGAAAGACTCTTTCGCAAGATGATGTGGTGGCTCTAGGATGGCAGCCGACATCACCACGGTGTCCCGAGGAGGCCTGGCCCCATGACACAGACAACAGTCGAGGTCACAGCGCTTCACGTGGCCGGTGAGCGGGTCGCCGGCGGGCAGGTCCTCGAGGTGCGCTCGCCCTACGACGGCGCCCACGCCGGCACCGTCCCGATGGTGGGCCCCGACGCCGCCCAGGCCGCTGTGGACGCCGCCGCCGACGCCATGGCCGCCGGGCTCCCGTCCCACCGGCGGGCCGAGGTGCTCGACCGCGCCGCGGCCATCCTGCGCGAGCGCCGCCAGGAGATGGCCCGCATCCTGGCCCTGGAGGCGGGCAAGCCCGTCACCCAGGGCCTGGTCGAGGCCGACCGGGCCGTGCAGACCATCACCTTCTCGGCCGCCGAGGCCCGCACCCTTGCCGGGCGCGGCGTCGTGGTCGACGCCCACCCGGCGGGGGTGGGCCGGCGGGGCTGGACCCTGCGGGTGCCGATCGGTGTGATCGGCGCCATCACGCCCTTCAACTTCCCCCTCAACCTGGCCGCCCACAAGGTCGCCCCGGCCATCGCCGCCGGCTGCGGCGTGGTCCTCAAGCCGCCGCGGCAGACCCCCCTCAGCGGCATCCTGCTCGCCGACATCCTCTACGAGGCCGGGCTGCCCAAGCCCTGGCTGTCGGTGGTCGTCGGCCCGGCCGCCGAGCTGGTCGACGTGCTGGTGGCCGACCGGCGGGTCGCCATGCTCACCTTCACCGGCTCCAGCGAGGTCGGCTGGGGCCTGGCGGCGCGGGCGCCCCGCAAGAAGGTCGCCCTCGAGTTGGGCAACTCGACCCCGCTGATCGTGTGCCACGACGCCGACCTGGACGCCGCCGCCCAGACCGCCGCGATGAGCGCCTTCAACTTCGCCGGGCAGTCCTGCATCTCGGTCCAGCGGGTGATCGTCCAGGCCGGCGTGCACCGCCAGTTCGTCGAGCTGGTGGCGGCCGCGGCCCGCGCCAAGCAGGTCGGCGACCCACTGTCGCCCGACACCAACGTCGGCCCCATGATCGACACGGCCAACCGGGACCGGGTCGTTGACTGGGTCGAGGAGGCGGTGTCCGGCGGCTCCCGCCAGGTGACCGGCGACGGCGCCACGGGCAACTGCATCAGCCCGGTGGTGCTCGACGAGGTGGACGCCGACGCCAAGGTGTGGCGCGACGAGGTCTTCGGGCCGGTCCTGTCGGTGCACGCCTTCGGCGACGTCGAGGAGGCCTTCGAGCTGGCCAACGGCACCGAGTACGGCCTCCAGGCCGGGATCTACACCCGCGACCTCAAGGTCGCGCTGGAGGCCGCGGAGCGCCTAGAGTTCGGCGGGGTGACCATCAACGAGACGCCGACCTTCCGGGTCGACCAGATGCCCTACGGTGGCACCAAGGAGTCGGGCAACACCCGCGAGGGCCCCCATTTCACGGTCAGGGAGATGACCGAAGAGCGCATGGTCGTCGTCGGCGGCTGACCGGCGGGCGACCGAACCGACCACGGAGCAACGCCATGAACATAGGGGTTCCCAAGGAGGTCAAGCCCGGGGAGTCGCGCGTCGCCATGAGCCCGGCGGGCGTCCGCGAGCTGACCTCCCGGGGTCACCGGGTGGTGGTCGAGACCGGCGCGGGCGCCGGCTCGGGGTTCGGCGACGAGGAGTTCGAGCGGGCGGGAGCCGAGATCCTCGCCGGCGCCGACGCCGTCTTCGCCGAGGCCGAGCTGGTCGTCAAGGTCAAGGAACCCAAGCCGAGCGAGATCCAGCGGCTCGGCCCGCGGCACACGCTGTTCACCTTCCTGCACCTGGCCGCCTACCCCGAGGTCGCCGAGGGGCTGCGGCGCAGCGGCGCCACCGCCATCGCCTACGAGACGGTCCAGCTCCCCAGCGGGGCCACCCCGCTGCTGGCCCCGATGAGCCGCATCGCCGGCCGCGTTGCCGCCCAGGTGGCCGCCCGCTTCCTGGAGCAGCCCCAGGGCGGACGCGGCGTGCTGCTGTGCGGCGCCCCCGGCGTCCCGCCGGCCAAGGCCACCGTGCTCGGCGCCGGGCAGGCCGGCACCAACGCCGCCCTCGGCCTGGCCGGTCTCGGTGCCCAGGTCAACGTGCTGGACGTCGACACCGACCGGCTCCAGCGCATCGGCGAGCTCGGCCACGGCCACATCACCACCGTGCACTCCTCGCTCATGGCGGTCGAGGACTACGTCGGCAGCTCGGACGTGACCGTCGGTGCCGTGCTGACCGTGGGGGCGGCCGCGCCCGTGCTGGTGGACGAGCACCTGGTGGCGCAGATGCGCCCGGGCGCCGTGCTGGTCGACATCTCGATCGACCAGGGCGGCACCTTCGAGACCTCGAGGGAGACCACCCACGACGACCCCGTCTTCGTGCTGCACGGGGTGGTCCACTACGCCGTCGGCAACATCCCGGCCGCGGTCCCCCAGACCTCCACCTACGCGCTCACCAACGTGACCCTGCCGTACGTGCTGGCCCTGGCCGAAGGGCTCCCGTCGGCCCTGCGGCGCCACGCCGAGCTGGCCAACGGCGTCAACGTCGCCGGCGGGGCCTACACCCACCCGGGGGTGGCGGTCGCCCTCGGCCGGGAGTGCCTCCGGCTCGAGGAAGCCCTCGGTCTGGCCGCATGACGGCCGTCGGCCGCTCCGTCCCCGGACGCACCGGCACCCGGCTGGTGCGCGGCCGCGGCGCCTTCGTCGACGACCTCCGCCTGCCCGGCACCTGCCACGTGGTCATCCTGCGCAGCCCCCACGCCCACGCCCGCATCCTGGCGGTGAACAGCGAGGGGGCCAAGGCCCTCCCCGGCGTGGTCGCCGTGGTCGCCGGCAAGCAGCTCCAAGCCGAGACCGACCCACTCCCCGAGGGCTGGGACACCTCGCTCATCGGCGCCAGGCGCGTCGACTGGTACGCGCTGGCCCCCGAGCGGGTGCGCTACGTCGGCGAGGCCGTCGCCGCCGTCGTCGCCGAGGATCGCGCCACCGCCCAGCAGGCCGCCGACCTGGTCGAGGTCGCCTACGAGCCGCTGCCGGCCGTGACCGACGCCGCGCGGGCCCTCGAGCCCGGCGCCCCCCTGGTCGAGCCCGGCTGGGGCACCAACGTCCTGCTCGGCCAGGACTTCTCGGCCGGCGACGTGGAGGCGGCGATGGCCGCCGCCCACCGGGTCCTGCGGGGCCGGGTCGCCTCCCAGCGCATCACCGGGGTGCCGATCGAGCCACGCGGCATCCTGGCCAGCTTCGACCGCGACCAGGGCCGCCTCACCTTCTGGGAGTCCACCCAGCAGCCCCACCAGGTACGCAGCTACCTGGCGCAGGCCCTGCGCATGGACGAGGCACGCATCCGCGTCGTCCAGCCGCACGTCGGCGGCGCGTTCGGCCTCAAGCAGCCCACCTCCCAGGAGGAGGTCCTGCTGGCCTACCTGGCCGTCCACGTCGGCCGACCGGTGAAGTGGATCGAGGAGCGCGCCGAGAGCCTCACCGTCGGCGGGCACGCCCGGGAGACCGGCGCCGACTACCAGGTGGCCGTGGCCACCGACGGCGCCGTGACCGCCCTGCGGGTGGACATCGTCGCCGACGTCGGCGCCCCGACCGCGTTCCTCGGCTGGGGCATGTCGCTGGTGACGATGTTCAGCCTCCCCACCGTCTACCGCATCCCGGCCATCGCCGTGACCCTGCGGTCGGTGGTGACCAACAAGTGCCCATGGACGCCGTACCGCGGCTTCGGCAAGGACGTGGCCACCCTGGTGATGGAACGGGTCATGGACCACGCCGCCGAGGCGCTGGGCAGCGGCCGGGTCCAGGTGCGGCAGCGCAACCTGCTCCAGCCCGACGAGTTCCCCCACCGCCGCCCCTCCGGCGCCGTGCTGGACAGCGGCGACTACCCGCGGGCGCTGCGGCGGGTCCTGGAGCTGGCCAGGGCCGACGAGTTCCCCGGCGAGCAGGCCGCTGCCCGGGCCGCGGGCCGGCGGCTTGGCCTGGGCGTGGCCATGGAGCTCACCCCCGAGGGGGTGGCCCTGCACGGCTCGCTGATGAACAACGGCTACGACGGGGCGACGGTGCGGATCTCCCCCACCGGCGAGGTCACCGTGCTGGCCGGCGTCACCACCCCGGGCAGCGGCAACGACACGGCCCTGGCCCAGGTCGCGGCCGACGCGCTGCACTGCGGCATGGACCGGGTCACGGTCGTCCAGGGCGACACCGACGCCTGCCCGTGGGGGCTGGGCAACTACAGCTCGCGCAGCATCATCATCGGCGGCTCGGCCGTGCAGCTGGCCATCGCCGACCTCAACGAGAAGCTGGTGGCGGTCGCGGCCAGCATGCTCGGGGTCGACCCCGCCGAGGTCGTCAGCGGCCACGAGTCGTTCGCGGCGAGGTCGCGGCCGGAGCGCCCGGTCTCCTTCCAGGAGGTGGTGCGGGAGATCTACTGGCACGCCTTCGAAGCCCACGCCGACAAGGTCGAGCCGGCGCTGGAGTCCACCCGCTACTACCGGATCGGCAACATCAACCATCAGCCCGGCCCCGGCGAGCGGTCCAACATGTACCCGACCTGGGCCAGCGGCGCCGTCGCCTGCGTGGTCGAGGTCGACGCCGAGACCGGCCTGGTCCGCCTGCTGCGCTACCACGCCGTCGAGGACGCCGGCCGGATCATCAACCCGCTGCTCGCCAGCGCCAACCTGCACGGCGCCGTCGCCCAGAGCGTTGGCGGCGCCCTCTACGAGCAGCTCGCCTACGACGCCGGCGGGCAGTTCCTCACCGGGACGCTCATGGACTACACCATCCCGTCCGCCGTGGAGCTGCCGTCCCTTCAGATCGAGCACCAGGAGACCCCGTCGCCGTTCACGCCGCTTGGCACCAAGGGC
>JASLBL010000092.1 GCA_030146615.1 Actinomycetes bacterium
AGCAATGAAGATCGTCGATCGTGGAGGGCGGACTGCTGTTCGCGCTGGTTTGCGGTCGTTCATGCCTCCAATCTAGGCAGTGTGGTGTTGCCAGCGCGTATGGGGTTTTCGATATGCCGACGATATGCGCCGGCTCGTAGCATCGGCGCATGCGCGTGCTGCTCGTCGAGGACGAGCCCTACATGGCGCAAGCCATCCGCGACGGCCTACGCCTGGAAGCGATCGCGGCCGACATTGCGGGTGACGGCGCCACCGCTCTGGAGCTGCTGAGCGTCAACGCCTACGACATCGCCGTCCTCGACCGCGACATCTCCGGGCCCTCCGGTGACGAGATCGCCAAACGCATCGTCGCTTCCGGCAGTGGCATGCCGATCCTCATGCTCACCGCTGCCGACCGTCTCGACGACAAGGCCACCGGGTTCGAACTCGGCGCCGACGACTACCTCACGAAGCCCTTCGAACTCCAAGAACTCGTGCTCCGTCTCAGAGCACTCGACCGCAGGCGCGCCCACAACAGGCCACCCGTGCGAGAGATCGCAGGCCTGCGTCTGGATCCGTTCCGCCGCGAAGTCTACCGCGACGGCCGCTACGTCGCGCTGACCAGGAAGCAGTTCGCCGTGCTCGAAGTCCTCGTCGCTACCGAAGGCGGTGTCGTCAGCGCCGAAGAGCTACTGGAACGGGCGTGGGATGAGAACGCCGACCCGCTCACCAACGCCGTGCGCATCACGGTCTCGGGGCTGCGCAAACGGCTCGGCGAACCCTGGATCATCGCCACCGTGGCCGGCGTCGGGTACCGCATCGACACTCAACCAGACACCGGGCGTGAGGGAGGGGACCGTGGATAGAGCCCCTGGGTTGAGCGTTCGCCTCAAGCTCGCCCTCAGCTACGCCGGCTTCCTCATGCTCGCCGGCGCCTTGCTGCTCGCCGCCGCGTGGCTCGCCGGCCAGTACCGGCAATCGTTTGATCTCCTCCTGCGATACGTACCCGACGGTGTGATCAGCACCATCGGTGGCTTAGTGCCTGGGAACAGCTCCTTCCTCCTGCGCGCTTTCGCTCCGGCCGCGTCCATCGTGCTGGCGTTCCTGCTGGTGTTCGGTCTCCTGGGAGGGTGGATGCTCGCCGGCCGGATGCTCGCCCCGCTGACCCGCATCACGGACGCCACACGCATGGCCGCGACCGGATCGCTCTCCCACCGAATCCGGCTACCGGGCCGCAGAGATGAGTTCCGCGAACTCGCCGACGCCTTCGACGCCATGCTCGCGCGGCTCGAAGCACACGTCGCCGAACAGCAGAGATTCGCAGCCAACGCTTCCCACGAACTGCGCACCCCGCTGGCGATCACGCAGACGCTTCTCGACGTGGCCCGCAACGATCGGGACCGCGACACCGGCGAGCTTGTCGACCGCCTCCACGCCGTCAACACCCGAGCGATCGACCTCACTGAAGCATTGCTCCTGCTCAGCCGCGCCGACCAGCGGTCCTTCACCCGAGGACACGTCGACCTGTCCCTCATAGCGGAAGAAGCCACTGAAACGCTCCTCCCCCTCGCAGAAAAGCAGGGCGTCACCATCGAGACCTCCGGCGACATCACCCCCACCATCGGCTCACACGCGCTCCTGCTGCAGATGACGACGAACCTCGTGCACAACGCGATCGTCCACAACCTGCCTGAGCAGGGCACCGTGTCGGTCGCGACCAGCGTTCACCCCAAGACTGTGGTGCTCACCGTCGAGAACAGCGGCGAGAAGCTCACCCCACAATTAGCTTCGACGCTTGGCGAGCCGTTTCGGCGCGGCACCGAACGCATTCGCACCGACCACGCAGGTGTCGGCCTCGGCCTGGCAATCGTCAAAAGCATCACCCAAGCACACGACGGAACCCTCACCCTCACCCCCCGCCCTGCTGGCGGGCTCTGCGTCACGGTGCAACTACCCGCCGCACCACCGCACACTGGCAGATGACGATCAGGGGAACTGCCGTACGGCCCCCGAACTCTGCGATGTCCACGTCCACCAACATTGCCCCACGGCCGCGCCCGAGTGGTGTTGCTGCTGACCAACAAGCGGTGTCCGACGAAGCCTGCATAGCCACTCCCCGGCCGCGCTCTCGCCTCCGCTGATATGGCGCGCGTCTTCATCACCGGCTCCGCAGACGGTCTCGGACGGGCGGCTGCCCAGACGCTGCTCGACGACGGCACGGGGTCGTCGTCCACGCTCGCAACCGCGACCGGCTCACGGCCGTCCGCGACCTCCTTGACCGGGGCGCTGCGGCCGTCGTCGGGGACCTCTCCGACTTGAGGAGACGCGCGGTGTCGCCGGCCAGGTGAACCGCCTGGGCCGGATGGACGCGGTAATCCACAACGCCAGCGTCTACCACCGGCCCGCACGTCCTGCCGGTCAACATCGTCGCTCCGTACCTGCTCACCGCCCTCATCAACCGCCCCCAGCGGCTGGTCTACCTCTCCAGCAGCGAGCACCGCAGCGGACGCCCCAGCCTAACCGGCGTCGACTGGAGCGGCCGCCGAGCCGGCTCCTATCCGGACAGCAAGCTCTTCGTCACCACGCTCACCGTTGCCGTCGCCCGGAGATGGGCGGAGGTGTTCAGCAACGCGGTGGACCCTGGCTGGGTGCCCACCAAGATGGGCGGACCCGGTGCGCCCGACGATCTGCGGCTCGGGCACCTCACCCAGCAGTGGCTTGCCACTAGCGAGGATCCCGACGCGCGCACCTACGGCGGCTACTGGTATCACCAGCGCCGGACCGAGCCGCATCCCGCCGTCCGTGACCGGCGGTTCCAGGACCAACTGCTCGAGGACCTGGCTCACTTCACCGCCACGCACCTCGTCTGACAGTTGCAGAATCGCCCTGTCTTGGAGTTGTGAGACGGTCGTGGCCAATGGAGATCTGCTCGGTCAGGCTCACGTCTCGACCACGCTGTCGATGCATAAGCGCCGCTAGACCGCGTGATGTACTGGCCTGTGACCATCGGCAGGACGTGGCGAAGAGAGCGTTTCCCTTGACGTCAAGAGAGCGTTTCCCTTCCGGGTCTACGGTCGCAGGCGACCTGGGAGAACGGCGGCTAGGTGGGTGGTGTTTTCTGCCGGGCTGTAGCAGTTCTGCGTGTTAGGCAGGCTGGTGGTGGCAGCGGTCGCCGGTGGCTGGTGGTCGCCGGTTAGGCCGGCTGGAGTTGCCAGCCGCTGGCGGTGGAGCGCAGCCCGAGGGTGGCCAAGCGGGCCAGGTTCACCGCGGCGGCCAACAGCTTGAAGTCCTGGGTCACCCGGACCAGCCCGCGCACCCGGGCGCGGCGGCCGCCATGGCGGCGGCGCAGCAGGTGGGCGAGCTTGCGTTCCACCTTGGGTCGGGTCGCCCGATAGTCGGCCAGCCAGACGGGGTCGCGCTGGCGGGCGCGGGCTGCGGTTAGCTCGGCTTCTCGGGGGTGGATGGCGACCACCCGACCCCGGAGGCTGGTCGTGCAGGCGTGGCGGAGCGGGCAGACGCTGCACGCTCGACCGAAGCGGGCTCGGCCACCACCGCGGCGGGCTGGGAAGATCGCCACCGTGACCCGGGCCGGGCAGGTCACGGTGCCGGCCTGGAGGTCGAGGCGGAACTGGTCTTTGGCGAACCGGCCGCCGGGTGCGGTGGGGAGCTGGGTCTTGACCATCGGGGTGAGCCCGTGGTGGTCCAGCCAGGCCAGGTGCGCGCCGGTGCCGTAGGCGCTGTCGCCGTAGACCACCGCCCGGGCGGCCTGCTCACTTTGGCCTTGGACCAGGTCGTCAACCAGCATGGGCGCGACCACGGCATCGCCGGTGCTCGCCGAGCTCACCTCGGCCGCGCAGATGACCTCCGAGTCAGGGTCGACCGCCACATGCGCCTTGTAACCGTCGAAGCCGTGGGCGGCGGTCTTGTGGCCATGACGGGCCTGGGGATCGACGGTGGAGATGATCCGGTCGGGTGCGGTCCCCTCGAAGATGCGGAAACAGCCGTCGTTGGTCTCTTCGATGTCTTGGCCGGTGACGGTGGCCAACAACGCTGCCGCCTCGGCGACCCGGGGGTCCAGCCGCTCCCCGCGCAGGGCGTAATGGGCCCGGTAGGCATCGCGGACCAGCGCGTCCACCAGCTCCTGGCGGGCGGCCCGGTCGGTCCAGTCACAGGCCGGCTTGCCCGGCGCGCGGTAGTCGTCCTGGCGCTGGAGCAGGCCCCGGACCTTGGCCTCCAGCGGCGGTGGGCAGACCCCAGCAGTCCCCGGATCGCGCCTCTGATCATCGTGACCGTGTCTTGGGTGGTGACCGCGTCCTCCAGCGGGGCCGAGTCCAGCACCCGCCGCACCCCCACCAGCCCCAGCTGGCGGGCCAGCGCGCAGGTCACCCGGAAGATCCGATCCGGATCGGCCGAGCGACGCAGCCGGGCGCGGAAGTCGACCAGCACCGTGTGCGCGAAGCTCGCGGTCTCCTCCCCAGCAACCGCATCGGCCACCCCAGCCGCGTACCGCCAGCGCACATCGAAGGCAAACCGGTCGGCTGCCTCCCGATCCGACAGGCCCTCCAACCGTTGCAGGACCATCACCACAGCCAGGATCGACGGCGGCACCGACCGCCGACCGGTCGCCTGGAACAAGTCCGCGAACAACTCCGGCGGGAACAACCGGGTCCGCTCCCGGGCCAAGAACCGGTACACCGACCCTGCCGGCAGCGCCGCCTCACACCAGCGGGCACCGATGGCAGGCAGATCACGGCGGCGCAGCTGACGGCCCAGGGTCACAGCGGGTCCTCCAGGTCCGGCGACAAGGCGCCCGAAGTCTGCCAGCTCAGCCGGTCACCGACGAATCAGACACAGAACACCGACCACCTAGC
>JASLBL010000113.1 GCA_030146615.1 Actinomycetes bacterium
GGTCGCCGTCGCGGCGGCGCTGGCCGTCACCCTCGGCCCGCTGGACCGGTCGCCGACCGTCGAGACCGGGCCGGCCGAGGTGGCCACCACCGGCCCGGCCACCGGGACCAGCGTCCCGACCCGGCCGCCGCCGCTGTGCGAGCTCCTGGGCGACCTGGGGGCGGGCGGCACGCTCGGCGGCGACCCGGCCGACCAGGGGTTCGCCGACCCTCGCGAGGTGGCCGGGGACTGGCTGCCGGACCCGGCGGCGCTGCCGCGGGCCCTCGGCGACCACGGCTTCCAGAGCGGCTGCACGCGGACCTGGTCGCGGCCGACCGGCCCGGTGGTGGCGGCGCTGTTCCAGTTCCCGGCCAGGGACGACGCCCTGGCCGCACGAGGCCAGCTCCGCGACGACCTCGGCGACCGGGGCGTGCCCCCGGACCGGCTGCCCGAGGTCACCGGCGGCGAGCTCTACCTGCTCGAGCCTGGCGGCGGGGACGGGCAGCTGGTCATGTTCGTCTGCAACGAACGGGTCCTCCAGCTCCACGTCGACACCACCGGCCCCGACCCCGACCCGCTGCTGGTGCGGCTCGGCCAGGGAGCGAACCGCCGGCTCCACGACCGGACCGGCTGCCCCCTCTAGTCCGAATGCGCCACAGGCCCCAGCGAGGGGCTCGACGGCACCGGCGTGCCTCCCTGGCGACCCGACGACGGAACACGCACCCGATCGTTCCCGGACTCCCGGTAACAGGTGGGCAACCTCGGGGCGGAGCGCTGGCGGTGGGGTCCGGGGGGCAGTACCCTTGCTGGTAGGGCGTGCCGGGAAGGCTGGTCGGCGGGGATGACGCCGTACCGAGGGGAGTTACCGTATGCGCCCGGGTCCATCAGGCAGAGGTGGGGGCTGATCGATGGACTCCATCGTCTGGATCGTCCTGGCGGCCGTGCTCGGGGTCGCCGAGATCTTCACGCTGACCGCCTCGCTAGGCCTGCTGGCGATCGCCGCCCTGGCCGCGGCCGGGGCGGCCGCGCTCGGGCTGGGGCCGTTCGCGCAGTTCGTGGTCTTCGCCGTCGTGTCCGTGGCCGGGCTGGTCGGGGTCCGGCCGGTGGTCAAGCGGCAGCTGCGGCCGCGCTACGGGCCCCAGCACCGGTTCGGGGTGGCGGCCCTGGTCGGGCGGCAGGCCCGGGTGGTCCAGGAGGTCACCGGCCATGCCGGCCGGGTCCGGATCGGCGGGGAGGAATGGTCGGCCCGGGCCTATGACGAGACGCTGGTGATCCCGCCCGGGACCACTGTCGACGTGATCGAGATCGAGGGCGCGACCGCCCTCGTGTACCCGCGGGAGTGACCATGGAAGTCCTGATCGTCGTTGCCGTCGTCGCCGCCCTGCTGGCGGCGGTGGTGGTCGTCCGCTCGGTGCGGATCGTGCCCCAGGCGCGGGCCCGGAACGTGGAGCGGCTCGGCCGCTACCAGAAGACCCTTGAGCCGGGCCTGAACTTCGTCATCCCCTTCGTGGACCGGGTGCGGCCCCAGATCGACCTGCGCGAGCAGGTGGTGTCGTTCGACCCGCAGCCGGTGATCACCGAGGACAACCTGGTCGTCAGCATCGACACCGTCCTGTACTTCCAGGTCACCGACGCCCGGGCGGCCGCCTACGAGATTGCCAGCTTCATCCAGGGGATCGAGCAGCTGACCGTGACGACCCTGCGCAACGTGATCGGCGGGATGGACCTGGAGGAGACGCTGACCTCGCGGGAGAAGATCAACAGCGAGCTGCGGGGGGTGCTCGACGAGGCCACCGGCAAGTGGGGGATCCGGGTCAACCGGGTCGAGATCAAGGCGATCGACCCGCCGACCCCGATCAAGCAGGCCATGGAGAAGCAGATGCGCGCCGACCGCGACAAGCGGGCGGCCATCCTGACCGCCGAGGGCGTGCGCCAGAGCCAGATCCTGACCGCCGAGGGCGAGAAGCAGAGCTCCATCCTGCGGGCCGAGGGCGAGCGCCAGTCGGCCATCCTCAAGGCCGAGGGGCAGGCCCGGGCGATCGAGACCGTGTTCCAGGCCGTCCACGAGAACGACCCCGACCCCAAGCTGCTTGCCTACCAGTACCTCCAGACCCTGCCCGAGCTCGCCAAGAGCCAGGGGAGCACGTTCTGGGTCATCCCCAGCGAGGTCACCTCGGCCCTGCGCTCGATCAGCAAGGCCTTCGGGGACGAGGAGCCGCCCGAGGCCACCAGGGGGATCGCGCCGCCCCGCGAGGGCCGCTAGCCCCGGATGGACAAGGTGCGGGTCGACCGCTGGCTGTGGTCGGTGCGGCTGACCAAGACCCGGTCGGGGGCGGCCCAGGCCTGCCGGGCCGGGCACGTGCAGGTCAACGGGGTGCGGGCCAAGCCGGCGGCCACGGTCAAGGCCGGGGACACCGTCCGCCTCCGGGTCGGGGACCGTGAGCGGGTCGTCGAGGTCGTGCGGCTGATCGAGAACCGGGTCGGGGCCGAGCCGGCCGCCGCCTGCCTGGTCGACAAGAGCCCGCCCCCGCCGCCCCGCGACCCGCTGGACCGCATCGGCCGCCGCGACCCCGGGATGGGCCGCCCGACCAAGCGCGACCGCCGCCACCTCGACCGCACCCGCGGCCGCCGCGGCTGACCGGCTGACCTACTGGAGCGCGACCCGCTCCAGCCAGGCGTCGAGCACGGCCCGGTCGCCGAGGACCTCAATCCCGTCGGCGTCGGGGGACAGGCGGCGGTAGGCGACCCTGAGGACGTCGGCGACCGGGCCGCGGACGGCGACGGTGGCCCTCTCGTGGGCGTGGCGCCAGCTGAAGGTGGGGGAGCCGAGCTCCACCAGCCACTCCGACGGCACCCCGGGCCCGGTGTCGGTGGCGTGGAGGTGGATGGTCCCGGCCGGGCCGGGACCGGGGGCGTCCGGCCCTGACCCGGCGACCTGGGGGCTGCTCATCAGGTCGAGGAACTCGTCCACGGCGTCGGCGGCCAGGTCGGGGTCGGCGGGGAAGGCGGCGCCGACCGTGCCGGCGGCGTCGGCGCGGTGGACGAGCAGGTCGTGGGCGGCGCGGCGGGCCCAGGCGGCGGTGGGCCAGCGGACCACCCAGACCTGGGCCTCGACGTCGGGACCGGCCCCGGCCAGGGTGCCGGCGAAGCTGCCGGCGGCCTCGGACAGCCAGGCGGCCAGGACGGCCGGGTCGTCGCCGGCCGGGCCGCCGTGGCCGGGGACCTGCCGTTCCGGCTCGGTGACGGCCGTGCCGGTGCGGACGGCCATCTCGACCGCGCGGAGGTTGCCGCCGAGGTGGCGGAGCAGGTCGGCGAGGCTCCAGTCGGGGGCGGTGGGCACGGTCGCCGACAGGTCGGCGCCCTCCACGACGCCCAGGAGCAGGTTCGTCTGGTTGACGACCTCGTCGCAGAAGCGGCCGTGCTCCAAGCGCGTCATGACCCTCGCCGTGCGGTTGTTGGCTGTCCGGCCGTGACCCTACCATCGGGCGCTATGGAGGCGAGCAAGCCGGTCCTGCTCACGGTCGACGACGACCCCGGGGTGTCGCGGGCGGTCGCCCGCGACCTGCGGCGGCGCTACGGGCAGGACTTCCGGGTCGTCCGGGCCGAGTCGGGGCCCCAGGCCCTGGAGGCGCTACGGGAGATGAAGCTCCGCGGCGACCAGGTGGCGGTGCTGCTGGCCGACTACCGCATGCCGGAGATGAGCGGGCTGGAGTTCCTGGAGCAGGCCATGGACCTGTTCCCGCACGCCCGCCGGGCCCTGCTGACCGCGTATGCCGACACCGACGCCGCCATCCAGGCGATCAACGTGATCGACCTCGACCACTACCTGCTGAAGCCGTGGGAGCCGCCCGCCGAGAAGCTCTACCCGGTGGTGGACGAGCTGGTCGAGCTGTGGCGCAGCGCCGACGACAAGCCGGTGACCGCGACCCAGGTCGTCGGCCACCGCTGGTCGGCGCGCTCCTATGAGGTGCGCGACTTCCTGGCCCGCAACTCGGTGTCCTACCGCTGGCTCACCGCCGACGAGCCCGAGGGCCAGGCGCTGCTGGAGGCGGCCGGGCTGGACGAGGCCAGCATCCCGCTGGTGGTCACGCCCGAGGGCGATCCGCTGGTCGACCCGAGCATCGAGGAGCTGGCGGCCAGGGTCGGCCTGTCCACCACCCCGACCACCGACTTCTACGACACCGTGATCGTCGGCGGCGGCCCGGCCGGGCTGGGCGCCGCCGTGTACGCCGCCTCCGAGGGGCTGCGCACCGTCCTGGTCGAGCGGGAGGCCACCGGCGGGCAGGCCGGCCAGAGCGCCCGGATCGAGAACTACCTCGGCTTCCCCGACGGGGTCAGCGGCGCCCAGCTGACCGACCGGGCCCGCCGCCAGGCGGCCAGATTCGGGACCGAGATCCTCACCGGGCCCAGCGTCACCGGCCTGGACGTGCGGGGCTCGTCGCGGGTGGTCGGCCTCGCCGACGGCGGCGAGGTCGCCGCCCACACCGTCGTGCTGGCCACCGGGGTCGCCTACCACACCCTGGAGGCACCCGGGATTGACGAGCTCACCGGCCGCGGGGTGTTCTACGGGTCGGCCACGACCGAGGCCCCGGCCTGCGCCGGCCAGGACGTGTACGTGGTCGGGGGCGCCAACTCGGCCGGGCAGGCGGCGGTGTTCCTGTCGCGCCACGCCCGGCGGGTCACCATGCTGGTCCGCGCCGACGGCCTGGAGCCCTCCATGTCCCACTACCTCATCCGCCAGATCCGCGGCACCGCCAACATCGAGGTGCGGACCGGCACAGAGGTCGTCGGGGCCGATGGGGGCGAGCACCTGGAGCGCCTGCGCCTCTGCGACGCCGGCGCCGGGACGGTCGAGGAGGTGCCGGCCGGCTTCCTGTTCGTGTTCATCGGGGCGGCGCCCTGCACCGAGTGGCTCGACGGGGTGGTCGACCGCGACCCCAGGGGCTTCGTGGTCACCGGCCCGGACCTCCTCCGCGGCGGCAAGCGGCCGCCGGGCTGGCCGCTGGACCGCGACCCCTACTACCTGGAGGGCAGCGTGCCCGGGGTGTTCGCGGCCGGCGACGCCCGCGCCAACTCGGTCAAGCGGGTCGCCTCGGCGGTCGGGGAGGGCGCCATGGCCATCCAGCTCGTCCACCGCTACCTGGAGGCCCAGTGACCGAGCGGCTCGGCCCCGACGTGCTGGCCGAGCTGTTCCTGTTCGAGAAGCTGAGCGACGAGCAGCTGGCCTGGCTGGCCGAGCGGGGCGAGGTCGCCAACTACGAGGCCGGCACCACCGTCTACCGGGTCGGCGAGCCCGCGACCCGCCTGTACGTGCTCCTTGAGGGCACCCTGTCGATGGTCATGCGGGCCCCCGGGGGCGAGATCGAGGTTAACCGGACCGACCACCGCGGCACCTACGCCGGGGCGTTCATGGCGTTCCTGGACCTGCCGATGGCGCGCTCCTACAGCACCGGCCTCCGGGCCGTGACCGACTGCCGCTTCTGGGTGCTGCCAGCCGAGGACTTCGGCTGGGCGGTACGGGAGTGGTTCCCGATGGCCACCCACATGCTGGAGGGACTCGCCATCCAGGGGATGGGCTCCCAGCAGACCCTCAGCACCCGCGAGCGGCTGGTCGCCCTCGGCACCGTCACCGCCGGGCTCACCCACGAGCTGAACAACCCGGCGACCGCGGCCGCCCGGGCCACGGCCACCCTGGCCGAGCGCCTGGCCGGGCTCTGGGACGAGCTGGCCGGGCTGGCCGGGGGAGGGCTGGGCAGCGGGCAGCTGGCCGAGCTGCTGGAGCTGGTCCGCCAGGCCGTCGGCGGCCGGGGCGGCCAGGACCCGCTGTCCCCGCTGGAGGCCTCCGACCGCGAGGACGAGCTCGGCCGCTGGCTGTCCGAGCACGGCGTTCCCGGCGCCTGGGACCTGGCCCCGCCGCTGGTCGCGGCCGGCGTCGGCACCGGCTGGCTCGACCAGGTCGCGGCCACCGTGCCGGCCGCGGTGCTGCCCCACGCGGTCGCGGTGGCCGCCATCACCTGCGAGGCCGAGAGCCTGCTGGAGGAGATCGGCGAGGCCTCCGGGCGCATCTCGGCCCTGATCGGCGCGGCCAAGCAGTACAGCCAGATGGACCGCAGCCCCCTCCAGCAGGTCGACGTCCACGACGGGCTGGAGTCGACCCTGACGATGCTCAAGCACAAGCTGGAGACGGGCATCGAGGTGGTGCGCGACTACGACCGGTCGCTGCCGAAGCTGCCCGCCTACGCCGGCGAGCTCAACCAGGTCTGGACCAACCTGGTCGACAACGCCGTCGACGCCATGGACGGCATGGACGGCACCGGCCGCCTGACCGTGCGCACCGCCCGCGACGGCGACCACGTGCTGGTCGAGATCGGCGACAACGGTGCCGGCATCCCCGAGGCCGCCGCCGCCCACGTCCTCGAGCCCTTCTACACCACCAAGCCGGTCGGCAAGGGCACCGGCCTCGGCCTGGACATCTCCTGGCGGATCGTCGTCCAGCGCCACCACGGCGACCTGCGCTTCACCTCGGCCCCGGGGGACACCCGCTTCCAGGTCCTGCTCCCGCTCACCCAGGCGGGCTGACGGGGTGGCCCGAGCCACGGCGTCCGGCCCGGGGGCCCGGGCCGAGCTGGCCGCCGCGGCCGCCCTGGCGGCCTGGAACGCGGCCATCAACCGGGTGGTCCCCTCGCCGGCGTACGTGCCGGCCAACC
>JASLBL010000141.1 GCA_030146615.1 Actinomycetes bacterium
CACCCGACCGTCGGCGAGCCCCAGTACGTGGCCAAGCCGGTGGTGGATCTCCTGTTCCCGCCCGGCACCCCGGCCCGCATCCCGATCGTGGCCGTGACCGGCACCAACGGCAAGACCACGACCAGCCGGATGATCGCCCACATCTTCAAGGGGATGGGCCGCCAGGTCGGGCTGACCTCGACCGACGGCATCCTGATCGACGAGCGGCTGGTGGTCACGGCCGACGCCTCGGGGCCGCGCTCGGCCCGGATGGTGCTCCAGAACCCGCGGGTCGACCTCGCCGTGTTCGAGGTGGCCAGGGGCGGGATCCTGCGCGAGGGCCTCGGGTATGAGCGCAACGACGTCGGGGTGGTCCTCAACATCGGCGGCGACCACCTCGGCCTGCGCGGGATCGGCACCCTCAAGCAGCTGGCCGCGGTCAAGCAGGTGGTGATCGAAGCCGTGCCCCGCGACGGCCACGGGGTCCTGAACGCCGACGACCCGCTGGTCGCCGGGATGCGCCGGCACTGCTCGGGCGAGCTGGTCTGGTTCTCCATGCAGGAGGGCAACGAGCTGGTCGACGCCCACTGCCGCCGGGGCGGTCGGGCGATCGTGCTCGAGGACGGCCGCCTGGGTGAGGGGATCGTGCTCCGCCAGGGCCGGCGCTCGACCCTGATCGCCCCCACCGGGGCCGTGCCGGCGACCTTCGGGGGCCGGGCCCGCATGAACGTGGCCAACGCCATGGCCGCGGCCGCCGCCGCCCTGGCCGCCGGCGCCCATGTCCACGACATCCGGGCCGGCCTGCGCTCGTTCACCACCTCCTACGAGGTGGCGCCGGGGCGGCTCAACCTGTTCGAGGTCGACGGCTACCGGGTGATCGTCGACTACTGCCACAACGCGGCCGGCATGCGCATGCTCGGCGACTTCGTCGACCGCATGGCCAGCCCGCCAAAGGGCGGCGACGTGATGGCCAGGCGGCGGACCGGGGTGATCGCCAGCCCGGGCGACCGCCGCGACAAGGACATCCGGGAGCTGGGCGAGGTCGCGGCCAGGCACTTCGACGCCCTGATCGTGCGCGAGGACCGCAACCTGCGCGGCCGTCAGCCGGGCGAGGTCGCCGAGCTGGTCGCCGCCGGGGCCAGGGGGGCGGCGGGCGACGGGGCCCGCTGCCGCAGCCTCGAGGTGGTCCTGGACGAGATGGAGGCGTCCCGGCTGGCCCTGGACCGGGCCAACCCGGGTGACCTGGTGGTGCTCTGCGCCGACCGGGTCGACAGCATCGTCGACGAGCTCCAGGCCCGGTCTAGGGCGTCCGCAGCCGCTGGCGGAGGGGCTTGACCCGCGCGATCACCCGCTCGGAGACGATCTGGTTGCGGTACTCGTGGCCGTTGTACTTCATCGACAGCTCGTCGATGTGGGCCCTGGCCTCGGGCCCGGCGACCAGCTCGACGACCTCGCCGCGGACCTCGGCGTAGGTGTAGGGGTCGTCGGCGTCCCAGATGGCGACCGTGACCCGCGGGTCGCGGCGCATGTTGCGGACCTTCTGGCGGTGGGCCTCGGTGTTGATCAGGATGTGCTCGTCGTCGCAGTCGATCCACATGACGTGGGTCATCGGCTGGCCGTCGGGCAGCAGGGTGGTCAGGGCGGCGAAGTTCCTCCCCTTGGCCAGGGCGCGGACGCCTTCCTCCAGCACGTGGTCCTCCAGGTCGTGGCGGGAACGGGTGGCCAGTGAGAGTTACCCGCCGCGGGCCGCGACAACCCGGTCCCGGAGCTGGGCCGGGTCGAGCAGGGTGGCGCCCTGGTCGTCGAGCCAGGCCAGGATCGGCGCCCGCTCGGCCGGGGCCATCAGGGCCAGGACGTCGCCGGGGCCGGACTCGGCGGCCAGGGCCTTGAGGCCGGCCAGCTCGCCCGGGTGGGCGGGCACGTCGGTGACCCCGACCGTGGCCGCGCCCTGGCGCAGCAGCCCGACCAGCTCGGCGGCCTCGCGGCCGCGCAGGTAGCGGCGCTTCTCGCCGATCGCGACCCGGTCGGCGCCCCTGGCCGCCAGCTCGCCCAGGGAGCGGATCAGCTCGTCGGAGCGGTCGCCGGCCGTGCCGACCAGGGCCAGCACCCGCCGGCCGGGCAGGCGCAGGCCCCTGGCCACCGCGAGCAGGGCGAGCAGGCTGGCCTCGTTGTGGGCCATGTCGACGATCACCGCCCGGCCGTCCAGGTCGAGGATGTTCATCCGGCCCGGGTTCTGGCCGGGGTCGGGCCGGAAGCTGCGTAGGCCGTCCAGGACGGCGTCGGTGGGCAGGCCGGCGGCGATGCCGGCGGCGGCCGCGGCCAGCGCGTTGGCGATGTTGAAGGAGGCCAGGCCGGCCAGGGTCACGGGCACGTCCAGGACCGGCAGCAGCCGGTCGACCCGGCCCCTGGTCAGCACGACCAGGTCGCCGTCGAGCACGGTGGCGGCCCGGCCGCCCTCGGTCTGGGCCTCCCGCAGCCCAGGGGCGTCGGGGTCGAGGCCGAAGGTGAACAGCCGGGCCCGGGACAGCCGCCGCATGGCCAGGCTGCGGGGGTCGTCGGCGTTCAGCACCACCCAGCCCCCGGGGCGGGTGATGCGCACGATCGTGGCCTTGACCTCGGCCAGCTGGTCGAGGGTGTGGATGCCGCCGAGGCCGAGGTGGTCGGCGGAGATGTTGGTGACCACGGCGACGTCGTTGTGCGCGACGCCGACCCCGCGGCGCAGGATGCCGCCCCTGGCCGTCTCCAGCACGGCCAGCTGGAGGCCGGGCTGGGCCAGGACCCGGGCCGCTCCGCCCGGGCCCGACCAGTCGCCCTCCTCGACCAGCTCGCCGTCCAGGTAGACGCCGTCGGTGTTGGACCAGCCGACCCGCAGGCCGGCGCACCGGCCCATGTGGGCGATCAGCCGGGTCACCGTAGTCTTGCCGTTGGTGCCGGTCACCGCTACCGTCGGCACCCGGGGCACGGGCAGCGACGGGCCCGGGCCGGCCTCGACGTCGCGCAGGGCCGCCCCGGCGGCCTCCACCCGCTCGGCCAGGCCGGGGCGGCCGACGGAGGCGGCCAGCTCGGCCACGGCCCGTCCGAGGGCCTCGGCGGCGTGCTGGCGCCGCCATGGGTAGGCGGCGACCAGCTGGGTCGGCTCGGGCCCTGGC
>JASLBL010000218.1 GCA_030146615.1 Actinomycetes bacterium
GGCACGGCGTCGCGATCCCACCAATCCGGCTCCGGCTCAACCTCCGGGTGCAGGTGGAGCAGGTGCAGGCGGAGCTCCTCAGGATTGGGGGCGAGGTGCGCGCAATAGGGACACGGTTCGCCTTCGGGCACCCTGGTCTCCTCTCGGGAAGCGCTCTCCGATTGAGCGCTCGGCGTCTTCTTACCCCAAGAGAACTGAGGTCTACCGCGATCTTGGTTTGTCTCCGGTGAGCTCTACGAGCCGCCACCGAGGTTCGATACCGACATGGGGCAGTTTGACGGGATAGATACCAGAGGGTTAAGCAAGCGACGGATCGACGCCGCCGTGGCCGCCGTCATGGCCCACGATCGGGCCGCCGCCCTGGTCGGCGCCGCCCGAGACAGCATCTATATCTGACGGCGGTTGAGCGTGACGGTCTGGGTCGGTGAGGTTGACGCCCCACTGGTCACCAGCACAAAGGCGCTCACCGTTGCCTCGCCAAGGTGGTACCGGAAGCCGTTCGCCGGGGCCCGCACCACAAAGGTGTGCGGGGTGTCGTCACAGATGGGCTGGAAGGACGCGAACTGGCCCTGGTTGCCGTCCTGGTTCACATACAGGAACGCCTCCAGCACCTCTGCGCCGGTTGGGCAGGTCACCGTCACCTGCACGGCAACTGCCTTCCCGCCCTGGAGCAATCTGGCCGTGGGGGCGATCTCGACGGCGAGGGCTTCCTGGGCCGCGGCCCGCGGCGCGAGCAGCAGGGCTCCCAGGCCGATGAGGATGACGAGGATGCGGAGCGGCCGTGCCATGGCACCTCCTTTGCTCATCCTGCCGGGCAGCTTGATCCCTGAGCGCTGCTGCTGCAAGGGTTGGGGCAGGCGGCTGCGAACAGGCGAACGCCCCCGGCGTGGGTGGCGACCGAGGGCGTCCGCGTCCCTTGGCAGGCGCCTAGCACCAGAAATGCGCTGACGGGCCTTTAGGCGTTACGGCCCCAGAGTCAGTCTCCCCAGGGCCGTAACCCGGACCAGGCTGCCCGATAGTGCAGCCCGGTCTCCGGGCCGATGGCCAGACCCAGGGAGGCGCAGGGCGAGCACCTGACCATCGACCTACGAAGGAGCGCTAACGACCCTGGCGGCGTTACGCGGTCCCAGTTCCACCACTGCCCTTACACAGTCAAACGGGGGGCCAAAAGGCCCTCCCCCGTCTGACCCTTGACCCCCCGCTATGGCTTCGCGCGAGCACGGCACCTGGTTGCCTCACCGAACCAGATCTGGCGCGGGCCGCCTACAAGTGGGAGCGGGCGGCTCCCGCCGGGGGGGCCAAACGGGAAACCGCCCGCACTCTTGGACCGGTTACCGAGTCTAGCGATTGCGGGCCTGCCGCCGTTACATCGGGTCGGTCCACGGCTCCCGCTTGGGGAGGCGCTCCTCGGCCTCCAGCAGCTGCTGAATCTCGATCAGCTTGCGCATCAGGTCATCGAGGGCCTGGCTGGCGGCTTGCCAGTCCGGATCGGTGACCGCCTTGACCAACAGCGCGTGCGCTTCGCCGTGCTCCTCAGGGGTCATCCGCCTCGGGTCTGCCATCCTTGCCCCCTCGATCAACTCGCCCTGCGTCGGGGCCGGGTCGTCGCCCGGGTCGTTGCTGATGACCTCGACCACCTCGATGGGGCCGAAGGCGGCCCGCAGCCGCCGGAGGGCCGCGCGCTGGTCATCGTCGACCTCGGGCACCCGACCATGATGCCGGGTTCTGCGTGCTAGGTTCCCGACCACGGCACGGCAGGGCTGGGCAGCGTAGGGCGTGGCAGGGCTGGGCGAGGCGTGGCTGCCGACACGCGAGCGGCCCCCGAGGCTTCCCCGCGGGGGCCGCTGGTGCATCCGGCTACTGCCACTCAGCCTTCAGGTCAGGGCAGCACCTCCTCCAGCAGCACCGCCCAGCGCACCAGGGCGTCGCGGCCCTCGCGGACACCGGGCTCGACCGGCAGGTGGAGATCACGTGCTTCATGGATGAGGCGGCTGACCTTGCTGGCGGCCTGGGTGACGTCCAGGACCAGCACGTGGTGGCGGCGAGGGATATCGTTCGGATCGGGCATGAGGTGTCCCCTCGTGTCCCGGGCCCCGGGCCGGTAGCGTCGGCTGCGGGGCCACTGAGGTGAAAATCCGCGGTGAGCCTCGAGTGGCCGGTGATGTGTCTGGTCAGGCGGGGTTGAGTGGCTCCACGGTGACCTTGTAGCGCATGCGCTCCAGCTGTCGGATGAGCCGGTTCTTGTAGGCCTCGCTGTGATGGCGTTGCACAAAGTAGTCCCCGCCAAGGTCCGAGTACGGCTGGTTGCCGGTGAGCAGGTGCCAGATGATCACCAGGATGGAGTGGGCGACCGCGACGATGGCCTTGTGGTGCCCCCGGCGGCCTTTGATGCGCTGGTAGTGCGCGGCCAGGTAGGTGTCCTTGGAGCGGGCGGCGGCGTTGGCCGCTTGGACCAGCGCGGTCCGCAGCCACTTGGAGCCCTTGCGGGTCCTGCCCGAGTAGTGCTTGCCGGCCGACTCGTGGTTGCCCGGACAGACCCCGGCCCAGCTGGCCAGGTGTGCCGAGGAGGGAAAGCGGCCCATGTCCGGGCCGATCTCGGCCAGGACCACCTCCGCGGTGCGCCGATCCACGCCCGGGATGGTTAGCAGCAACGCCACCAGCGGGGAGAACGGGACCAGGACCCGGGCCACCTCGACACTGAGCCGCTCGATCGACTCGTCCAGCTGGTCGATGCGGGCCAGCATCTCCCCAACCAGTAGCGCGTGATGGGGCCCAAAGCGGCCTTCCAGCGCCTCGCGCAGCGCCGGCAGCTTCTTGCGGAGCTGCCCGCGCGCCAGTTCGGCGAGGACCTGGGGGTCGGTCGTCCCAGCCACCAGCGCCTCCAGCATCGCCCGGCCCGAGACGCCCAGGGTGTCGCTGGCCACACAGGCCAGCTTGATGCCGGCATCCTCCAGCACCTTGGCCAGCCGCTGGGTCTCGCGGGTGCGCTCATGGATCAGCGCCTTGCGGTAGCGGGTCAGGTCGCGCAGCTGGCGGATCGGCTTGGGCGGCACGAAGCTCGGGCGGACCAGGCCGTGCTCGACCAGCTGGCAGATCCAGGCCGCATCGGCCACGTCGGTCACTGGTGCACCCTTGTGCTTGGCGGAGGCCGATCTGGCCTTCGTCGTCCGGCTCGGTGACGGCTGGGGTTACTGCCAACGTCGGTCGCCCTTGAGGGCTCGCAAGACTCCGCCGCACTCCAGCCTCCCGGGGGCTTCCAACCGGCAATAGAGGCACGCGCCGCAGAGCGCCAGTCAGTGACCGCCCGGCCGAAGTCCTCGTCACCCGAGCGTCGCTGCCATCCCAAAAGAGGTGCTCATGCTCATGTTC
>JASLBL010000223.1 GCA_030146615.1 Actinomycetes bacterium
TTGCCCGTCCCCAGCGGGAGCACCGCCAACGGCACCTCGGAGCCGGCCAGGGCGGTGGCACAGGCCATCACCGTGCCGTCGCCACCGGTCGCGATGACCAGGTCCGCGCCCTGTCCGACGGCGTCTTTGGCCAGCCCCTGCCCGCTGTCCTCAGGGGTCGTCTCCAGCCAAATGAGCTTCTTGCCGGTCTCCTCGATCGCCTTCCGGATACGGTCGCTCCGCTCGCCTGCGGAATCGCCACCGCTGGAGGGGTTGAAGATCACGGCCACGGTCTGCGGCCACTGGACCTGGACCGGCGCGGGCGGGACCGGAGCCGCACCGCCACCTGGCAGACGACGCGGGTCCTCGCCGTGGCTCACGTGGCGCTTCCCCTGCTGCAGGCTGTAGCCAATTCTCCGATACCCATGTTCCCCAGCATAGTCGTGGGTTCGACGACCGTCCGCCATCAACCCAGGCATCCGAGCCGCCGACCCACGCGCCGAGCCTCCCAAATCCCAGCGCTAGCCGGTGACCCTTCTAATTCTTCACCGGGGTAGTCGTAGGACTTCCGTGCATTGAAATGTGAGAATGGCGGCGCAGCCGCATGAATCGTGTCGCCCACGATCTACCTACCGGCTGGGCCGGGCGCCCACATTCCCAGCGCCATTCCTTCGCACAGCATCCGAACTCCGGCCCAGCCGGGAGGCGGGCGGCACACCTACGTAGCGAAGCGGGCCGGGCGCGCCTGCGGCGCGCTGATCCAACTCAAAGGAATGACCGCCCGTTGCCGCTGCACAGTCAGCAATGCCAGAGATGCCCTCTGACCTGCGGTTTTGGAGCCCGAGGAGGGATTCGAACCCTCGACCTTCCGATTACGAGTCGAAAAGCCTTCGTCCAGCACGTGCCCTCCAGGCCCGTCCTGGCTGCTCACGTCAGCCGGGTCGTCCAGCCAGTACGTTCCTGACCCGTCGTGTTATGGCAGGGGGAATGACCAAGAGAATGACCGAATTCCGGTGGCGGAGGCGCCAGAACACTTCGGCCTTCCATCGGAGCCGAATGGTCAAGATTCAACCCGAGGTTGGGCGGGGGCGCGCCGCTGGCCAGTCTGCGACTAAGCTGCGTCGCCTGGGGACCCAATACGGGTGGTGTGGCCGGCTACCGGCCGGTCGGCTGTCCCGCCTCGGCCCGAGAGCCCTTGCGTGCGGGTCCGCAGCGCGTCGGCCTTGGTCCGCTCCGGGAACCCCCGGCTGGCGTACTCCGCTCCAAGTGGAGCATGCGCTCGGTGTGGTTGAGCAGCGCCTGGCGTGAGCCGTGAAGAACGCCTCTTCGCGGGTCGCGTACAGAGAGCGCAGTTCGCGCTCCAGCGCAGCATCATCCAGCCGATGAGGATCAAGGCTGAATTTCCCCGCCGTGGCAAACTCCTTCCAGCTGGCGATGCCGTCGCCTCCTGCGCTGCGGGTTCCTTCACGTCGATATCAACACAACGGCACCCGCAATCGGGCGCCTGCCGCCGGCCTGCTGGTCGACTCCCTGTCAGCCGCAGGTCGTTGGGAGGCTTCACGTGCCGCCTGCCAACCCGCTGTCCGTAACGCTCCCGGGACGGACACCGGCCACACTGGCGTCTGATCGGCGATCTTGGACGGTGCAGCATCAGGGTGAGCTGCGTGCAGCGAGGGAGAGAACGGTGACCTCGACAGCCACAGGCGCCAGGCTGCGCTGGCGGCCGGGTGTGGTGCCGTGGCTGCTGTGGATGCTGGCCATAGTTGGCCACGCCGCCATGCTGTGGCTGGATCACCTGCTGCGCCAGACCGGCCGGCCCGACCTCACCCAGGTGCTCCCCCTGCTGCCCCACTACCTGGTCGGGGTAGGAGCGGCCACCGTGGGGGCGCTGCTGGCCAGCCGCCGGCCCCGCCACCCGGTGGGCTGGCTCCTGCTGGTCTTCGGCCTGGCCTCGGCGGTCACCGGGGTGGCCGCAGGCTGCGCCTACTACCTGGTGGCGACCCGCCCCCAGGACCTGACGGCCGCCGGCGGCGCAGCATTGCTCGGGCACCTCAGCTTCTACCCGGCGCCGGTCGCCATGAACTTCATCATGTTGCTCACTCCCACCGGGTCGCTGCCCTCGCCGCGCTGGCGGCCCCATGCCGCCCTCCTCGTGGCCGCAACCGTGGTGGCCGCGTTGGCCGACACCTTCGGCTCCTACTCGCTGGTGGACCCGCCGGCGCCGCCGGTCCACAGCCCCTTGGCCGTCCCGGCCCTGGCCGACCCCTGGAGGTGACCGGCATCCTGGCCAGCGCCGTCATCGGGCTGGTGAGCCTGGGGTCGGCCGGGTCGTTGGTGGTGCGGTTCCGCCGCGCCCGCGGGCTTGAGCGCCAGCAGCTGCGCTGGCTGGCCCTGGCGGTGACCACCGTGGTGCCGCTGGGGATCCTGTTCGGCATCGTCGCCGACCCGGGCCTGTCCGCCTGGGGGACCGGCATCGCGGTGCTGGGGGTCCAGCTGGCGATCTATGCGGCCATCGTCCGCTACCGGCTGTACGACCTGGACCGCATCATCAGCCGAACCCTGGCCTGGGGGCTGCTGACGGTGCTGCTGGGTGGCGGCTACGCCGCCGTGATCCTGGGCCTCGGCCAGCTGCTCGGCCGCGACTCCAGCCTCGCGGTGGCCGCCGCCACCCTGGCCGCAGCAGCGCTGTTCCACCCAGTCCGCCGCCGCATCCAGCAGATGGTGGACCGCCACTTCAACCGGCGCAGCCATGACGCCGCCCAGACGATCGAGGAGTTCAGCACCCGCCTGCGCGACGAGATCGACCTGGACAGCCTGACTCATGAGCTCCTGGCGGGGGAGGAGGACGCCATGCAGCCGACCCAGGCATCGCTGTGGCTGCGGCCTCAGGGACGGTCCAGCGCCAGCGGTGGGACCGTGACCGATCAACTGGCTCGGTAGGAACGGCAATCCCTGGCGACGACTGACGGATGGCGGCGTCGCCGCAAGTTTGTTTCTCAGATCGCGTACGAACGCGCGCCCGGCCCCCGCTGGGCGCCTTTCGCCAAGGTTGTCTCGGCCGAGGCCTGCGTCCTCGACGCCCATTTCGGCGGCGAGCCGCCGGCATGCTGAACCCCGGCCGTCGCCCACGATCTGATGCGGCCCGGTGCCGGGCGGCGGGGTGATGAGCGACACAAGCTGCTTCCTCCCGCTTTCCCAGGCAACTATGATCAGATGTCGCAAGTTTCACCGGTTGAGGTCATCGACCACGAGGGGTGGGCATGGCGGAGCGCCCAGCGACGCTCGGGATCCAGGTGGACCTGGGACCCGACGCCGACGCCGAGGAAGTCGCCGAGGCGACCCTCCAGCTCCGCCGCGAGCTGCTCGACCTCGATGTGGACTCGGTCGAGCTGCCGGCGGGCGGCCAGCCTCCGCCCGGGACAAGGGGAGTGGAGTTGGCGGCGCTGGGCGCGCTGCTGGTAAGCGTCACCCAGTCGGAGCTGCTCGCGCCCGTGCTGGCGGCGATCCGCTCCTGGCTGGGAGGCAGCCCCCAGCGCAGCATCAAGCTGGAGCTGGAAGGCGACACCCTCGAGCTGACCGGGATCTCCGCCACCGAGCAGCGCCGCCTGGTCGACGAGTGGCTGCAGCGCCACACCGCCCGGTGAGCGCAGATGGACGGCAACCGCAGCGCCCTGATCGTCGCCAGCGACAGCTACACCGATGCCGGGCTGCAGCGCCTGCGTGCCCCGGCGAGCGACGCCCAGGCTCTGGCCGGGGTCCTGCGAGCTCCCGATATCGGCGGATTCGAGGTCCGGACGCTCCTCAACGAGCCCGCGCACGAGATCACCCTGGCCGTGGAGGAGTTCTTCGCCGACCGCCGGCCCGACGACCTGCTGCTGCTCCACTTCTCCTGCCACGGCGTCAAAGACGAGGGCGGCGAGCTGTACTTCGCCGCCGCCAACACCAGGATGCGACGGCTGGCCGCGACAGCGGTGCCGGCCGAGTTCGTCAACCGGAGGATGGGCCGCAGCCGCTCCCGGCGGGTCGTGCTGCTGCTGGACTGCTGCTATGCGGGCGCATTCGAGCGGGGCATGACGGCCCGCGCCGGGACGGGCATGGACATCGAGGAGCAGTTCGGTGGGCGCGGCCGGGCAGTGATCACCGCCTCCAGCGCCATGGAGTACGCCTTCGAAGGCGACGAGCTGGCCGACGCCCACGAGCAGGCGCCGTCGGTGTTCACCAGCGCACTGGTGGAAGGGCTGGAGACCGGGGAGGCCGACCGCGACCAGGACGGCCTGGTCGCGCTGGATGAGCTGTACGACTACGTGTACGACCGGGTGCGGGCGGTCACGCCCAACCAGACGCCCGGCAAGTGGACCTTTGGGGTACAGGGCGAGCTGGTCATCGCCCGCCGCAGCCGTCCGGTGACCACCCCAGCGCCCCTGCCGCCCGAGCTGCAGGAGGCCGCCGACAGCCCCTTCGCCGGGGTCCGCGCCGGCGTGGTCCCCGAGCTGGCCCGGCTGCTTCGCAGCCGCCACGCCGGCCTCGCCCTCGCCGCCAGGCTGACCCTGGAGCGCCTGGCCGGCGACGACAGCCGCACCACCTCCGCCACTGCCGCCGCGGCCCTCGCCGACGCGGCCGCAGCAGACCCCGCCACGTCCGAGCCGGCTCAGCCCGAATCGGCGGCCGAGCCGCCGCCGGCCCCGAAGGTGGCGGCCACGACCCCCCGGGCCGCCACGACACCGCCCCCGACGGGCCTGATCGCTGCGCCACCAGGCCCGGCACCGGCCTCGGCGGCGCCCACCGGGACCGGGGCGGCCGCGCAACCACCCACCCCGCCGGCCCACGGGGAGTCGCGCACTGCGGGGGCGACCGCGGAACCCCCCGCTGCCGAACCCTCCACCGTGGCCCCGGCCGCCGCGGGAGAGCGGGCATTCCAGGTGGCGGGTTGGCTGGCGGTTGCCGGAGCGGTGCTGATGGGGATG
The DNA here is from genome assembly GCA_030146615.1 of Actinomycetes bacterium. GTDB lineage: Bacteria > Actinomycetota > CALGFH01 > CALGFH01 > CALGFH01 > CALGFH01. The sequence continues at coordinate 4,944 of JASLBL010000223.1, forward strand.
GGATTGCTCCTGGCATTCCAGTGGGGCTCGAACCTGATCAAGGATCAGGACACCTTTGCCCTGGGTATTGCGCTCACGGCGATGTTCGGGCTCGGGGCGGGGATCGGCACGCTGCGGCAGGCCACGGCACGGTTGGCCGGATTGGGGATGCTGCTCGGTGTCGCGGCCGCCTCCACCCGGGCGCTGGTGCAGCTGCTCACCGAGCCGCTGCGGGAGGCTGGCGGATACGGCGCCGGCTTCTGGGTTGAGGTGGTCGCCCACGTCGTGCTGCTCGTGGCGGGCTGCGTGGCAGGGGGTGCGCTGGCCCGGTCCGGCGATGTCCAGCTCCGCCCGCAAGCGCTCAAGACTCGGTCGTCCCGGCTGATCGCCCTGCTCGGCGTGGCCGGCACGGTGGCACTGATCGTGGTCGATCGGCGGATCCTCAACCTGGGCACCGAGTGGTACTGGTCGTTCGTGCCAATCTGGCTCACCGTGCTGGCGCTGCTGGTCCCGGCGGCGGCGGCGGTCGCGCTGCCCCGCCGGTTCGGCGGGTGGCTGCTGGCCGGATGGATCGCTGGCGCCGGCGCCGTCGTCACCGACTACTTGATATGGATTGCCGGACAGGTCAGCCAGGGCAACTACGACGTCGGCCGCACCGCGCTCCTGTTCTTCGCCGTCACGCTGCTCGGGCTGCTGGTCGCGGCCGTCCTCCACGCCCGCGACGAGCAGTTAGCGACGCCCCCGCCGGAGCCACCGGGCTGACAGGGATCGGCACTCGGCGGCCGGCATCACCCGAATCCGCCATCCACGGCCCGGCGCGCGATGATCCAGCCCAAAGGAATGACCGCCCGCTACCGCCGCGCCATCAGCAATGCCTGGAATACCCGCTGACCTGCGATTTTGGAGCCCGAGGAGGGATTCGAACCCTCGACCTTCCGATTACGAGTCGGACCGATGTCTTCCAACTGGACCCGCCCAGACCCATCCTGGCTGCTCAGCTGCGGGACCGATTTCATCTGGTGCCGTCCCGTAGCGTCTGGTATCAGCGCCTGGGTTGCCAGAGTGGTTACCACCGTGCTTGGTGAGCCCAGCATGGTTGGCTCGCTCCAGCGCCTCGAGCATCCGATTGCGATCGGATGCTCGTAGCCGGCCAGCAATCGGCAAGCGGCGGCGGGTCGTCTGGCCGAGCACCGAGATGCACGTACACCCGCAGGCCTGCCGCCTGGCCTCATCAACCTCGGAGCATCGACGGCTGTGCCGCCACCAGCTAGCGCTCTGCGACCTTGCGGCCCCGCTTGTCGAAGCCGAGCACCCGGACGACCTGCCAAGTGCAGGGCCGCTCATCCTTCCTGGGCTGCTGGTAGAAGCCGGCGTAGAAGTTGACCGGAAAGCGGTCCCCGACCTCGACCGGCACCAGGTCAAGCGGGGGGATCCCCATGTCGAACAGCACCCGCACCCTGGCCACCCGCTTGGTGACCACGCCGGCGACCTGACCCCAGTACTGCCCGCCCACCCGAAGGTTGTGAGACCCGCTGGCCTGCAGCGGCTGGAGTGGCATTCCCGGTCCGCCGCAGCTCCCGACGCTGTAGGCGCCGTCCGCCTCCAACAGGCCGGTACTCCACCACAGCCAGTTCTCCCCCGGCTGCGGGGGCCGAGCAGCCAACAAGACCGTCCACTCCAGAGCCTTTCCCCAGGCCACGACCTCCTGGGGGCCACCAGGAACGCCGCCGAAGCCTCCCGGGTCCCTGGTCAGGTCCCACAGGATCCGGTCGTCGACCGCGCCCGGGGGCGGCGATCCTGGGTGCAGTTGGAGGTGACCCGGGCTGGGCGGGGTGACCCTCCGCGGAGCCGGCCAGTTGTTCGCCGCCCCAACCACGCCAGCCAAGCTTGCCAGGAATGCCCTGCGCTTCATCTCAGACTCCAGCCTGGACCGTCTCGGAGTCTAGCCAATGGGTCGATCAGAGGAGAAGGCAACCGGCCTGCGTCTCCTCGGAGGGCGTGGTGCAGGGCTCCGGCGTTCTCTTGATATGCCTGATGATGCGGTAGTGACCGATAGTGTGAAGCAGGCACCAACGTCGGGGATCATGCGGTTCTCACCTGGATCCGCACCACATCGCCCCGGGGGCGGGATCATCTTCGGTCCGCTCGCTCCTCCAGGTACTGGCCGACCGCGTCGAACAGGGCCTCCCAGCGGGTCCGCTGGCTCTGGATCCACTCCGACGCCTCGGCGAGCCTATCTGGTCCCAGCGCCAGCCGGTGGCTCCGTCTGTCGATCCCGCGTCACCACGCCCGCCTCCTCGAGCAGCTTCAGGTGGCGGGTGATGGTCGGCTTCGACACGCCGAGGTCGCGGCTGGCCTCGCCGACCGTGGTGGCGCCGCCGCTGAGCCGCTCGACGATCTCGCGGCGAATCGGGTGCGCAAGGATCGTTAGCCATTCCGCTAACTATGCTGGGGTTCACGGCAACGCAACGACACCGGAGGGATGCGATGCCCGAGCACAAGGTCGGAACGCGCCAGGAGTGGGAAGTCGCACGCGACCAGCTGCTCACCAAGGAGAAGGAGCTCACGCGCCGGAACGACGAGCTGGCCCAGGAGCGGCGCGAGCTGCCCTGGGTGCCGGTTGACAAGGACTACCGCTTCGAGCGTGAGGACGGGACCAAGTCGCTCGTCGACCTCTTCGATGGGCGCTCGCAGCTGCTCATCTACCACTTCATGTTCGGTCCCTCGTACCAGGCCGGCTGCCCGGTCTGCTCCTCGATCGCGGACACCCTCGACCCCAACGCGATCCACTTGCGGGCCCGCGACGTGACGCTGATCTGCTCCTCGCGGGCGCCGCTCGACAAGCTGCTCGCCTACCGGCAGCGGATGGGCTGGAGCTTGGACTGGGTCTCGACGGCCGGCAGCGACTTTCACCGCGACCTTGGCTTCGTCCACACCGAGGAGGAGCTGAAGCCGTTCCTGGAGGGCGAGATCCCCCCGACCGTCACCCAGATGGCAAAGGCGTGCTCCACCGACGTCGTGGGCTATGTCTCCGAGGGCCCCGGGCTGAGCGCCTACGCGCTCTCGGACGGCACCGTCTACCAGACCTATGTGACCACCGCGCGCGGCCTCGAGCCTGCGATGGGCTACTACGGCCTGCTGGACCGGACGCCGATGGGTCGCCACGAGGAGGGCGAGCAGACCTTCTGGCTTCGCCGCCACGACGAGTACGGGAAGACCTGAGCCGCCGCCTGGGCTCTTCCACACCGAGAGGAGGAGCGCTGACGACGCACACGGTTGGAACCCGCCAGGAGTGGCGTGCGGCGCGCAAGGAGCTGCTGGAGGCGGACAAGGAGCACATGGGCCGCGGCGACGAGCTCGCGCGCCGGCGGCAGGAGCTGCCCTGGGTGCCGGTCGAGAAGGAGTCGTCTTTGAGACCGCTGGCGGGAGGAGGCAGGGCCCCGGCGTTCTCTCGTAATGTCCGGTTCATCCGAGGGTGATCCCGAGGGTGGTGAGGGTCGGGCGGGGTCGCGGGCGTGGTGACAGAGGGCTGCGGCGAGGTTGACCGGCCCGGGGCGGCTGAGCACGCCGATGGCGAGGTTGCGCAGGCAGGCCATGACGTTGGGGCCGGTGCCGGTGCGGACCTGGGAGGCGTCCTCGGCGAAGGTGGTGTCGCGGACGTGGTGCAGGCCGTTCTCGCAGCCCGACCACGCCACCTTCGACGGCCAGGTCGTGGCGGGCCGTCGAAGGTGTCCGAGCGGGCTCAGGTTCAGGTCCTACGCCAGGTCGTGCTCGCCATGAAAAACCGGTCAGGTTCGATCAGGGCCAGCGCGGCCTAGGCTGCGACCTTCAGACAGCCACATTCTCCCTGCTGAGAGGCTCGTTGCGTAATTAGCAACGTCCCCTCCACCCACGCCACATGAAAGCCGAGGCTAGATCTACCAGGGCCAGACGCTTAGTCTGGCGGTGGAGAGTCCAACAGGTTCCCGGTGGCGGCGGCTTACACCACCCAGAGACACATTTCACCGCCAAGCGGCCCATCGGACATGCCATCCATTGCGCCACGGCAGGACGCCTCGGAGCAGGGCAGCGATCAGCGGTCGCTGCCAGGTGCACCCGGCGGCGTACGTCATGAAGGGGGACCGTGATGGAGACCCGGTACTTCGTGACCATCCACGCGACCGATCCTCGCGCGCTTCGTGGGTTGGCCGGCTTCGATCTCGACCTGTTCCAGGCAACCGCCCGCTCCGGTGAGCAAGACTTCCAGATCGAGGGGTTAATCAGGCTCGACGACGTGGCCAGGCTCGTCGACGCCGGCTACCGGGTCACCGTGGAGGCACCCGAGCACGCGCGCGCTCGCACGACCCAGACCGCGACGCTCGGCGAGTGGCTCGCCCAGATGGGGGAGGAGTGAGATGCCATACCTCAGCCCCGCCGCCATCGAGGGCGCGATACATTACCTCGCCACCACTGCCTACCCGGCGATCACCCAGCTGATCACGCTTCCCGAGCCGTCGCTTGAGGGGAGCACGATCCACGCCTTGAAGATCGCCAACGGTGGTGGGCCCGACCGGCGCGGTGTCCTGTTCCTCGGCGGCGTCCATGCCCGGGAGCTGGTGAACCCGGACGCGCTAGTCACCCTCGCAACCCGAATCTGCCAGTCCTATACCAACAACACCGACGTCGTCCTGGGCGGAAAGACCTACGCGGCGAGCACGGTCAAGCTCATCGTGGACACCGTGGACGTATTCATGCTGCCGCTGGTCAATCCCGACGGTCGGGCCTACGTTCAGGCGCCGTCCGGCGACCCGTGGTGGCGGAAGAACCGGCGGATCAACGCCGGTTCGGCATGTCGCGGCGTCGACCTCAACCGCAACTTCGACTTCCTGCACTCCAGCGGCATCGGCACCTCCAGCAACGAGTGCAGCGAGGTCTTCAAGGGTCCCAGCGCGTTCTCGGAGCCCGAGACCCGTAACGTCCGGTGGATGCTGGACAGGTTCGGCAACATCCGCGGAATGATCGACGTCCACTCGTATTCCGAGCTGATCCTTCACCCCTGGGGCGACGACGACACGCAGACCACCGACCCCGCGCAGAACTTTCGCAATCCGGCCTTCAACGGGCTGCGCGGGAACCCGGGCGACACCATCTATCGCGAGTTCATGGAAGCCCCCGACCGGGACTGGTTCGTTAGCGCCGGCAACGCCATGCGGGACGCCATCGCGGCGGTACGCGGCCGGAGCTACACGGTCGAGGCGGCGGTGCTGCTCTACCCCACGTCTGGGACGTCCAAGGATTACAGCTATTCCCGCCACATTGTCGATACCGGTAAGGCCAAGGTGTTCGGCTACACCTTGGAGACCGCCCGGGAGTTCCAGCCGCCGGACGCCGAGGCGGCACAGGTCATCGACGAGATCTGCGCCGGGCTGCTGCAGTTCTGTCTCTCGGTGCTTTGCCTGGTCGAGGCGGTCACCGCCGACGCACTCAGCGACGTCGAGCTGGACAGGCTGCGGACGTTCCGCGACGACGTGCTCGCCAAGTCCCCGGTCGGGCGGCAGTACCTCGCGCGGCTGGTCAGGCATACGCCGGAGCTGGTCGACGCGTTCGCCGCTGATGAGGCGCTGCGCACGAGGTTCGCCGAGCTCCTGCGCGAAGCCGCTCCGGTGCTCTCCGACGGTGCGGGCGGGAACGTGTCGGAGGAGCTGGCTCGCAACGCCGACGAGTTCGTCGCGACGCTTGGCACGGGGCGGGAAGGGTCCGCGCTCGGCAAGACGCTCCACCAGCTGCGCTCCGATCTGAAGGTGTTCCCTAAGCGGACCGCCCGCGAGGGTCTGGAAGAGTTAGATCGCAGGCGGTCCTCGTCGCCGGACGAGCCCACCAGCCCCGGCACCGGGTAGCGGGAGGCCGGCGTACAAGAAAGGGGGAGGAGCCATGAGTTCCTTCCCCTGCGTGTGGGCAGACGCCTACCTGATGCCGGTGGCGCCGGGATGGCGAAGGGGCCGTGCCAGGGGAAGGGGTTGACGTCGTCGCGCCAGTAGTGGTCCAGCCGGTTGCCGGTGTGGGCGATCACTTCCAGGTTCCCCGGCCCTGTGCCGGCGGTACTGAAGTTGCTCTGGATCAGCGCCACCCGCTCATCGCGGCCGCCCCGAGTGGTGCGCTTCGCACGATTGATCGGGGTGGCCGCACCACTCACCCGAGGAGTCAGTCCGCAGGTGCACCGGCATCGGTTCGAACCGTGAGGTTGCCACCGCTAGCTCCAGCTGAATGTGCTCGTCTTGCTTGATACCCTTTGACCTGCGGAAATGGAGCCCGAGGTCGGATTCGAACCGACGACCTTCCGATTACGAGTCGGTCTCTAACCTTCCGCCTGGACCCGTCCAGGACCATCGTGGCTGCTCAGGTGCGGGACCGATTCCATCTAGACCCGTCCTGTGCCGGCTGGTATCAACGCCTGGGTTGCCACAGAGGTTGCCACCGTGCTGCGTGCGTCGCAGCACGGCTGCCTCGCTCCAGCGCCTCGCGCATCCGATCGCGATCGGATGCTCACGGTCAGTGTGGCGTCATCGCCTGTCACCGGTGAGCCGCTCCTGACGCCATCTGAGGTACTGTCGTCGGTCGGCATGCAACTGCCGGCATCATTCGATGGTGCGCCTGACGTCCTGTCTGGCGGGTTGGAGTTCGGCCAGGACGCCGGCGTGGTCCGAGGGCCAGATGCCGTGGACGGGCCGGTCACCGATGAGCCGGACCGACCGGACACGGCCGGCGCCGCTGGCCGTGGGCAGCCCGACCAGCACGTAGTCGATCCGGGCGCTGGGCTCCCCGGTGGCGGCGACGTGCGGGTTGTGTCGGTCCCAGGTCCAGCCCGGCGTCATGGGGTCGGCGTAGCTCCAGGCGTCCACCAGGACCAGGCCGGGCACCACCGGGGCGGTCTTGTGCCCACCCCAGCAGGCGGATCTCGTCGGCGTCGGGTTCGGCGTTGAGGTCGCCGGTGACCACGGGCGGGAACCCGGG
>JASLBL010000244.1 GCA_030146615.1 Actinomycetes bacterium
GCCGGCCGAGCATGCCCGCGGCCGGGCGGGCCGGGGGTGGCGGCGCGACCCGCTCGCCGAGCAGCCGCTCGGCCAGGCGGCGGTAGGCGGCGCCGAGCCGCCGCGCCGGCCCGGTGGCCAGGACCAGCGGCACCAGCACGAGGGTGGTCAGGGCCGCCCGGCTCACCGACTCGGCGGTCCCCGGCGCCAGCAGGGCCACGATCACGGCCAGGACAGCCAGGCCGACCAGGACCCCGACGAGGCAGAACAGCAGCTCCCGGCGCGCCCGGCGGCTGAAGGGCTCCCGCAGCGCGGCCCGGGTCAGCGCGATCATCGGGTCACCGGACCTGTCGTGCCCATGCCCTCATTGTCCCGCTCACGCGTCCCGCCTGGCGAGCAGCCACGCGCCGACGCCGAGGGTCACGGCGGCATACAGGGCGAGCACGCCGAGCCCGGCCCACGGCGACAGGAACCGGACCTGGTCCTCCGCCATCGGCCGGGCCACGGTGAGCGAGTTCGCGACGATCGCGATCGGCAGATAGGCCATGAGCGTCTGGGTGGCCGCGGCCACGAATTGGGCCACGACGTACACGCCGCCGACGAGCACGGCGATGGCGGCCGGCGTATGCCGGATGATGGCCCCGAGGCCGAGGCCGATCAGCCCGACCAGGCAGAAGCCGGCCCCACCCAGCACCACCGCCCGCAGCACACCCGACTGGCCGAGCGACGGCGCCGGGACCCCGTCCGGGAGGGCGGCCCCGCCGGCGAAGAAGGCGATGAACCCGGCGGCCTCCCCGACGGCGAGCGCCACCATGCCGAACACCGCCGCCTTGGCCGCCAGCACCAGCGGCCGGTTCGGGATCGCGGCCAGCGTCGCCCGGATCATCCCCGACGAGTACTCGCCCGTCATCACCAGCACGCCCAGGACGCCGATCAGCAGCAGGCCCAGGGAGATGCCGGCGAGCGCGTTGTTGGTCAGGTCGGCGGCCGCGTCCTCGGTGTTGCGCCCCACGGCGACGGCGATCCCGACCGCGCCGGCGACGGTGACCGCCAGGACCCACCGTGTGGAGCGCAGGCTGGCAAGCTTGACCCACTCCATCCGCGCCACGTGCGAGAAGCGGTACCGGCCGTGAGTTGTCGCGGCGGTCGTCATGACGTCCTCCCGTTGGAGTCCATGGCCCCCCGGTACTCGGCGTGGGCGTCGGTCAGCTCGAAGAACGCCTCCTCGAGCGACGGCGACCGGGCCGACAGCTCCGCCACCGACGTGTCCGCCAGCAGCCGCCCCCGCCCGATCACCACCACGTGATCCGCGGTGCGGGCGATCTCCCCGATGAGATGACTGGAGACGAGCACCGTGCGGCCCTGCGCCGCCAGCGACCGCAGCAGGTTGCGAACCCAGCGGATCCCCTCGGGATCCAGGCCGTTGACCGGCTCGTCCAGCAGCAGCACCCGAGGGTCGCCAAGCACCGCCGCCGCGATCCCGAGCCGCTGCCCCATCCCAAGCGAGAACCTCCCAGCCCGCCGCCCAGCCACATCAGCCAGCCCGACCAGCCCAAGCACCTCCTCCACCCGGGAGCGGGGGATCCCGTTACTGGCCGCCAACGCCCGCAGATGCGCCTGCCCACTACGCCCGGGATGGAACGCCCGGGCCTCCAGCAACGCCCCGACCTCACGCAGCGGCCACCGCAGCTCGCGGTAGGGGCGCCCGCCGATCAACGCCTCCCCGGCGTCCGGCGCATCGAGCCCGAGGACCATCCGCATGGTGGTCGACTTCCCAGCCCCGTTCGGCCCGAGAAAGCCGGTCACGACGCCTGGCTTCACATCGAAGCTGAGCCCGTCGACGGCGACAGTAGGGCCGTAGCGTTTGCTCAGCCCGCGAACCTCGATCATGTGCAACCTCCCTGGTGGTAGCCCGGAAGGTCACGCTAGGGTGCGGGCGGGTCGGGCGGAACGCGGGTACTACCCCTCTTCGGGAGGGGGATTTCCCCCGGAGAGTCGACCGCGGCGCCGGTCCTCTGCTGCATCAGGCGAGAGCGTTGGCTCCCAGTCAGCTCCGGCCGGAGCGGGTGACGATCCGAGCGATGGTGATCGAGCCGGCGGCCAGCAGTCCGATGGCAGCCAACCGGCGAAGCGGAGCCGGCGGATCGGGTCGGCGCCGCCAACCGCCGCGGGCCTGAGCGCGGCCGTCCGAGACGGGCTCGTAGAGGTTGCCATCGGTGGCGGGGGCTGGCTTGGCGGCGAACTGCAGCCCGTCTACATAGCGGCGGTTGACCCGCTCGAACCAGCCCGGGACGACCGACTCTGCCACCGTGACCAGGCGGCCGGCACCACCAACGATCCGCTCCCGCTTGGGGTGGAGGGCGCTGGCCAGGATCGCGCTGGCCACCTGCTCGGGCGGATAGGTAGGTGGCGGCGCCTTGACCGCCCGGCCGCTGTAGTTGGCTGCGCTGGCGAAGATCGGCGTGTCGATGGGGGACGGTGACACCGTGCAGATGTGGACGTCCGGCAGATCCGCAAGCTCTTGACGTAGCGCCTCGGAGAATCCGCGGACGGCGAACTTGCTACTCACATAGGCGGTGAGCCAGGGCGCGCCGACGTGGGAGTAGACCGAGGCGTTGTTGATCAGCACGCCGTGGCCCTGTTCCCGGAACCGGGGCACCACCGCGCGGGCCCCATTGACATGACCGAAGAAATTGGTCTCCAGCACTCTCCTGAAGGCCTCGGGCGGGGTCGCCTCCAGCAAGCCCAGCAGGTAGACACCGGTGTTGTTGACCCAGACGTCGATACGACCGAACCGCTCGACGGCACGCCGGGCCAGCTCGGCCACGGCCGCTTGGTTGGTCACGTCGGTCGGCACGGCCAGCGCCTGGCCGCCGGCCGCCTGACATTGCCGTGCCAGCTCCTCCAGGGCGTCGACCCGGCGTGCGGCCAGCACCACGCGCGCTCCCCGCTCGGCGAACGCCAGCCCGGTTGCCCGGCCGATCCCGCTGGAGGCGCCGGTGATCACGACCACCGCACCATCGAGCTTCCTGCTGATACTGATCACCCACTTTCAGGGACTCCACGGCGGCCTGGCTGCCCCGGTTGTAGGAGCGGTAACAGATCGCTCCGGAGGCATTGGATGGGCCCGCGGGTCATGATTGCCTTCCAACCGCCAGGCTGTGTGCAGCTGCGACGCGGTACAGAACTCCGGCACGGGTCGTGGAGGACACCATCACTGATCAGGAGATGAGCGGAGCCGCTGGCCTGATGCGCGCAGCCCTGGAGCGGTATCGGCTGGCGACGAGCGCGCCACGCATGGCCGGAGGGTTCCAAAGCCGCTGGCAGCGGGTCCGAGAGGTCGACATCCACGACCGCGCCTCGCTCGCCTTCCCCGACAACCGGTTGCCGGTGGTGATGGTCCATGGGCTGGCCGTCTCCCACCGCTACCTGATGCCGCTGGCGGCCAACTTGGCCGGCCACCATCCGGTCCATGTTGTCGACCTGCCCGGCTTTGGGCTCAGCGGCGAACCCGGCCAGGTACTGGACGTGGCCGAGCATGCCGACCATCTGGCCGACTGGCTGCAGGCGGCCGGGTTGCCACCCGTGGTGGTGCTGGGCAACTCCTTCGGCTGCCAGGTCGCGGTCGAGCTGGCCGTGCGCCATCCCCACCGGGTTGGTGGCCTGGTCCTGGTCGGCCCGACCATCGACCCCACGGCGCGCACGGCGCTTCGGCAGATTCTGCGCTGGCTGCGGGACACCGCCCGGGAGGACCCGCTGCAGCTGCCGATCCTGCTCCGCGACGTCCGCGACGCCGGGCCACACCGAGTGGCCGGGACCCTGGTCCACGCCCTGCGCGACCCGATCGAGGACAAGCTGCCCCTGGTCAGGGTGCCGGTCCTGGTCACCAGGGGTAGCAGCGAGCCGATTGTGCCCGCGGCCTGGGCCCAGGCCGCTACCCGGCTCCTTCCATTCGGTGAGCTGGCGGTGGTGCCGGGCCCGCACAACGCCAACTACGGCGCCGCCGGCCAGCTCGCCGAACTTGTCCTGGCGTTCCTGCAGCAACGGGTGGGCGCTCCGGACGGCCAAGCCGGCTGAAGGGCACCGTTGCTGGCCAGGTCACGGAGGCGGCCCTGGCCATTCCAGGAAGACCATTGTGGCGTCGTCACGTGGCGTTGTGCCTTGGTGGGCCAGGATGGCGTTGCCAAGCCGGCGCATCGTCTCGGCGGCGGGCTGGCCGGCCAGGGTCTCACGGACCAGCAGGTCAGCCAGGCGATCTTCGCCGAAGGGTTCTCCGGCCAGGTTGCGACCCTCGGTGACCCCGTCGGTGTAGAACAGGACCCGGTCGGCAGGCTCGAGGGCCGCGGTGGCGATCTCGGGCTTGCCGAGGCCGAGCCCCAGCGGCGGGACCGGGTGGCAGGCCAGGGTGTCGACCACCTTGGCTCGTCGCACCAGCAGCGGGAGCGGATGGCCGGCGTTGACCCACTGGAGGCGGCCAGAGCTGCAGTCGAGCTCGCCGAGTTGGCCTGTGACGAAGCGCTCACCCCCGAACTGGGCGGCGAGGGCCTGATCCACGGCCGCGTAGGTGCCGGCCAGGCCCAGGCCGGCGCGGCGGCTGTGCCGGTAGCTGCCAACGGTGACCGCGGCCAGGACACTGGCCGTCAGGTCGTGGCCGACCGGGTCGAACACCGCCAGATGGGCAGTGTCGCCGTTCAGGGCGTAGTCGAAGGCGTCCCCGGCGACCTCGTATGCGGGTTCCAGCAGCCCGGCGATCACCACTCGCGGGGTCACGAACGTCAACGGCGGGAGCAGCTGCCATTGCATCTCGGCGGCCGGGCTCATGGGCTGCCGGCGGCGGGTCAGGAAGTAGATGTCGGTGTACTGGCTCTTGCTCATGAGCAGCTCAGCGACCAACGTGGCCAACCACTTGCACTGCACCCGTAGCGCGTCGTCGACGCTCGGGAGGGTGAGGCCGAGGACGCCCAGGCGCTCGGCCCCGTCCAGCAGCGGCAGCCACACCCGCCGTCCCTGCCTGACGTCAGCCTCCTGCACGACGATGGCGACAAAGGCCCGGCCGGCGAGGGTGGCGTCAATCTCCAGAGGTGGCCGGTCGATGCCGTCGGGCAGCGGGACCAGCAGAGTCTGCTCATAGTCGACCAGGTAGATGGCGACATCCTCTGCATCGAGGGCGTGTCCCGCCCGAGCGACCGCGGCGACGACCTCATCGGGCGCCAGGTCGTGGGAAGCCTCCAGCAGATCACCGAGCAGCCCCAGGCCGGGGTCTCGCATCCCTCTCTCCTCCTCCGAGGTCGCTGGCCGCCGAGCCGCCGTGATGCAGGTGCCTGGCTTGACCATGCGGGTCCCGCTGGTTGAGCGGAACACCAAAGTCTGGTCGGGACAAGACCAGGCGTCCAGCATCCAACGCTTGACCGCGCTCCGGGTGCCCTACCGGCCGGTGGGTCGGCCGCCGGGTTTGTGGTCGCGATGGCTGGCAACCCAGCAACCGCTGGCCCCGGCCCGCCCGAGAAAGGACCCATCCCCGTCCTTTCCCGACCCGTAGCGGAAGGGACCAACGGGCCGGTACAGCGACTTCTACCAGGTCGCTAGCCACGGCAGAACTCGCGCGCGACAGAGGACGCTACGCATGCGGGAGCTTCGACTATGGGCCGCAGCCGCGGCAGGGCCGGCGGTCGCCGCCGGGTTCTACGCCCTCGCTCGGCTGCGTTCCAGACGCTCCCTGCACCCGGCCGGGGTCGGGTACCAGGGCTGGCTCGAGGTTCCCACTGAACGCCCGGCCCGGCCCGGCGTGCCCCTGTTGCAGGCCGGCTCGACGCATCCGGCCCTTGTCCGGTTCTCTCGGGGAGCGGGCCTGCCCGAGCCGCTGCCCGACGCCCTCGGCGTGGCCGTCAAGCTGCCGGACGCCTATGGTCCCGGTGCCGACCAGGACCTGTTGTTGACAAGCTCGACTGACAGGCCGCTCCTGCGCCGCCTGCTGTTCCCGGCCAGGAGCTTCGTACGAGGGGCGTTCTCCACCGCCCTGCCCTACGACCTCGGCAGCGAGCGCGTCGTGCTGCTGCTGGTCCCGGTCCTTCCCCATGCCGGGCGGTCCACCGGCGGCGCCCTAGCTGAACTGCGTGCCGCGACCGACGACGGACTCGGGTTCGAACTCCGAACCGCCAGGACCCTGGGCCGCTCCCAGCCGCTGGCCACCGTGACGCTCGGCCCGCCACTCTCAACCGAACAGACCGAGACCCTGCGCTTCAACCCCTGGACCACAGGACCCGGCATCCGCCCGTCCGGCTGGCTGAACCTGCTACGCGACGCCGCCTACCGAGCAAGCCAACACGGCCGTGCCTGAGCCAACCCAGGAGCACCTCCTTGAGGCTGAGCTCCACCACGGACCCTTGGCGATTCAGGGCTCACCCGGCCGGTCGGTCAGAATCGGGCGGCGGCCGCAGGCGGATGCGCCGCTCGGTCGTGGCCTCCACCCGCTCACGGGTGTAGTGCAGTGGGAACGACTCGCCGCGGCTCCAGGGCTCGAACAGGTCGGCGTAGTGAGGGCTGTCGGGGTCGCCCGACTGGCCGGGGCTGTTCATGACCAGCGAGCCGTCCCAGTTGCCGACGTCGACCACGATCCGGAAGGTCGCCCCGCCGGTTTGCACAAAGGTGTCGGCCAGATACGCCGTGTTGCCGACGGTGTCGCCGCTGCCGCCGCGCGGCGCCGGCCCCACCGCCAGCCGCGCCCGGGTCTCCTCGTCCAACAGGGGCGACAGTGGGTGCGCCACGCGAGAGACGTGCAGGCGTCCCCACGCCCATCGCCGGCGGTCCGGCCCAAGCAGCCCCTCCACCTCAGCGACCGCCGCGGCCAGGGTCGAGCGCAGGATCTCGTCCAGGACTGATTCGGCGTCCTCACCCAGCCAGTCGACCGGTTGCTCGATGATCGCCAGATCCCCACGTGGGTCGGCCAACAGGCTCTCGTCGGGCGTCACCTTGGTGACGACGGCCTCCACCTCATCGTCCGGGACCAACCGGGCCAGGGCGCGGCGGAGCAGCGCCGGCCGCAGGTGGCGGCGGTACCAGACCTCGAACAGCGCGCCCGCTGCCGAGTCGGGGGTCAGGTCGCCATCCCACCCCACCAGCAGCCCCAGCGCCTCGGTCGTGGCCGGGTCGTCCGCCTGCACCCGTGCCAGTCGTCGCAGGATCCGGCGGGCGGGGAGGCTGACGAAGTCCGACTGAAGCCGCACGCAGTCCTCCGGCGAGAACCGCCCATCGCCCGAGAAGACCTGGGCCAGCCGCTCGGCTCGGGACGAGGCGTACCAGTCGAAGGAGATGGCCTTGTCGTAGCCGGGGTAGCCGTCGGGCAGGTTCATCTCATTGGCCGTGGCCAGCCAGCCCCGCTCGGGGTTGCTGGCGACCGGGAGCTCGTCCATATCCCGGAACCCAGCCCACTCGAAGCGGCCGTCGCCGGGGACCGGCAGGATGCCGTACCAGTTGGGCCGGATCGGGGTCAGCCCCGCCGCCTTCCAGCCGATGTTGCCGGAGGGGTCGGCGAACAGCTGGTTCTCCGGCGGCGCGCCCCAGCGGTTCATCGCCGCCAGGAACTCGTCCCAGTTGGTCGCCCGCATGTAGTCCATGCTTCCCAGATACGGGGCCATTCCCGGCTCCAGCCAGGCCGCGCGGACCGCGAACGCGGTGTGGCGCTCGACGTCTTCATAGATGACCGGGCCGTGCCGGGTGTATCGCAGCTCGACCTCGACGTCATCGCCACCCTTGACCTCGACGGTATCGCGAACGGTCCGCATCGGCTCCCAGCGGCCCTGGTACCGGTACTCGAGCGGCTCGTCCGGGTTGGTCTCGTAGACGTACAGGTCCTCCTGATCGATGGAGAAGATCGTCAGGCCGAACGCGATCCGGCCGTTGTGGCCGATGGAGATCCCCGGCAGGGCCGGCTCCCCAGCGCCGATCGCGTCCAGGCCAGGCGCGGACAGGTGCGCCAGGTAGCGCAGGGAGGGGACCGACAGCGCCCGGTGCGGGTCGTTGGCCAGCAGCGGCCGGCCGGTGGTGGTCCGCTCGGATGCCAGCACCCAGTTGTTGCTGCCCTGCAGCACTGACTCGCGGGCCTGGCTGAGGTCGGGCGGGTCGATCGCCAGGCGGTAGACGCGCAGCACGTCGTCGGGGATCACCGACAGGTCCAGCCCCTCGGGCACGACCAGGTCCACCGGCGGCTCACGCCGCCGGCGCAGGTCCTCGACCCGCGGCTCGTGGTCGCGGAGGATCAGCGCGCGGGCCACCTCCGAGTCCAGGTTGTAGTACAGCCCGTTGGAGCGGATGCGGGCGAAGTCCTCCGCCGCCCACAACGCCGGCTCATAGCCGAGCTGGCGGAACTCCAGCGGCAGCAGCTCCCGTTCCTGGAGGGCCAGGCGGATGTAGGCGTTGACGCCCTCGACGAAGGCGGTCGCCACCCGCTTGGTGTCCGAACCATACGACAGCCACTCCGGCTGCATGTCCCCTCGGTAGTAGAACAGCCGGGAGGCCCGATCGCGCTCGACCATGGATGGGCCGAACACCTCGGCGAGCAGGCCGAGCCCACGCCGACGCCAGAAGTCGAGCTGCCACAGCCGGTCGCGGGCGGCGTTGAAGCCTTGCACCCGGAAGACGTCGTAGAGGGTTGCGGCGTACATGTGCGGGACGCCCCAGCGGTCGATCAGGATCTCGGCGGGGCCCTCGAGGCCTTCCAGAACGTACTCGGCGTCGGCGGTCACGGCCACTCACTCCTTGGCGTGGATGCATCCGGCATCGCCCTGATCGCCTCTGCTGGAGGAGCGCCCCGTCTGTGTCGAGCAAGGCGCCCCCGCGAGCAGGCACGGACGGCCGGCCAACCGCCAGACCGCGGTTCTGGCGTCCGGTTCGTCGGCGACGGGACAGGCGGGCGTGGGCCTCACGCGGCGCCGCGCCTGCCAGGCTCGGCGTACTCGGGATGCTCGGTCTTCCAGCGGTCGAGCGGGTTGGCCGCCTTCCACCGGTCGACGTACTGACTGATCGTCTCGAAGACCACGCCGTCGTGGCCCGACATATGCTCAAGGAGGCGCTCCAGCATGAGCATGCGGTGTCCACGGCCAATGACCTGGGGGTGCATCGTCAGCGCGTACACCGCCCCGTGGGTGTGCTGGTAGGCGAAGTCAAAGTCGCCGCGCCAGATCTCCTCGATATCGGAGGGGCTGGTCAGGCCCGGGTTCATCCCCCACACGAACTCGAACGGTGGGAAGTCGTCCAGCCCCCAGGTCACCGGCACCTCAACCAGGTCGACCGGCTGGCCGAACACATACGGCTCGGTCGGCGAGGCTTTGTCGCCCTGGCGTAGGTAGTACGGGTAGACGTCGTTGCCCATGCAGCTGGAGTCATAGTCGAAGCCGAACTCCAGCAGCAGGTCGATGGTGCTCTCGCTGAAGTCCCAGGCGGGCGACCGGTAGCCGCGCGGACGCACGCCGGCCACCTTGTCGAAGGCCTCGAATCCGCGCTCCAGGTTGCGGCGCTCACCATCCCGGTCGAACTTCTGCGGGTTCTCGTGGACCCAGCCGTGGTGGCCGAGCTCGTGGCCGGCGTCGCGGATGCGCCGGACCAGGTCCGGGTAGGCGTAGACGCTGTGGCCGGGGATGCACCAGGTGGCGCGAGCACCGTAGCGCTCCAACAGGTCCAGGATGCGGGGGATCGCGGCCGCGCCGAACTCCCCCCTGGACATCATGCTGGGACTGGTGGACCCCATCGACCCGATCCACAGCGAGATCGCGTCAAAGTCGAACCCCAGACAGACAGAGACTCTCGGTCCGTTGCTCGCCTCGTTACTCATGGGCTGCCCACCTCTCCTTCTGCCGCCGACACAGGCCGAAGGCGCCAGCAAGCGACCAGACCGGCGCACTGGCGAGTGGGAGGCGACGAACGCGGTCTGAAACTCCCTACCCCGACCTAGCCCCGTGAAACAGTCGAAGCAGCATGACCGGACCCGCCTGGGCCCCCGTGCGCTCGGCGCGAAGCGGTCCAACGCTGGCAGTTATCTGGCCGATGCACTGGCGGTCTCGGTCGCGAGCAGGTCGAGGGCCTCGGCCAGGACCTCGTCGGTGGTAACGTCGGCGACGAACGAGGCGTCGTGGGACAACCGGCAGTCATGCTGGAGGCCGTTGGCGCCGCAGACCGGGCAGTGCAGCCGCCATGAGGTCGGAGCCCGATGTCTGGCCCGGTAGAGCGGCCCGTAACTGCCGAGATGCACGCACCAGTGGACCGCGACAGTGGCCGTACCGACCGCGGCGGCCAGATGCCGCGGTCCCGAGTCGTTGCCGACCAGCAGGGTGGCCTGCTCCAGCAACCCGGCCAGACCACCGAGCCCGAGCCGGCCGGTGAGGTCGGCGGCGTCACCATCCAGCGTTGCCAGCAGCCGGTCGGCCAGTGGCTGTTCGGCCTGCGTGCCGACCACGATCAGGCGGACCCCTTTGCGTGCGAGCTCGCTGCCGACCGTGGCGAGCCGCTCGACCGGCCAGCGCCGCCGCGGGTCGTTGGCGCCAGGGTGCAGTGCCACCAGCGGCCGGTCATCCCCGGCAAGGGCGGCCGCCGCCTCGGCCCGGTCGGCGGTCGTCACCTCCAGGCGTGGCTCCAGGGTGACCGGTGTGGCGCCGACCAGGGCCGCCACCTCCAGGAAACGGTGAATCTCGTGCTGGTGGCCCGTGTAGGGGACGGTGCGGTCAAGGGGCGCGGCGTCGGGCGTCCGCGACCCGGCGGTCACCCTGGCCCCGAGCCGACGCACGAACGGGTTGGAATGGCGGCCGCCCCCCTGTAGCTGCACGGCCAAGTCGAACCGCTCGGCCCGCATACGGGCGAAGAACCGCTCCACATCGGCGGGCGGAGCCGGCGGCCGGTCGTCACGCACCCCGGCCATCGGCGGCACGGCCAGACAGCGGGCGACCGGGCCGGGCCGGCCGGCCAGGAACCCGGCGTGCCAGTCAGCCCCCAGCAGCACCAGCTCGGCGGATGGGTATGCGGCCTTCAGCGCCTCGAGAGCGGGCAGGCTGACCAGGTAGTCCCCGATCGCATTGGCCCGCAGCACGGCCAGCTTGTGAACTCCCTCGATCAGCTCCACGCCGTCGCTCCAGCCTCCAGGTGGGGGAAGAACCCTGCTGGGCGCATCCCACTGCACCGACCAGGCGGAACGCAAACCACCTACAGGAGATTCTCTTAGCTCTCTCTCAGGTTCGATCCGTCCCGTGGAATCGGCCCTGGGCTATGTTGCAGCCCATGCCCGCATCTCCCGCTCGGGTCGGGGTCGTCATCGCCACCCGCAACCGCGGCCCCGAGTTGCTTCGCACGGTAACCAGGCTGCGCGCCCTCGACGAGCAGCCCCCGATCGTGGTGGTCGACAACGCCTCAACCGACGGCACGGCCGAGCTGGTCCGCGCCCACCATCCGGGCGTCCAGGTGGTCGGGCTGCGGCGCAACCGGGGCGCAGCCGCCCGCACCGTCGGGGCCCGCCTGGTCGACACCCCGTACGTCGCCTTCAGCGACGACGACTCCTGGTGGGCCCCGGGCGCGCTGACCCGAGCCGCCGAGCTGCTCGACCGGTATCCCCGGCTGGCGGTGCTGGCCGCCAGGGTGCTGGTCGGCCCGGAGGAGCGGCTGGACCCGGTATGCGAGGAAATGGCCCACAGCCCACTGCCGCCGGCGCCCGACCTACCCGGGCCATCGGTACTTGGGTTCATCGCCTGCGGCGCGGTCGTCCGGCGACCGGCGTTCCTGCAGGTGGACGGGTTCGACGCCCGGTTCGGGGTGGGCGGCGAGGAGGAGCTGCTCGCGGTCGACCTGGCGGCTCGCGGCTGGGGACTGGCCTATGTGGACGAGGTGGTCGCCTACCACCATCCCTCCCCGAGCCGCGACCCCTCCGGCCGCCGTCGCGTCCAGGTCCGCAACGCCTTGTGGTCGGCATGGCTTCGCCGGCCGCTCGGCGGTGCGGCCAGACAGACCGCCCACGTGGCCGCGCTCGCCATGCACCAGCCAGGCGCGTTGTCGGGCGTGCTCCTGGCGATACTCGGCCTACCGTGGGTCCTGCGTGAGCGTCGTCCGGTCCCTCGCGAGCTGGAAGCCGAGCTACGAGCCCTGGCCAGCTGACCCAGCTGTCGCCACTATCTGTGTAGCTCTATGTTGTCCCATGCATTCTGGGCTGCGCCTCCGTCAGCCACTGGCTACGGCTGAGGAACTCGGCGAGGCGGCGCAGGCCCCGGAACGCCCGGGCCTTGACGGTTCCAAGCGGAACGCCCAGGTGCGTGGCGATCTCCGATTGGGTGAAGCGACCGAAGTATGCCAGCACCAGGACTTCGCGCTGCTCGTCGGGCAGGCGGGTGAGTGCGGCCCGGACCTCATGGGCGCGAGCGTGGCGCTCGGCCAGGTCGCGGCCGTCCTCACCGGGAACATCGTCCAGGTCGTTCAGCGCGACCGCGGTGTTGCGCCGACGGCGCAGATGATCGATGGCTCGCTTGCGGGCGATGCCGAGCACCCAGGCGGTCAGGCTTCTGGAGGGGTCGTAGCGGCAGTTGTGTCGCCAGACCTCGTAGAAGACCAGCTGGAGGATGTCGTCGGCGTCATCGTGGCCAACCAGATGTCGCAGGTAGCTGCGAACGGTCGAGCCCAGGGCGACATAGATCTCGCCGATCGCCTCCTGCCTGTCGTGAACGAGCTGTGCTCCAAGGTCGCTCATGGCCTCGTCGGCGGTGAGCATCATTGCTGGCCACGGGCTGGCCGCCCCCGAGAGGCCCAAGTAGGCCGGTGCTTCTCGGCGACGGGCTGGCGGCGGTCGCCCTCACCCAGGCCGCCCCACACGCCGTACGCCTGGCGGCTGGCGAGCGCGTAGAGCGCGCAAGGCATCCGGACGGGACAACGCCCGCAGACCGCCTTGGCCGCCGCCTCCCGACGACGCCTCGCAGACGCCAGCTCGCCATCGGGCGCAAAGAACAACGAGCTCCCGATGTTCCGGCATGCGGCGTCCCGCTGCCAGGTTCCAGGCCAGCTCTCGAGATCCCGGGCGTCGCGCAGACGCTCTGGCGGGCCGTGCCAGGCGTCTGGGGGTGGAGTACGTCGTCTGCGGGTCCTGACCCTGGTCAACCTCGCCACTCCCAGCACCTTCCCTAGCGCTTCGCGCCCTGCTCAGACCAGCATCCTATATAGGTTATGTATAGATTTTTGTCAAGATTCATGCATCGACGGAGCTGGGTCGGGATACAGCAGGGGACACCCAGTCGCTTCAGGCCTGGACCTTGACGACGGTTGCTAGCCGTCCGGTGCTCGATCGGAAGCCAACTGCCGGCCCCGCGCGATCAGCTCTCGACTGCGCGGGTAGCCGTCGAGCACGGCTCCGAGCGCTTCCAGGCCAACGGTGACCACGCCACTGGGCAGGCCACGGGAGGTCAGCACACGGGTGAGCCAGGGCAGAAACTCGTCCAGGAAGATGCGCGGGTCGTCGGTCAACAGGGCGGCCTCCAGGAACTGGAGGATGTAGCCGAGGTCCTCTCGGGTCCGGGCCAGCTGGGCCTCGCTGTAGCCCGCCAGTGGCGGGAACCGCAGGAATAGCTCGCTCATTGCCGCCTCGACCAGCTCGGGCCGCGCCGCCTCGAGCTCCAGCGGCTCGGCGTCGGGCGTCCCAGCGGGCCGCCTGCTCGCCGCTGGCGGCTGGCGGCGCCAGTCTCCCAGGAGACGGGCTGCGGCAACGGCGTCCGGTGCCCAGCCATCGGCGCCGAGCCGACGGGCTCGCAGGTCATCAGGCCCGAAGGCGCGGCCACCGGCCAACACTGGCACCTCCGCCGACTGCGCCGCCTGGATCGAACGCTGGGCGCCGCCCAGGAAGATCGGCACCGAGCAGCTGACGACCACCCCGACCGCGCCCACCTCGGCGAGAAACCGGCGTAGGTGGTCGGCTGGGGTCGAGGCCCCGAGGAATGTGACCAGCCAACCGTGCACCCGCAGCACCTCGGCCGCCATCCGCGCCGGCAACGAGTGCCACTCACCCTCGGCACAGGTGACCACCACATGGCCCTGGTCTTCGGCCGTCCCGATCCGCCACGTCAGCGCACCCAGCACCGCGTCACTGATCGCGGTCGCGGCGTGCTCGTCCGCCACGTTCCACTGGTTGACCTCCCACCGCCGGCCGACTTCAGCCTGGGCGGGTCCGAGGAGGCCCTGGATAAGCTCGTGGACGGTGGCGCCTGCCTGGAGCAACCCGAGCGCCTGGCGGACCGCCGCCTTGCGGTCCCGCCGGGCGAGGTGGTCGACGAACCGCTCCACTTCAGCTTGGGTGATCTGCGGCTGCATCGACTCCCACCTGCTTCGCGCCGTCGCCAAACAGACGGGCCGCACCTGCGTTCGAACTCGACCCCAGGACCGGTGAGCGGCGAACGATGTCGCTAGCCGTCCAGGCCTCCTGACCGACGCAGGAGCTGTACCGCACGACGGGCATCCTCAACCAGCCCGGGCAGCGCCTGCTCCAGCTGCATCCTGGCCAGGCTGAGCGGCTCGGCCACGGGCAGGATCGGCTCGCCCTCCGCGAACGACAGGTCGATGGGTAGGGCCCAGCTGTCGGCCTGGCCGGCGGGAATGGTCGAGCCGCCCAGCCGGCGCACGGCGGCGGCGAGGATCTCGGTGGCCTCCCGGGCGCTGGAGATGTACAGCAGCCCTCGGGTCGCCTGGTGGACGGTCTCCAGCAGCTCCCAGTCCGGCTGGCCGACCGCGGCTGCGGTCTTTCGTCGCTGCCGGACCATCGCGGTCCTGACCGAGTGGCTGGGCAATCCCGCAGCCTCCAGTGCACCAGCGGAGGCCAGATCCTGGTCCATGGCCGGCGGCTCCTCAGGCGGGGCCGGCGCCGCGGTGCCGGCCGGGAGCTCCCGCAACGCCTGGTCGAGGGCGCTCCAGAGCCGGTCACGGAGCTCATCGACCGGCGGCCGGACCGGGGATGCGGACCCATGGCCGGCAACCTGGCGTGCGGCCGCGGCCACCGCCCAGCCCTGGCCGGTCAACTCGAGGACCGCCAGGACCCGCCGCACGTCTTCGTCGCTGTAGCGGCGATGCCCTCCGCCCGTCCGGACAGGGACGAGCAGCCCGTAGCGGCGCTCCCAGGCCCGCAGCGTCGGCACGGTGACCCCGGTCCGGCGGGCCACCTCACCGATCGGCATCGTCGCCCGATCCCCGTCCTTGTCGCTCACATCCCCTCCTGAAGAAGCCAGCTCCGCTACCCATCCTACAGTGAAGACCTTGACACGAACCTATACGCTGTGTACAGGTTTATGTCGCCATCCATCGGTATCCAGTCGCCGTTCGAGCAGCGTTCACCTTGAAGCCCGGAGGCGACTTGGCCAGACCGCGAAACCTCTACCTCAAACCGATGCCGTACCTGAACCCGACCTCACCCCAAGGAGCAGTACGTGATCCTCGCCGTTGACTTCCAAGGCGGCATCGAGAGCGCCTGGTCGAACGTTGCCACCTTCGTGCCCAAGCTGCTCGCCGCCCTGCTCATCCTGCTCGTCGGCTTCATCGTCGCCAAGACTGTCGCCAGCATCCTCAACAAGATCCTGGAGCGGGTCGGCTTCGACCGCGTCGTCGAGCGCGGCGGGCTGCGCCAGGCGCTGGCGAGAAGCAAGTACGACCCCTCCGACATCCTGGCCAAGCTGGTGTTCTGGACCATCATGCTCTTCGTGCTCCAGCTGACCTTCGGGGTCTTCGGGTCCAACCCCATCTCCGACCTGCTCCGCGGTCTGATCGCCTACCTGCCCAACATCTTCGTGGCCATCCTGATCGTCGTGATCGCCGCCGCCGTCGCCAAGGCGGTCACCGATCTGCTGTCCAACCTGCTCGGCGCCATGCAGGGCGGACAGCTCATCGCCCGTGGCGCCGGCATCGCGATCCTGGTCTTCGCGGCCTTCGCCGCCCTCGACCAGCTCCAGATCGCCCCGCGGATCGTCACCGGCCTCTGGTACGCGCTGCTGGCCGCCGTGGTCGGTTCGGTCATCGTCGCCGTCGGCGGCGGCGGCATCCGGACCATGCAGCGGTACTGGGACCAGACCGCCAACCGGGCCGAGCAGCGCGGCCCCCAACTCCGCGACCAGGCACGGGCCTCGGCCCAGGCCTCGAACCCTGACTACACCTCGACCTACGACACCACCGTCGCCACCAACCCGTCGGTCACCGAGGAGTTCGGCACCGGCCACGGCCGTCGGCGCGGCCGCTAACCAGGATCGGTCCGGGGGAGCGCCTGGCGTATCGCCGCGCTCCCCCGGACCAGCCAAGCCCTTCACGGCAGCAAGACCCTGGACAAGGAGGAATGCACATGCCCGACATCGACACCGTCCGCAGCTGGCAGGGCGCCACCATGGTCGACCGCGACGGCGACAAGGTTGGCACCATCGAGTCCATCTACGTCGACGACCAGACCGGCGAGCCCGAGTGGGCCCTGGTCAACACCGGCCTGTTCGGCACCCGGTCGACCTTCGTGCCTCTCGCCCAGGCCAGCGGCTCCGGCGACCAGGTCCAGGTGCCCTACGACAAGCAGCT
>JASLBL010000277.1 GCA_030146615.1 Actinomycetes bacterium
CCCCCTTGCTCGCTCCTTCGAGCAAGGGGGGAGCGGGCCGGGGTGTCCATGACACCTCAGGAAGTTAAGCCAGTTATGAGGTGTCCATCCGGTACACAGCCCCGCGAACCGGCCCCGGACGTGAAGATGACCAGCGTTTCCGCTGGTCATGGCGTTGTGGTGGGCCTGCCAGGACTTGAACCTGGGACCTCATCCTTATCAGGGATGCGCTCTAACCGCCTGAGCTACAGGCCCGGGTGACGGAGCAATGTAGCACAGGGGGTGTGGGAGGGTCATGGGGATAGGGTGCGGCTGTGGCCTCGGAACTCGGCGATGACGGTGGTGTTGGGGAGGCGGATGGTGACGTCGTAGATGCCGCTGCGGCCGGCGTGGTGGCGTTCGGTGGCGGTGGCGATGAGTTCGTCGTTGAGGTGGGCGGGGGCGAGGAAGGCGATGTTGCAGGCGGCGGCGACGGTCGTGGGGCCGTAGGTGTTGCAGGCGAAGGCGAAGGCGGTGTCGGCGAGGAGGAAGATGTAGCCGCCGTGGCAGATGTTGTGGCCGTTGAGCATGGTCTCGCGGACCAGCATGCGGGCGGTGGCCTGGCCTGGGGCGATCTGGTCGATGGCGACGCCGAGGTGGCGGGAGGCCAGGTCGGCTTCGTACATCCTTGCGGCGGACTGCTCGGCCAGGGCTTGGGCGTCGTCGGGCACTCGGTCTCCTCGTGGGTCGGGCTTCGGGAAACCATGATGATCCGGTTAGGCTGGAGGTGGTTGGGAGGCGGCGCGCCCAGTGGCGGAGCGGTCACTGGGCGAGGGGTGCGGGATGGTGCTGGCGGAGATCGAATCCGTGCTACTGGATGAGGCGCGGGTCCAGGTGGGGGTTGCCGAGCTGGCCGCGCGGATCTCCGAGGATTACCGGGGGCGCGACCTGCTGCTCGTCGGGGTGCTGAAGGGGGCCGTGGTGTTCATGGCCGACCTGTCACGGGCCCTGACGATCCCGCACGAGGTGGACTTCATCGCGACCTCGTCGTACGGGTCGGCGACCGAGACCTCCGGCGTGGTGCGGCTGCTCAAGGACCTCGACCACGAGATCGAGGGGCGGCACGTGGTCCTGGTCGAGGACATCGTGGACTCGGGGCTGACGCTCGACTATCTGCTGGCGACCCTGCGGCCGCGGCGGCCGGCCTCGCTCGAGGTGTGTGCCCTGCTGCAGAAGCCGGACGAGCTGCGGGTCGAGGTGCCGGTGAAGTACAAGGCCTTCGACATCCCGAGCGTGTTCGTGGTCGGGTACGGGCTGGACTATGCCGAGCGGTACCGGAACCTGCGCTACGTCGGCACCCTGCGGCCCGAGGTGTACGAGCGTAGCGGCGCCGGTTAGGGTTTGCGGATCCCGTTCGAACGAAGGAGGGACGGTGGACGTCGTCACCGCGCTCGACCGGCTGCCAAAGGTCGAGCTGCACTGTCATATCGAGGGGACCATGCGGCCGGGCACGGTCGTGGAGCTGGCCGCCAAGAACGGGATCGAGCTGCCGACCTCGGACCCGACCGAGCTGTACCGGTACTCGAACCTCGATACCTTCCTGGAGATCTTCTGGCTGGTGCAGTCGACCCTTGGCAGCCGGGAGGACTGGGCCCGGCTGGCGTACGAGAGCATCGTCGACGGGGCGGCCCACGGCCTGGTCTACCGGGAGACGTTCTTCACCCCGGCGCGGCACCTGGACGCCGGCCAGGATCTGGCCGACATCCTTGCCGGACTGGCCGAGGGTCTGGCGGCGGCCGAGGACGAGACCGGGGTCCGGGCGATGCTCATCGCCGACATCGACCGGGCCTACGGGGCGGCGGCTGGGCTGGCCATGGTCGAGCGGCTGATCGAGCTGCGCGACAAGGCCAGCCCCGGGACCGAGCGGGTCATCGGGGTCGGGCTGGACTCGACCGAGCTCGGGGTCGACCCGACCGACTTCGCCAGCGCGTTCGAACTGGCCGGGAAGGTGGGGCTGCGACGGACCTCCCATCAGGGGGAGGAGACGCCGCCGAGCCACATCTGGGCCGGGCTGGACGTGCTCGGGTCCGAGCGGATCGACCATGGGCTGTCGAGCATGCAGGACCCGGAGCTGACCCGGAGGCTGGCCGGGGAGCGGATCCCGCTCACCGTCTGTCCCAACTCGAACGTCGTGATCGCCAATGCCGTGCCCCGGCTGGAGCTGCACCCGTACCGGCGGATGCGGGAGGCGGGGCTGCTGGCGACCCTCAACACCGACGACCCGGCCCTCACCGATCTCGACCTCGGGCGCGAGTACCAGTCCTGCATGGAGGCGTTCGGCTACCGGTGGGAGGACATGGTGGCGATCGCGCTGGACGGGGTCGAGGCGTCCTGGCTCGACGAGAGCGACAGGCGCGAGCTGCGGGCGCGGGTCGAGCGCGGGGCCGCCGAGCTGACCGAGGAGCTCGACCCGCCGCGGTGACGCGACTGCTTCACGTGGAACGCTGTCCCTGGGAAGGGCGAGCCCAGCTCCACGGGCTGACCAACTCCGACCCGCCTACACCCCCAGCAGGCGCTCCACCGGATCGATCGCGAAGTAGATCAGGAACAGCAACGCGATGATCCAGAGCAGCAGGCCGGGTTCGCGCCAGCGGCCGCGGAAGGCCTTGATGAGGACGTAGGCGAGGAAGCCGGCGCCGATGCCGTTGGTGATGGAGAACGTGAACGGCATCAGGACGATGGTGAGGAAGGCGGGGATGGCGATCTCGGGGTCGCCCCAGTCGATATCGGCGACCTGACGCATGAGCAGGAACCCGACAATGACCAGGGCCGGGGCGGCCGCCTCCTGGGGGATGACCTCGACCAACGGCGTGAGGAACACCGCGACCAGGAACAGCAGGGCGGTGACCACGCTGGCCAGGCCGGTGCGGGCGCCTTCGCCGACCCCGGCGGCCGACTCGATGTAGGTCGTGTTGGACGAGGTGGAGGCGGCCCCACCGGCGGCCGCGGCGACGCTGTCCACCAGCAGCACCCTGCTGATCCCGGGCAGGCGGCCGTCGCGGTCGAGCAGGCCGCCCTCGTTGGCGACGCCGATGACCGTGCCCATGGTGTCGAAGAAGTCGCTCAGCATCAGCGTGAAGATGAACAGCACGGCCACGATGATCCCGACCTGGGCGAAGCTGCCGCCGAGGCTGAAGGCGCCCAGCAGGCCGAAGTCGGGGGAGCCGACCACGCCGTCGGGGACCGACGGGACGGTCAGGGCCCAGCCGGAGGGGTTGACGTTGCCGGCGGCGTCGACCCGGGGGCCGACGTCGACGATCGAGTTGAGGATGATCGCGAAGATGGCCGTGACCACGATGCCGAGCAGAATAGCGGCCTTCACCCGGCGGACCATCAGGGCGATGGTCAGCAGCAGGCCGAAGGCGAACACCACCGTCGGCCAGCCGATCAGGCGGTTGCCGACGCCCAGCTGGACCGGGACGGTGGTGTTGGCGACGTCGGGGATGCGCCGCACGAACCCGGCGTCGACGAAGCCGATGAAGGCGATGAACAGGCCGATGCCAACGCTGATGGACTGCTTGAGGGCGAGCGGGATGACGTTCATCACCCACTCGCGCAGGCCGGTCAGGACCAGCAGGGTGATGACCAGGCCCTCGAGCACGACGATACCCATGGCCGCCGGCCACGACATCGCCGCGGCGAGCTGGAAGGCGACCACGGCGTTGAGCCCGAGCCCGGCGGCGATCGCAAACGGGTAGCGCCCGTAGACGCCCATCAGCAGGGTCATTGCCGCCGCCACCAGGGCGGTCGCGGTGGTCAGCTGGCCCAGGTCGAGGCGCTGGCCGTTGACGTCCTGGGCGCCGCCGAGGATCAGCGGGTTGAGGACGACGATGTAGGCCATGGTGAAGAAGGTGGCGAGCCCGCCGCGGATCTCCCGCTCGACCGTGGAGCCGCGCTCGGAGATCTGGAAGTAGGCGTCGAGCCTGGAGCGGGGCGGGGTGCCTCGAGGGTCGGACCGAACGTTCGACTCGGCGGTCATCGCTGATCCTTTGCCCAGACGGGATGCAGGCGGGGAAAGTTGAGCGCAGCGCCGGCCCAGGTGTCAAAGCGGCCACGACGCCAGCCGCACCCTGGTATTTCACCTGGCGATCCCCCAGGATTGGGACGAGCGTTCCCGTTCCGGTCAGGTGGTGAGGAGTTGGACGCCAGGACCGCCGCCCTGCTGCTGGGCAGGGTGGAGCCCTTCCAGGGGCTCGACGAGCGGGCGCGCCTGACCGTGGTCGAGCACGCCGGCCGCCGGACGGTCGACCGAGGCCAGATGGTGTTCTGGCAGGACGATCCCGGCGAGGCGATGTTCGTGCTCCTGGAGGGCATGGTGAAGCTGATCGTCTGCTCGCGGGACGGCGAGCTGATCGAGCTCCACCGCCATGCCGCCCCGGCGATCTTCGGCGAGCTGGCCGTGCTCGACGGCGGGCCCCGGTCGGCGTCGGCCGAGGCCGTGGAGCGCTCTACCCTGCTGGTGGTGACCCGCCCGGAGCTGCTCCGGCTGCTACGCAGTGACGAGCAGGTGGCCGAGGCCCTGTTGAGCACGCTGGGGGCGATGGTCCGCCGGACCACCCGCCAGATCAGCGACCTGGCCTTCCTGAGCCTGCAGGGCCGGGTGGCGGCCAAGCTGCTCGACCTGGCCGAGCCGGGCGGGGCCCGGACCCGGCGGGTCACCCAGGTGGAGCTGGCCACGATGGTCGGCGGGGCCAGGCAGACGGTGAACCAGGCGCTGCGGTCGCTCGAGTCCCGCGGCTACATCCGCTCGGCCGGCAGGGTGTTCGAGCTCCTCGACCGCGACCAGCTGCGCCGCCTGGCCGGCGGGTAGGGGAGCAGGGCAGGGGCAACGAACAACGTCCGCCGGGGGCGGGATGTTCCCCCGGCGGACGTCCTCCCCCCGTTCGCTAGAGCCAGTCGGACCGGTGGTAGGACCGGTGGTAGACGTGGACCCGGTGGATCGGCGGAAGCGCTGCCATCAGCACGATCCCGGCGAAGACCAGCACGATGGCCGGGGTCGGGGTGGCGTCGGTCGTCTCGGTGGTCTCGGTGGCCGCGGTCTCGACGCTCTTCACGACGGCGGCGGCCTGGTCGTGCTCAAGGAGGGTGGCCGCGTCGGCCGGAGCGGTCGAGGCCAGCAGGGACAGCCCACCGATCATCAGGGCGGTGGCCGCGGCCAGGGCGACCAGCAGCAGGGTCAGTCTGGAGACGATGCGGACGGTCATGGCGTTCACTCCTTCCCAGGTCACGGCCTCGTGGCGTACCAGCAGTCTCGGTCTTGGCGGCAGAACCGGCAGTCCACGCGCCGACAGCTGGACTGTCGTCTTGGTGACACTGGATCGGGCGGGCCCAGGTGCGCCCGGGCGGGCCCGGCACGGCGTAAGCTCCGGCCGACGTGGACCTCCAGCACAGGGCCGGCGTCCTGGCACGGACGGAGCTGTTCGGCGGGATCGACGAGGCGGCGCGGCGGCGGATCGCCGAGCATGTCGCCGAGCGGGTCGTCGAACGGGGCCAGAGCGTGTTCACCCAGGACGAGCCCGGCGACCGCATGTATGTCCTCGCCGACGGCGCGGTGAAGCTGTTCGTCGCCTCCCGCGACGGCGGCGTCGTCGAGCTGGTCCGGCACCGGCCGCCGGCCACCTTCGGCGAGGTCGCCCTGCTCGACGGCGGTCCCCGGTCGGCGTCGGCCGAGGCCGTCGAGCGCTCGACCCTGCTGGTGGTGACCCGGGTCGAGCTGCTCCATCTGCTCCGGGCGGAGGACCAGGTGGCCGAGGCGTTGCTGAGCACGCTCGGGGCGATGGTCCGCCGGACCACCCGGCAGGTCAGCGACCTGGTCTTCCTCGACCTCCAGGGCCGGATCGCCCGAAGGCTGCTGGCGATGGCCACCGAGGGCGACGGGCTGCCCCGGACCCGCCGTGTGACCCAGACCGAGCTGGCCGCCATGGTCAGCGGGGCCAGGCAGACGGTGAACCAGGCCCTGCGGTCGCTCGAGTCCCGCGGCTATATCCGGGCCGACGGCGGCGGCTTCGAGATCCTCGACCGGGAACGGTTGGAGCTCCTGGCCGAGCGGTAGAAGTTCCCGTGATTGTCAGCTAGGTGACAGCGCCGTCGCCGAGAAGGCTCTTGGATGGCGAAACGCACCCGTCCAGGTGGGGAGGTGAGCTGCGCGTGCAGGCGAACGGTCACGACGATCCCGGTCAGGCGAACCAGGTACCGCCGGTCTGTGAGCTCCTGGAGGATCTCGAGGGCCGGCGGGCCGTCGTCACCGGCGCCGCCCGTGGGATCGGCGAGGCGATCGCCAAGTGGCTGATCATGGCCAAGGCCGAGGTCACCGTGGTCGACAAGGACGCCGGGCACCTCAAGGACACCTTCCGCACCGAGGACTGCCAGGTCGTGGAGGCCGACCTGTACGAAGAGGACGTTGTCGGCCTCGCCGACGAGCTGACCAGGAACGGGCCGGTCGAGCTGGTGGTCAACAACGTCGGCATCACCACCTCCCACCGGCTGCTCGAGCTCGGCACCAAGGAGCTCGACCTGGTCCTGGGGACGAACCTCACAGGGCCCTGGCTGTTCACCGACCGGCTGGTGAAGGCGCTGATCGAGGAGCAGGCGCAGACCCCCGACCGGGTCCCGCGGCGGCGCGGCTCGATCCTGTTCATCTCCTCCCTGCACGACCGGTTCGTGGCCCGCGAGGCGCACTACAGCGTCAGCAAGGCCGGGGTCGCCATGCTGGTCAAGGCGATGGCCAAGGACCTGGGCCGGCACCGGATCAGGGTGAACGCGATCTCACCCGGCTGGATCCGGACGGCGGAGGACACCAGCACCCCGGAGCAGGTGGCGAAGTACGCCCGCCTGCGGCCGCGGATCCCCGCCGGCCAGGCCGGCGTTCCGGCCGACGTCGCCAAGGTCGCCCTGTTCCTGCTCAGCGACGCCTGGTCGGGGTATATCACCGGCCAGAACATCGCCGTGGACGGCGGGCTGTCCCTGCACAACTGGCTGGACGAGTAGCGGCCCCCGGGGCGTCAGGGCCACCAGCACCAGGCCGGCGTACACCAGCAGCCAGCGGTTGGCCGGCACGGCCACGGCCAGGGCGGCCATCGCCAGCCCGAGCACCACGCGATGGCGCAGGCGCATCGGCACCTCCCGGTCGCGGTCGCCGTCCCCATAGGGCTTCCGTGAGCATGCCCAGCTCCGGGCGGCCGGAACCGTCAGCGGCCCGACCGGCCGGATGTCAGCTTCCTGACACCTGCCTGCCCGGTCCCCGACGCATGCCGGTCTTGAAGCCCCGGCCTGGACCAGCCACTATCTACGTGGAGTGGTGCATCACGGAAGAGCAGGGCAATCGGCCCGGCAGGCGCCTGGCCCGGGCGGCGGGTGATGGCGGACCAGCTGGTGGTTGCCGCCCTCCGCGTCGTGTTCCTGCTCTACGTCACCCTGGTGCTGCTGCACTCCTCCCTGGAGCGGGTGTACGCGCTGCGTAGCCGCCGCCAGCGCCGGGCCAG
This sequence comes from Actinomycetes bacterium, assembly GCA_030146615.1. Lineage (GTDB taxonomy): Bacteria > Actinomycetota > CALGFH01 > CALGFH01 > CALGFH01 > CALGFH01. Next base: position 7,500 of record JASLBL010000277.1, read on the forward strand.
GGTGGCCAGCCCTCCGGCCCCGGTCGAGTGGCCCTCGGTCGACGTGGTCGTCCCCTGCTTCAACGAGGACCCGTCGCTGCTGGAGGCGTGCTGCCGCTCGATCGCCGGCCAGGACTACCCGGGGCCGATGCGGGTGTGGCTGGTCGACGACGGCTCGGCCAACCGGTCGGCGCTGCTGGGGGTCTACGAGCGGTGGGCGGCGCGGGGCTTTGACGTGCGGCTGCTCGACGGCAACCTCGGCAAGCGGGCCGCCCAGGACGAGGCCGTGCGGCGCGGGACGGGCGAGCTGGTCGTGCTGATGGACTCGGACACGGTCCTCGCTCCCGACGCCATCCGGCAGGCCGCCGCCGCCTTCGCCGACGACCAGGTCGGGGCCGTCTCGGGCAGTGTCGGGGTGCTGAATGCGCCCACCAACCTCCTCACCCGGCTGATCCACCAGCGCTACCGCCTCCGCTTCCAGGTCGAGCGGCCGGCGCAGGGGTTCTTCACCTCGCTGCTGTGCTGCTCCGGGCCGTTCGCCGTCTACCGGCGCAGTCTCCTGGACGGGCTCTGGCAGCGGTACCTGACCCAGACCTTCGGCGGCGTCCGCTGCACCAACGGTGACGACCTCCACCTGACCAACCTGGTCCTGGCCACCGGCCACCAGGTGCTGCACGAGCCGCGGGCGATCGCCAGCACCAGCGTGCCCCGGTCGCTCGGCCGGTACCTGCGCCAGCAGGTGCGCTGGAACCGCAGCTTCTACCGGGAGCTGCCCTGGACCTTCCACGGCATCCGGTCCCGGCACCCCTACCTGGCCCTTGACGTGCTGGCCAGGGCGCTGCTGCCCCTGCTGTTGGCCGCCGCCCTGCTGCTGCTGGCGTCCGAGGGGCTGCTGGTCGGGTGGGAGCTGCTGGTCACCGACCTCAGCCTGGCCCTGGCCATGCTGTGTGTGACGGCCGCGTTCCTGCTCGTGCACGGGGCCAGCGTCCCGTTCCTGCTGCTGTACGGGCCGCTGCACGTGGTCCTGCTGGTCCCGGTCCGGATCTACGCTCTGGTCACGCTGGCCAACTCGAGCTGGGAGACGCGCTAGGCACGGTCAGCTGCGGGTGCGGGACAGTAGCCGCCGGGCGTTGCGCTCCCCGACCTCGTTGCCCTTCTCCTGGAACAGGGTGATGGCCCGCTCCAGCTCGTGCTCGGACTCCCGGCCGCGGCCGCCAAGGAGCAGGACCTCGGCCAGGTCGACGTGGGCCTCGGCCCGCGAGTCGAGCTGGTCGGTCTTGCTGGCCAAGTAGACGGCCTCCCTGGCCAGCTGCTCGGCCTCGGCATGCTCGCCCCGGCGGGCGAGGACGATGGCCCGGATCGAGCGCCACTTGATCTGGGCGTCGGCCTGGTCGGGGGCGGCCAGCCGCTCGCAGGTGCGGGTGATCTCCTCGGCGTCGTCGTTGCGGTTGCGCTGGAGCCGGACCCTGGCGAGCAGTGTGGCCACGTTGACCCGCGGCCCGGTGCCGCCCATCTCCTCGAGCTGGCGGTAGCCGTTGCGGAGGACCTCCTCGGCGGCCGGGAGGTCGCCGGCCAGCATGTCCACCATCGCCCGCGAGATGCAGTCGACCGCCCTCGGCAGAAGCGAGCCCTCCTCACGGGTGATGGCGCTGGCCGCGTCCACGTACCGCCTCGCCTCGTCCAGGTCGCCGCGGTGGGCGGCCACCCTGGCCAGCACCCGGTAGGCGGTGGCGGCCAGGCTGGAGACGCCGCTGCGCTCGGCCTCGGCGAGCGCCTCGCGGCTGCGCCGCTCCACCGTGTCCAGCGGCAGCGGCCCCCAGTACAGGGTGAGGCAGTGCATGCCGATGGCGTTGGCCTCCCAGCCCGGGTCCTTGGCCTCCCTGGCCAGCGCCCGGGCCCGCTCGGCGGCGACCTCGGCCTGGGTGAGGCGGCCCCTGGTCCAGTCCAGGTAGGCGAGCAGGTGCCAGGCCTTGGCCAGGCCGAGCCGGTCACCGAGGCGCTCGAAGGCGGCGATGGCCAGCTCGACCTCGTCGCGCCCCTCCCGGAGGAACTGCCGCGGGTCGTGCACGGCGGTGATGCCAAGCCGGCCGATGGTGGCGTGCAGGGCCAGGCCCTCGTTGCCGACCGCCGTGGCCGACCGGGCCAGCTCCTGGTATGCCCTGGTCGCCTCGACCAGCTTGCCGTTACTCTGCTGGGCCTCGGCCAGCGGCGGCAGGGCGGTCAGCCGCAGCGGGTGCTCGGGCGGCAGGAGCCGGACCGCCCGGCCCAGCCAGGCCTGGACGAGCCGGGTGTCGCCGCGGACGGCGGCCCGCTGCCCGGCGGCCGCGTAGCGCTCCCCGGCCCGCCTGGCCAGCTCCCGCATCTGCTCGCCGCCCGGGTCGAGCCGCCTCGCGTAGCGGTAGGCCTCGTAGAAGTGGTGGCCGACGATCTCGTCGAACTGGCTGCGCCGGTCCTCGGTCTCGCGTTCCAGCCAGTCGGCGTAGCGCTCGTGCAGCTCGGCCCGCCGGTCGTCGGGGAGCCGCTCGTAGGCGACGGTCTTGATGGTGGCGTGCCGGAACCGGTAGCCGGGACCGCTGTTGGGAGGCAGGGGCGCCGAGGTGGGGCCGTGGTCGGCTCGGATCAGGTCGAGGCGGACCAGCTCCTGGAGCCCGGCGGTGAGCTCGGCCGGCGTGGCCCCTGGGTGGAGGGCCTCGACGTCGCCAAGGTGGAACTGCTGGCCGACCACGGCCGCCGGCTCGATGACCGCCCGGCCGCGGGGTCCGAGCCGGTCGAGGCGGGCCAGCAGCAGGGCGTGGATGGAGGTCGGCACCGTCCGGGCCCGCCGCTCGGCCGTCTCCTCGGACTCGACCTTGAGCGTCCAGCGCCCGTTGGCCGCCCGCAGCCGGCCCTCGTCCCTGAGGTTGCTGACCAGCTCCTCGACCAGCAGCGGAAAGCCTTGGGCCCACTCACTGATGTGAGCCTGGACGGCCTGGTCGACACGGCCGCCGAGCAGGTGGACGACCAGCTGCTCACCCTCCCGCTCGGGCAGGGGAGAGAGCAGGAATGACAGCGTGTTGGCCTTGCCGCCCGGCCACTGGGCGCGGCGCGCGAACAGCTCGTCCGGGCGGGCCATGCACAGCAGCATCAGCGGCGCGTCGGCGTACTCGGCCACGTGCTCGACGGCATCGAGCAGGATCGGATGGGCCCACTGGAGGTCGTCGATGACCAGGATCAGCGGCCGGCGGCGGGCCAGGGTCTCGAGCAGCCGCTCCAGGGCCCAGAAGGTGTCCTCGGGCAGGCCGGTGTCCTGGCCGAAGCCGAGCAGCTGGGCGATCCGCTCGGTGACCAGGCTGCCCCGCTCCACGCCGGCGAGCAGCTCGGCCAGGTGAGCTCGGGCCTGCTCGGGCGAGTCGTCGGGCGCGATCCCGGCCGCCTGGCGGACGACCTCGATCATCGGCCACATGGTCATGCTGTCCCCGAAGGCCGGGCAGTGGCCGCGCAGGACGCTGGCCTGGTCGCCGAGGCCGGCCACGAACTCGTCGACCAGGCGCGACTTCCCGACCCCGGCCGAGCCGAGCACGCTTACCATGTGGCAGGTGCCTTCGGCGGCGGCCCGCTCGAACAGCTGCCGCAGCAGCTCCTGCTCGCGGCCCCGCCCGACCATGGGCGCGATCGGCCGCCGGGCCCGGCCCGGCCGGTCGGGCAGCACCTCGAGCAACCGCCAGACGTTCTGCGGCTCGGCGGCGCCCTTGACCGTCAGCGGCCCGGCCGGCTCGGCCGTGACCGCGTCGGCCACCAGCCGGTAGGTCTCCTCGCCGAGCAGGATCTCCCCCGGCCCTGCCAGCTCCTCGAACCGCTTGGCCAGGTTCACGGGTGTGCCGGTGAGCTCCTCCTCGAGGGTGCCGGCGTCGCGCACGAGCACGTTGCCGGTGTTGATGCCGAGGCGGACGTCGAACTCGAGGCCGCGCTGCTCGCGCACCTCCTTGGCCAGCTCGTCGAGGGCGGTGCGGAGCTCGCCGGCCGCCCGAACGGCCCGCAGGGCGTCGTCCTCGTGCAGCTCGGGGACGCCGAAGGCGGCCATGAACCCGTCGCCGTGGCGCTTGCCGACGCTGGCTCCCCGCTCGCCGAGGGTCCGGCGGACAGCCTGACCGTAGCGGTCCAGGAGCCGCTGCATGGGGAGGGGGTCGAGCGCATGCTCCAGGTCGGTCGACTTGACCACGTCGCAGAAGAGGACGGTGACGATCCGGAACTCCTGGGTCGTGGTCCGCGTGCCGACCGCCCTGCCGCACTCGGGGCAGAACTTGGCCTTCTCGACCAGGTCGTTGCCGCAGTTCGGACATGTCGCCATGCCGAGGAGTATATGGACGATCGGGCAGGGGGACCGTCCTGTTGGTGACAGTTCCAGCGAGCGGCACGATCGTCAGGAATTCGGGTACTCCAAATGGCGGCCGCTGGCTACGCTGTGGCCTGGCGGAGACCAAGAGCGAGGAGTGGAGCGGTGGCGCCGGAGCGCAAGCGGAGTGCCCGGGACTTCGAGCAGGCGCTGCGGCGCCAAGAGCTGGCCGCCGGCCGGGCGCTGGTCCAGGTGCTGCCCGCCGAGGGCCCGCCGGGATCTCGGGAGCTGGCCGCGGCCAAGCGTGTGCTCACCCAGTCGCTGTTCGAGCTGCGGCGCCTCGGCCGCGACCTCGACGAGCAGATCGAGAGCCTCCGTTCCCGGCAGGGCGCCCAGGGCCGCCCGGCCGCGCAACGGGGGGCCGGACCGGGGGAGCTGGACCGGTTCGAGGCGGTGCGGAACGCCGTCGAGGAGGTCGCCGAGCGCTGGGAGGGCCGCCGCGAGCAGCTCGGCGCCGAGCTCGACCGCCGCCAGCCCCGCCAGCGGCAGGGGCAGCGCCCGGCCGAGCGGCAGGGCCAAGGCCAGGGCCGGGGGCAGGGGAGTCGCGCGGGTCAGCCGCAGCCCCGGCAGGGCGGGCAGCCGCGGGGCGGCCGGGACCGCGGCGACGGCCGGGGGCGCGATGGGGCCAGAGGCCGGGACGGGGTCAGGAACCGAGGGGCCGCTGCTCCCGCTCGGCCAGAACGACCTCGATCCCCCCGGTCACGTCGTTCACCAGGTTGAACAGCAGGGTCAGGAGCACGGTGACGATGCTCCACACGACCACGCCGAGCAGCCCGATGAACGCGTACCACCGGAACACGGTGCCGGCGGGGAAGCCGACCTCGAGGTTGAAGTTGAGCGCGAACTCGGTCACCGACTGGAACACACCCATGTTGACCAGCACGAACCAGATGACCGCGAACACCAGCAGGCTGACCAGCATCAGGCAGAAGTAGAAGACGACCGAGAACTTCAGCACCGACCAGGGGTCGAGCCGGCGCAGGACCAGCCGCGCCCGCCGGTCGACGGCCGGCGCCATGGCCGAGGCCGCCTGGCGCGGCAGGGGCCGCGTCTGCACCTGCGGGTACTGGCTGGACATTGGCTACTCCTCGTCCTTGACGACCGGCGCCACGGCGGCGACCCGGCCGCTCGTCCTCGCGAGTCGCATGATGCGCACACCTTGGGTCGCCCTGCCAGCCCGGCGAACCTCGTTGACGCGCGTCCGGATGATCTGCCCGGTATCGGTGATGAGGAAGATGTCGTCCTCGTCCTGCACGACCAGGGCGCCGGCGAGGAAGCCGCGGGCCTCGGTCAACTCGGCGGTCTTGACCCCCTGGATGCCACGGCTCTTGCGCGCGTACTGCTCCAGCGGGGTGCGCTTGCCGTAGCCGGCGTCCGTCACCACCAGCAGGTCCGCGTTCGGGCGGACCACCTCCATGGCCAGCACCTGGTCCTCGCGCCGCAGCCGCATGGCGGTCACGCCGCTCGTCTGCCTTCCCATCGAGCGCACGTGGTTCTCGCTGAAGCGCACGGCCATGCCCTTGTGGGAGACGAACAGCAGGTCGTCCTCGCCTGAGGTGAGCTTGACCCCGATGAGCTCATCGTCGCCTCGCAGGTTGATCGCGATCAGCCCCACCCGCGGCGAGTCGTACTCGCTGAGGGCGGTCTTCTTGACCATGCCGTGCTTGGTACCCAGGACGAGGAACTTACCATCGTCGTAGTCGTCCAGGTCGAGCACTGCTGCGATCTTCTCATCCGGCTGGAATGTCGCTCCTGGCACGTTGGCCACATAGGTGCCGCGGGCGTTCTTGGCCGCCTCGGGCAGCTCGTGGACCTTCACCCGGTAGACCCGGCCCTTGTTGGTGAAGAACAGCACCCAGTGGTGGGTGTTGGTGATGGCCAGGAACTGGACGATGTCGTCCTCTTTGAGGTTGGCCCCCCGCACCCCGCGGCCGCCGCGGTTCTGGGCCCGGTAGTCGCCGAGGGCGACCCGCTTCACGTAGCCGGTCCTGGTCACGGTGACCACCACCGGCTCGGCCGCGATCAGGTCCTCGATCGACAGCTCCCCCTCGTCCGGCCGGATCTCGGTCCGCCGCGGGTCGGCGAAGCGCCGCTTGACCTCGAGCAGCTCCTCCTTGACGATGCCGCGCACCTTGGAGGGGTCGTCGAGGATGGCCTGGAGCTCGGCGATCCTGGTCTGGAGCTCGGCGTACTCCTCCTGGAGCTTGCGGCGCTCAAGGGCGGCCAGCCGGCGCAGCTGCATGTCCAGGATGGCGGTGGCCTGGATCTCGGACAGCGAGTACCGCTCCATCAGCTGGGTCCGGGCGACGTCGGCCGACTCGGCGTTGCGGATGAGGTTGATGACCTCGTCCAGGTGGTCGAGGGCGATCAGCAGGCCCTCGAGGATGTGGGCCCGCTCCTGGGCCTTGCGCAGCTCGTAGCGGGTCCGGCGGACGACGACGGTGACCTGGTGGGCGATGTAGTGCGACAGCATCTCGGCCAGGTTGAGGACCCGGGGGACGGCGTCGACCAGGGCCAGCATGATCACGCCGAAGCTGTCCTGGAGCTGGGTGTGCTTGTAGAGCTGGTTGAGCACGACCTGGGGGACGGCGTCGCGGCGGCACTCGATGACCAGGCGGGTGCCTTCCTTGTTGGACTCGTTCGCGATGTCCACGATGCCGTTCAGGCGGCCCTCCCGGACCAGGTCGCGGATGCGGATCAGCAGCCGGTCGCCGGAGACCTGGTAGGGGAGCTCGGTGACGACCAGGCGCTGGCCGCCGCGGTTGTTCTCCTCGATGCGGACCTTGGAGCGGACCCGGATGGAGCCGCGGCCGGTCAGGAAGGCGTCGCGGATCCCCGCGGTGCCCATGATCGAGGCGCCGGTGGGGAAGTCGGGGCCCTTGACCCAGCGGAGCAGGTCCTCGCTGGTCAGCTCCGGGTTGTCGATCAGAGCCACGGTGGCGTCGATGACCTCGCCCAGGTTGTGGGGCGGGATCTTGGTCGCCATCCCGACGGCGATGCCCTCGGACCCGTTGGCCAGCAGGTTGGGGAACCGGGCGGGCAGGACCACCGGCTCCTGGCTCTCGTTGTCGTAGTTCGGCGTGAAGTCGACGGTCTCCTTGTCGATGTCACGCAGCAACTCCATGGCCAGCGCGTTCAGGCGGGCCTCGGTGTAGCGCATGGCCGCCGGCTCGTCGCCGTCGGCGGTGCCGAAGTTGCCTTGGCCGTCGATCAGGGGATAGCGGGAGGCGAAGTCCTGGCCGAGGCGGACCATGGCGTCGTACACGGCGGTGTCGCTGTGGGGGTGGTACTTGCCGAGCACCGAGCCGACGATGTACGCCGACTTGCGGCGTCCGTTCGGCGGCCGCACGCCCTCCTCGTTGGCCCCCCAGAGGATGCGCCGGTGCACCGGCTTGAGGCCGTCCCGCACGTCCGGCAGCGCCCGGGCCACGATCACGCTCATCGCGTAATCGAGGAAGGAGCGCTGCATCTCTTCCTCGATCTCGATTGGCTCTATTCGTCGGGCGTCTGGCATCTGGTTCCTTCCTGGTTCCCCCGTCTGTTTGAGGCTCCTACCGCCTACGCGCCCGATCCATGTGGGGGGAGCTCGCTCCCCCCAGGAGCGCCTGTGCCATGGTCGAGGTGGTCATCAGATGTCGAGGAACCTGACGTCCTTGGCGTTGCGCTGGATGAAGTTGCGGCGGTACTCGACGTTCTCGCCCATCAGGATCGTGAAGATCTCGTC
>JASLBL010000294.1 GCA_030146615.1 Actinomycetes bacterium
GAGGTGGCCAGCTACGTCGGCGCCGACTCCCTCGGCTACCTGTCGCTGGAGGCCCTCACCGAGACCGCCGCCGCCCCCGGGGAGGGCCCGGAGGGGCTGTGCACGGCCTGTTTCACGGGGAACTACCCGATCCCGGTGGAGGCCCAGGTGCAGGGTAAGGAGCTGCTCGAGGGCCTGGCGCCGCAGGTCTAGATGGACCGGGAGCCGCTCACCTACGCCCAGGCCGGGGTCGACGTCGAGGCCGGCGACCGGGCGGTGGCGCTGATGCGGGCCTCGGTCGAGGCGACCCACGGCCCCAGGGTACTGGGGGGCATCGGCGGGTTCGCCGGGCTGTGGCGGCTCGCCGGCCCCGGCGGACAGCCCGCCGCCGCCGGGCGAGGGCCCGCCGGCCCGGGGGCGGACCGGCTCCCCGCCGACCCGGTGCTGGCCGCGGCCAGCGACGGGGTCGGCACCAAGCTGCTGGTCGCCCAGGCCCTCGACCGCCACGACACCGTCGGCATCGACCTGGTCGCCATGGTGGTCGACGACGTGGTCGTTCCCGGGGCCGAGCCGCTGTTCGTGCTCGACTACCTGGCCGTCGGCCGGGTCGACCCCGGCCGGGTGGCGGCCATCGTCGCCGGGGTGGCCGAGGGCTGCCGCCTGGCCCGCTGCGCCCTGCTCGGCGGCGAGACGGCCGAGCACCCCGACGCGATGGCCCCGGACGCCTACGACCTGGCCGGGTTCGCCCTCGGGATGGTCGAGCGCGACCGCCTGCTCGGCCCCGACCGGGTCGTTCCCGGCGACGTGCTGCTCGGGCTGGCCTCCTCGGGCCTCCACGCCAACGGCTTCAGCCTGGCCCGCCAGGTCCTGGCCAGGGCCGGGATCGGCTACGAGCGCGAGCTCCCCGAGCTCGGGACCACCGCCGGCGAGGCCCTGCTCACCCCGACCCGCATCTACGCCCCCCACCTGATCGACCTGCTCGCCAGCGGGACCGAGGTCCACGCCCTCTGCCACGTCACCGGCGGCGGCCTCCCCGGCAACCTCCCCCGCTGCCTCCCCCCCGGCCTGACCGCCAGGGTCGACCGGGCGTCCTGGGAGCCGCCCCCGATCTTCCGGGTCCTGGCCGACCTCGGACCGGTCGCCGACCATGAGCTGTCCCGGGCGACCAACCTCGGCGTCGGCATGGTGGTGGTCCTGCCGCCCGCCGAGGCCGACCGGGCGACGGCGTTCCTGGCCGGCCGCGAGATCCCGGCCTGGGTGATGGGGGAGGTCGCTAGCCGCTGACGCCCGGGAGCACGCGGATCAGGCGCAGCCGCGAGATGTCGCGTATGCGGTCCTTGGCGATCCGGTCGGCGGCCTCGCTGGTGGGGACGCCGTCGGCCTTGGCCCGGTGGAAGATGTCCCGGACGGCGCCGAAGATGCCCTCGACCTTGGCCTTGGCCCGCTCGGCGGAGTAGCCCTGGAGCTCGTCGGCCACGTTGATCAGGCCGCCGGCGTTGACCACGTAGTCGGGGGCGTACAGGATGCCGAGCTGGCGCAGGGCGAAGCCGTGCTCGTCGCGGGCCAGGACGTTGTTGGCCGACCCGGCGATGGCCGCGCACTTCAGCTCGGGCAGGGTGTCGTCGTTGACCACCGCCCCCATCGCGCACGGGGCGAAGATGTCGCACTCGACGGCGTGGGCCTTGCCCGGCTCGACGGTGTCGGCGCCGAACTCCTTGACCGCCCTGGCCACGTTGTCGACGTCCACGTCGGCCACGGTGAGCCGGGCCCCGGCGGCGTGCAGCAGGTGGCACAGGTGGGACCCGACCTTGCCGACGCCCTGGACGACGACGTGGCGGCCGGCCAGGTCGTGCTCGTTCCAGAGCTCCTCGGCCACCGCCTGCATGCCCTTCAGGACCCCGTAGGCGGTGTTGATCGAGGGGTCGCCGCCGCCGCCGTTGGCGGGGGAGCGGCCGGTGACGAACCGGGTCTCCAGCGAGACGACGTCCATGTCGGGGATGTAGGTCCCGATGTCCTCGGCGGTGATGTAGCGGCCGCCGAGGCTCTCGACGAAGCGGCCGTAGGCGCGCAGCAGGGCCTCGGACTTGACCCGCTTGGGGTCGCCGATGATCACCGCCTTGCCTCCGCCGAGGTTGAGCCCGGCCACCGCCGCCTTGTAGCTCATGCCCCTGGCCAGCCGGAGGACGTCGGCCAGGGCGTCGTCCTCGGTGGCGTAGGGGTAGAAGCGGGTGCCACCCAGCGCCGGCCCGAGGGCGGTCGAGTGGATGGCGATGATGGCTTTGAGGCCGGAGGCGGGATCGTGGTTGTAGACGACCTGCTCGTACTCGCCACCCATGAGCCCGAACGCTCCCAAGGATGACCTCCTGGACGGGCCCCGGCGGGATCGCCGCCAGGGCGGCAGACGCGTGGTGAGGGGTACCCACCTGGAAGGCCAACCTACCACAGGCCCCTCCTTATACTCCTCACCATGAAGGGGCATGCCTTCACGGCGTATCTACGCATCTACCAGCCGCTGGCCGCGTTCCCACCCCGGGAGCGCGCGGAGTGGGCCGCGTACGTGGAGGCCGGCCAGGTCCTCCCGGCGAGCCTGCTGGTGGGCCGCGAGGAGCGTCGCGGGCTGGCCCGCGCCCTCGGGCTGACGGTCGGCGCCGAGCGGGAGCACGCCCTGGTCGAGCGGGTCGGGGACGTGGTCTTCCTCTGCCCCCTCCGGACCGAGCTGCGCACCCTCCAGTCGCTGGTCGCCTTCCGCAGCTCGGTCCCGGACGAGGTCGCCGACGCGTTCGTGTCCGCCGGCGACGTCGAGCGGGCCGAGCAGACCCTGGAGCGCTGGGAGAGCGAGCGGCCGGGGTCGCGCAGCCACATCCAGCAGGCGGCCTGGCACGTCCCCCTGCCCTGGTTCACCCTGTTCGAGGACGGCGAGCGGCGGGTCGGGGCCCCGGCGTCGGGCCAGGTGGCCCGGCTCACCTACCGGACCACCATGCCCAAGGCGCGCAGCCGCGTCTCGCGGGCGGTCAGCATCCTCCAGGAGCTGATGGACGACGCCGAGATGGTCGTGGCCGTCGAGGAGCTGCGGGCCTGGCTCCACAGCTTCGACCCCGACAGCCTGGTCCAGCTCGACTACGGAGGACTAACCAGAGCAATCCCGTTCGAGGACCTCGTCGCCGACCACTCGGCCGCCGAGGTCTGGGAGGCGCTCAGCGCGCTGGAGGCGGGAGATCTGGATCGATCCAGTGAGCTCTACCGCAGCCTGAGCGAGCGCTGGTCCGCCCTCAGGGGGCGGGAATCCAGTAATTGAGCTCTGCGTACCTTTTGCTAAAGCTCTGGCGGTCGGTTGCCGATAGTCCTACTAGGCGGGGCGGAAAATAGCCCTAAGTTGCTATGGTCTGTCCCATTCGACGCCTCTAGGATATTCAGGACCTCCGCGAGAATCCCGTCTCGACGGGGGGAAGTTCGAGGTGAGGGGTGGCAACCATGTCCGCCAGTCGTACCGTCCAGTCTGCGCCCGCTCCTGAGGCGCTGCTCACCCCGGCGGAGGTCGCCGCGCTGTTCCGTGTCGACCCCAAGACCGTGACCCGCTGGGCCAAAGCAGGCAAGCTCTCGAGCATCCGCACTCTCGGCGGACACCGTCGCTACCGCGAGACGGAAGTCCGCCAGCTGCTCCGCGGCGTCGAAGCCGGCGGCTAGCCCTTCGACCCGCGTGACCGGCCACCACCCAAGGGGGGGCCGGACGTCCAGACGGCGCCTCCCACCGAGGCGCCGTCTGCGTTTCCTCCCGAGCTGATCCGCCCGCCCGGCCTGGGCCGGCCGGCCTCTGGGCCGAGCTGGCCGGGCCGCAGGCGCCCGGGGCGGCGGCCGGCCGCCAGCATCGCCTGATGGAGACCCCGGGCCTCCGCCGGGCCGACCAGGCCCATCCGGACGGCGCGAGCGAGCAGGTCCGTCGTGCCGGCCACCCGGCCCGGGCCCAGCTCGACGGCGGCCAGGACCCGCGCATCCCGGTCCTCCGAGACGAACATCCCCCGCCGGCGGCGGGCGAGCAGGATCGCCTCGGCCTCGCCGCGGTTGTGGCGCTGACTTCGCGAGCTGCCGGCCAGCCGGACCCGCAGGAGCTCGGCCTCGAGCAGGTCGGCGGGGTGCTCCAGCACCTCAGGGCGCCCGAGGAACCTCGCCTGGTGGGCGTGGGCCAGGGCGGGCAGCGTCCTGACGCCGGCCCGGAGCTCGCGCTGGACCGAGAGCGGCCAGGAGCCATGGCCCGCGCAGATGGCTTCGAGGAGGTCGAGTCGGGCGATGACGGCGAAGGAGCTGAGTGGTCCGGTGTCGAAGACGAGCCTTCGGCAGCTCATCTGCCAGGTGCCATCTCCTCCAGGATCTCGTCGAGGGCGGCCGGGTCGACGACGCCGAGGGCGTCCACGTCGGGAGTCAGGCCGGCATCGTCCAGCTCCTGCCGGAGCTGGTCGCGGTCGGGATGGCGCAGGAGGTCGACGATCGGTTCGAGGCCGATCAGGCCGCGCCGGTAGGCGAGCGTCGCCCGAGCGTACAGGCGGCCCGGTGGCCTGACCCGGCCCCGGCCACTCTCGTCCTGGTGCCAGTCGGACGGCAGCGCGTAGCGCATCAGCAGCGGCTTGGCGCCGGCGTCGATCAACCGGTCGCGGACGGCCTCCGGCAGCAGCCCGAGGTTCCTGAGCTGGTAGGCGGCGGCGCTCACGCTGGTCCCGAAGGCGAGGGCGACCCTGACCGCCCGCTCGGCGTCGTCGGCGGTCCCCTGGATGGCCGCGCGGACCCCGGGCTCTGGCATGAGGAGGTGGGCGGCGAAGGCGTTGGCCCGCATCTCGGTCACGCTGCGGGCTCGGACCCCCCGTTCGTCGACGTACAGCGGGTCCAGATCGTCCACCAGGTAGTGCGCCAGCTCATGGGCCAGGGTGAACCGCTGGCGGCTCGACGGCTTGCTGCTGCCCACCAGGATCAGGGCGCGCGCGCCGACGCTGACGCACAACCCGTCCACCGCCTCGGGAAGCGGGGAGAAGTCGACGTCCAATCGGAACCGCTCCTCGAGGAGCTCGGGGAAGCGGACGATCGGTCCGTCCCCGAGCCGCAGTGCCCGGCGCATCTCACCGGCCAGCCGGCGGCCCTGGTCGACGGCCGGACCGCGGCCGGCCCCGCCCAGGCGCGGCGGCGCCGGCTCGCCGGGCGCAGCCCCGAGCACCGAGTCCAGCAGCTCGTCCAGCCCGGTCAGCGTCTCCACCCGCTTGAGCGCCCGGTCCACCGCGCCTGGCTCCCGGAAGCGACCGAGCCGGGCCGCGATCGCCCGCATCGGTCGGGGCCCGGCCCGGAGCAGGTCGATGACCGAGACGCCGAGCAGCTCGGCCAGCTCGGCCAGCTCCAGCGATCCGACGGCCCGGGACCCCGTCTCGATCCGGGACACGGCCGTCTGGGTCAGGCCGGCCCGCTCCGCGAGCTCGCCCTGCGTCCAACCCAGCGCATGGCGAGCCTCGGCGATCCGTCGTCCGAGCTCCTGTTGCGTTACGGCCTGCATGGACACCACCCGGTGAACACCTGTTCGTATGCCGAATCAGCATACAGGGTCACGCGGTATGCGCAAGCCTCGGGAAGAGCGTGCGGGGCCGCGTCTTGGGATCGAGCCGCACTAACCGGATGGCGCTGCTCGGCCGGCGAGCCACGCGCGGAGGTGGTCGAGGACCTCGATCGGCGGCCGCTGGAGCGCCGGTGCGACGCTGTGGGCGACTTCCCGGAGCAGGACGATGCTTGCCATGGCCACGTCGTTGGTAGGGATGCCGCAGAGCCTGGCCAGCATCTGGTCGGCGCTGACGAGATGTCCGCCGTCCAGCCGCCAGGCGAGGGTGACGAGAAGCTGGGCGGCCTCGTGCTCGGTTGGGGTCAGGAGGTCATGCGGCGTAGGCATGCCTTGCTCCTCCTGGCCTGGAGCCGCTGTCCGGCGGAATCACCGCATCCTACGCCTACGGTCGATGACCTCAGCTTCAGCGATGGGGAGGCCTGTCCACGGCGACGCCATGCGGCGCGGTCCAGCTCAGTCGGGCAGAACACCGGCAGAATCACAAGCTCGGCGGACGGCCCGGTGGCCTGGCCTCATGGGCTCGATCGCAAGCCCTGGCACCTCGAGGTGGTCATACTGCGGCCATGGCGGTGATCGTTGTCTGCATCGCGCTGGTGCTCGCTGGGCTGGTCGTGGTCGTTCGTTGGGGCAGGCTGGCCGTCGAGCCGCCGCCCTTGTCAGAGCCGGATACGGCTGGGCAGACGAGGCGGCCGCCGGGCCTGGTCGTGCGTTGCTACCTGTGGTACCTGACGGTGGCGGTCACCTCGGGCCTGGGTGCTGGGATCCTGGCCGCCGGGGCTGGCGGGCGGCTGGTGATGCGGCTGTTGGCGGTCACCGCTGGGGCTGACGCCCAGGGGCGGATCACCGAGGCCGAGCAGCTGGTGGGGCGGATCACGGTGGACGGCACGCTCGGGTTTGTGGTCTTCACCGGCCTGTTCTTCGGGTTGGCTTCAGGGGTGGTCTTTGTGCTGCTGCATCGCTGGCTGCCGGCTGGCTGGGTTGGTGGCCTGGCGTATGGGGTCCTGCTCCTGGTCGTGGCCGGCACGCGGCTTGAGCCGCTGCGCCGCGACAACCCCGACTTCGACCTGGTCGGCCCCGGGTGGCTGTCGGTGGCGACCTTTGCCGCGCTGGTGGTGTTCCACGGGTTGCTGGTCGCCGCCCTGGCCGGGCGGCTCAGCCGAGCGGTCCCGCTGCTGGCGGCCTCGCCCGGCGCCGTCGCCGCCCACGCCCCCCTGCTGCTGTTGCTGTTGTTGGCGTCGGTGGGTCTGCTCGCGGCCATCGTCGGCGTGGTGGTGGTGGTCGCCAGTCGGATCCCTCAGGTGGTGGCCGCCGTGCAGAGCCCCCGCCTGGTGGTGGTGGGGCGGGCGACCCTGGTCGTGGCCTGCCTGCTCGTCGTCCCTGGGTTCGTGTCGACCGTGGTTAATATCGTTGGCCGTGGCTAGTCGGTCGCGCACCACAACCCTGCATCCGACGTGACCAGCTCCAACTAGGCTAGGAAGTCGTGCGAGATGATCACCGCATATGTCCTCATCCAGGCCGAGGTCGGCCAGGCTGGGCTGGTCGCCAGCGAAGCCGCGGAGATCGACGGCGTGCAACTGGCCCAGCCATTGGCTGGGCCCTATGACGTCATCGTGCGCGCGGAGGCCCGTAGCATCGACGCTCTGGGCGGATTGGTCGTGTCACGGATTCAGGCCATCAATGGTGTCACGCGCACCCTGACCTGCTCGGTGGTGCATCTGTAGCCGGCGAAGACGCCGTCCTCATCGACCTGGCGTCACAGGTGGTCAGACGGCGGCTGGCTCGCTATGTAGAACGCTGGATGGCGGTGGCTCCTGATGGAGATAGGGTTGTCCTCCATATGGGGGACACTCGCCCAGAATGGAGCGTACGGTGCCACAGCCAACCGAGCCGAGGTACCTCCGTACAGCGCAGGTCGCCGAGCTCCTTCATGTGTCTCCCAAGACGGTGAGTCGCTGGGCCCAGGAGGGCAGACTGCCCTACCTCCGTACCTTGGGCGGTCACCGACGCTACCCCGATGCCGAGATCCGGGCGCTGGTGGAAACCCTGTCCGAGCCATCCGCCGGCCGGCCACCCACCTGGTCTTCCTAGGCACACTGGAATGTCTGCACCGCTGGCGACTGACGTCGCAGGGCCAACCTTCGAGCGACGTACCGTTGGTGACCGCCACCCGAGCGCATGCTTCTCTTGCGTGTGGCCCAAACGTGGACCAGGTACACGTCGCTCGTGGGGGCAGCGGCGCTCCGCGTGGCGGACCTTGGCTGGCAAGGGGAACCCCCGCCGGCTGCCCCCGACAAGCGAGCCCCGCCTGGGCGATCGCCTTGTTAGGGGGAGCCCTGGCGGGGGTCTGGGCCAGGGACATCCCCCTGTGTAGACGGCTGTCCCTAGCCAGCGGCATGGTGGTACCCCAGCGCCCTGCTCGTTGCTAGGTCCCGCCGGGCCGGACGATGCCGGTGTCGTAGGCGAGCACCACGGCCTGGATGCGGTCGCGAAGCTGGAGCTTGGCCAACAGGTTGGACACGTGGGTCTTGACGGTGGTCTCGGCCAGGAACAGCCGGGTCGCGATTTCCTGGTTGGACAGGCCGCGGGCGATGAGCTTGAGGATCTCCAGTTCGCGCTCGGTGAGTGTGGTCAGGTTGTGGGTGACCAGGGGATCGACGGCTGGCAGGCGGGGGGCGAACCGGTCAAGCAGCCTCCGGGTGACCGTTGGGGCAAGGAGGGCCTCGCCGCGGGCGACCACGCGGATCGCCTCGACCAGCGTGGTGGCCGATGCATCCTTGAGCAGGAACCCGCTGGCGCCGGCCCGTAGGGCCTCGACGACGTATTCGTCCAGGTCGAAGGTGGTCAGGATGATGACCTTGGTCGGGTGGGGCACGCCGGGGCCGGCGAGCTGACGGGTCGCTTGCACGCCGTCCAGCTCGGGCATGCGGACGTCCATGAGCACCACGTCGGGTTGTAGGCGGTGGGTCTGGGTGATCGCCTGGCGTCCGTCCTCGGCCTCGCCGACCACCTCCAGGTCGGGCTCGGTGTTGATGATCATCCGGAAGCCGGTCCGGACCAGGGCCTGATCATCGACCAGCAGGACCCGAACGGTCATGGCGGTGTGGGGTCCAGCGGGAAGCTGGCCTGCACGCTGAACCCGCCGCCGGGCAGCGGTCCGGCCTGGAAGTCACCCTCGAACAGCAGGACCCGCTCGCGCATGCCGACCAGTCCCTGGCCGCCCCGGTGGCGGCCAGTTGGCGAGGCTCCCCGGTCGTCGTTGCTGACCTGCAGGTCAAGGCGGTTGGGCCGATAGCGGACCAGCACGGTGGCGCTGGTCGGGCTGGCGTGCTTGAGGGCGTTGGTCAGGGCCTCCTGCACGATCCGGTAGGCCGACAGGTCGACCCCGGGCGGCAGCGCCCGGTGCTCCCCCCGGATCCGGAGCTCGACCGGGAGCCCTGCCTCGCGGGTGCGTTGCACCAGCTCGGGCAGCTTCGCCAGCCCGGGCTGGGGGGTGCGCGCGTGGTCGTCCTGGTCGGTTCGGAGCGCGCCCAGCACGGTCCGCAGCTCAGCCAGCGCGGCCCGGCCGGTGGCCTCAATGGTGCCCAGCGCCTCCCGCACACCCGGCGGGTCGGCATCGTCGGCATCCAGCACGCGCCCGGCGGCGGTGGCCTGGACCACGATCACGCTGACGTTGTGGGCCACCACGTCATGTAGCTCCCGCGCGATCCGGGTCCGCTCCTCACGGACCGCCGCTTTGGCCTGGGCTTCCCGTTCCTGCTCCAGCCGCTGGGCGCGCTCCTCCAGGGCGGCGGTGTAGGCGCGACCGGTCCGCATGCGGTCCCCCAGCACCCAGGCGGTGAGGAACACCAGCACCGCCGCGGCCAGGTCCGTCAGCGTCGCGTCGGCATCGACGCCGACCGCGGCCGCAGCAACCACGGCGATGACCCCGGCGATGAACAGCGCCCCAACGACCGGGGTGCGCCCGGCGCCATTGGCGGCCACGCTGTAGGTGGCCACGATGGCGCCCACCAGGGCCGTGGTGTTGGGCGGATACCCCAGCAGCAGGTAGCCGGCGGTGGCCAGCCACACCAGGACCAGGACCGTTCCCGGTCGCCGCCGGCGGAGGGCCAGCGGCAGGGTCTGGCCCAGCGATACCAGTCCAGCCAGCGCATCTGGGTCCTGGAACCGTGGCTGAGGAGGCGAGGCGACCAGGCCGACAACCGCCAGGATCGTCAGCAGGCCGGCCAGCAGCCCATCAACCACCCAGGGGTGCAGCCGCCCGCGCCTGCCAGCGGGGAGTGCCCATCCCAGCAGGCGGCGACGGTCTGGCACCGGGCGCTTCACTGCCTCTCCCTTGCGCAAGCTCCTCGGCCACCGGGGGATCGGGCTCAGGCCGTGGTCACGTCGGCTCGGGTCATCCTGACCGTTGCGGCCACCATGGCCAAGAGCGCATAGCCGCCTAGCACCAGGGCACCGATGGCCGGCGCCAGCAGGGTCCCGGCCTGCGACGCGCTGGCCAGGGCGTGGGCGGCCTGCCCGGGCAGGTAGCTGCCCGCCTGGCCAAGTAGGCCCGCGCCCAGGTTCTCCACCACCAACACCCAGATGAGGGCACCGACGACCGCCGGGACCTGGTAGCGCACGACGGCGCCCACGGCCACCCCGATCATGGCCCACAGCGCGCTGGCGGCCACCAGCCCGCCCATCGCCACCAGGTCCGAGGTTCCCACCGTTGCCTGGACGCCTTTGCTCTGCAACAGCAGCAATGCCAGGCCGAGCATGGCCGCCTGGGCCAGGGTGGCCAGCAGCGCGCCGGCGGCCGCCAAGGTGACCGCCTTGCCCCAAAGCACCCGCCGTCTGATGGGTTCCAGCAGCAGGGTCGGGACGATCGACCCGTGCCGGAACTCGTCGGTGACCCCCCGGATCCCAAGCACCAGCGCAAACAGCGACAGGTTGATGGAAGCCAGCAGGAACAGGTGCTGCTGGTGCAGGGGCGCGGCCAGATCGGCCGGGGCGGCGCTCATGATGGTGGAGAACGCGCCCAGCATGGTGACGGCGGCCGCGCCAAGCAGCAGTCC